>JBDTPH010000252.1:0-22285 GCA_039932795.1 Chloroflexota bacterium
TGTGATGAACTCACTTTATTGATACCAGATTTTCAACTCATTTGAAACACACCCATTTCAATTCCTGCGCGGCAGGCTTGTTGATGTCGCGGGTCAGCGCGCGCACCTGCCAGCCATCAGCCAGAAGTTTTCTTGCGACAGCTCCACCCTGTTGTCCTGTTGCTCCGGTTACTGCAATAATTTTGTTGTTCATCCTATACCTCCATATGTTTTGATTTTTGTTTCATCGCGATCTCATAACTTTCATGAAGCAGAACGATCGCCTTGTCTACATCATCATCCTGCCGCAGGTAAAAACTCACCCAGCCTGTCTCAGGCAAAATATGATGTGGCTGTGCGCGCCCTGCGGCAACGATCTCATCGCGCACTTTTTTTGGGAAGGGGATATCCACCATGTGGTCGCCGTGGATGTGTCCAAGCTCGCGTTTGCCGATCACATATTCCACGCCGCCGAAGCGATGCGGCTGTACCGTCACACCTGCCCAGACTGTCACTGCCGCTGTGATCAACGCCTGCGCGCCGCGGACGCTCATTTGGATGCCTTCCCTTTGCCCAGTTTTTTACACAACCCGGCGAGGCTCTGCTGCTCACTGGCAGAGAGGACACTGAACTCCTCCACCAAAGCAGCGATGTGGCCCGGAAGGATCGCCTCAACCTTCCCCGTGCCTGCCTCCGTTAAATGGACATGGATCACCCTGCGGTCTTTCGCGTCGCGTTCGCGTCGTACCCGGCCATCCCGTTCAAGATTGTCTATGACCGTTGTCATATTGCTGCCGCTTTTCAGAACCTTTGCACCCACTTCGCCCTGCGTCATGGAGCCGAGATGGTAAAGCGCTTCCAACACCGCGAATTGAGACGGCGTGATATCACCGAGCGTGTTGCGCTCGGTAAGGCGGCTAAATAGCGAGTTGGTGCAGCGTGTCAGCTTGATAAAGGTATCCAGCGTTCGCATCTCTGCGCGCGAGCCATTGAAGTGGGTGGGCATATCAGTTCCTTTGACATCGTATAGTTCGATGTCGAAATATTACCGTACAAAAAACGGACTGTCAATCAGCTATAGCCTGCTCTTAAGGCTAGGTTGCCCCTCCTCCATAACATCTGGTTCAGAAATTACTTGAAATGTTGTGCGAGAAAATCCACAATGATCTGATGGATCTCACCCGGCGTTGGCGAGGCCGAGCCATTGGGTGCAATGAAGGAGTGGTCTGCGTTGTTCACGATAATCAGTTGCGCCAGGACGTTCGCTTGCACCAGGCTGTCAAACATCAACTGTGATTGCTCAACAGGGACAACCGTGTCCATATCACCGTGGATCAGCAGGAAAGGAGGATCATCTTCTGTCACGTGAGTGATCGGGCTGGCCTCCACAATATTATCTTCGCCAAACCCGATATGTTGCATGGCTTCAATATCTGCAGTGGGGAAACTTCGTGTAAGGTCCATGACCCCGGCCATGGAGATGACCGCCTGCACACGGCTGGACTGGTCGGGATATTCACCCACATCCCATATGCCCGGATCTGACGTTCCAAGCAGCGAAACAAGATGTCCGCCCGCACTGACGCCAACTGCACCAATCCGATTTGGGTCAAGATTATATTGATCTGAATTCGCCCGTAATGAGCGGATGGCACACTTTACATCCTGAATCATGGCAGGGTACGTTCCAGCAGGATATAGACGATAGTTGATCGAAGCAACAAGATAGCCCTGCGATGTCATACCATGGGCAAACATCGCGGCTTCAGACTTGTCACCATGCATCCAGCTGCCGCCATGCACATACACCAGAACAGGCCAGGGACCTCCTGAAGTTGGAAAATAGATGTCCATTTTCTGGGGCAAATTATCCACCGTACAATAAGTGACGTCAGTTAATGTCTCGCCATACAGATGAAAAGGAGCTGACACGGGACTGGATGTGATGGTTGGTTGTGGTGTTGCCTGTAGAGTGGGATGTGGGGTTGAGGTTTGCTCAGATGAGCACGATAAAAGAGGACATACTGAAGCCATGGTTAACAGATATATTCCCGCATTTTTAATTAAAGTCTTAATCAGTGTACTCCTGGCGGACGAAATCTTAGAAACTCCCGAATCCGTACACCGGTTTCACGTCCGCATCGTACAATACAACGAGTAACTTATTACTCTGTTCCACTTCTATGGAGTCACTATTTATACGTTATAGGTATACTTAATCAAGATCAGCTACTGAATTTTGAATTAATAACTTCCACCAAGTCTATGTCGTTGCGAGCGCACTTTGCGAAGCAATCTCCTGTTTTCAATCAAATTTGCGGCTACATTGAGCCTTGAGATTGCTTCCCGAAGGCTCGCAAAGACATAAAAAATGAAAATTAATTTTTCAAACATCAGCTAAGAACAGCAAAAGGAGCTTTATATGTGCAGAAGTATAAAACAATTGCATAACGCTGAAGTCCCTGTTACAGACGAGGAAATCCGTGCCGCAGCTCTGCAGTTCGTAAGGAAAGTCAGTGGCTATCGAAAGCCATCCAGGGTCAATGAGGAGGCGTTCGAGAGAGCGGTGGCGGAAGTTACTGAGGCGACGCAAAAGTTACTTGGAGACCTAAAGCAGTTACAAACACAACATCTTAATTGAATAAAGAGGGAACGAGTTAGTTCATAGCGGTGTATACAGTGTGTATCTGAAAGGAGACATATCCATGCACAGGCTGTATAGCTTTTTCCCTCTACTCTTTGTGGCGTCTCTGCTGACTGGTTGCGCTTCGAGCGTGAATGGTCAACGTGGAGATATAAGTTCGCTCGAAGATTATCGTATGCCAACCAATGTGCCCGGTGTCTTATCCTTAACCGAAACTGCACAGGCTGAAGTTGCAGCATCCACTCCTCCCAAAGCTTGTCCTGTCACGACCGCTGGAAACGCTACCTTCGAAGCTCCCGAACCATATTCACCCAATGCGCCATGGGATGGCATCTTCTGGTTTGGCTCCGAAGGCTTGTGGACTGCTCTTCACACAAACGGTGTAGGGGCCGGCCTGCCCCATAGCCCAGAGGGATATACACAAAAAATCATGTGGTGGAGCAAGCTGTTTAACGTAAAACATGAACAAAAGCCGGCCCTGATTGTGAGTGGACGAAGACTTGACGCAGAAGCTCCGCCGCTCAGATTTTATGGAGCCACCAATGCCTTTGCCGATGATATCGGTGATGCCATGCTTACTGGGGTTGATTTCCCGACGCTGGGCTGTTGGGAAGTTCGTGGGGAATATAAAAAGTCAGAACTGACTTTTGTAGTCTGGATCGTGCCATAAAGCTGTAGGGAACTTCAGCTGACGTTCCCTACAGCTTTATTCGATCGTCCCGCGTAATTTCCTCGCGAGTTGCCCAAAATGCGGGGTGTAACGCATATCGTCGGTGCGCGGACGAGGCAGGTCCACTTCCAGGTCAAGCTTCACTTTGCCGGGGCGTTGAGTCAGCACCAATACCCTGTCTGCCAGAAACAATGATTCGTTGATCGAATGGGTCACCATAATGACGGTCTTCTGTCGCATTTGCCAGATGCGCGACAACTCCGTCCACATGCGTTCGCGGGTTAAAGCATCCAGTGATCCAAACGGCTCATCGAGCAGAAGCAGGTCTGGGTCATGGATGAGCGCCCGCGCAATCGCCACGCGTTGCGCCATCCCGCCGGAGAGATCGCGCGGCAGTGAGTCTTCGAACCCCTGCAAGCCTACCAGTTCGATCATCTCCTGCGTTTTGAGGCGCGAGATGGATTCATCCATTTGTTTCACTTCCAGTGGAAGTTTGATGTTCTCGATCACCGTGCGCCACGGCATAAGGTTCGCCTGTTGAAAGACCATGCCAATGCTTGGTTGTTCACCGTGACCAAACATGAAGGAACCCGACGTTGGAGAAATTAGCCCTGCAAGGATTCGCAGCAGGGTGGTTTTGCCCGAACCTGAGGGTCCCAACACACAGACAAATTCACGCGGATGCACGTCAAAGGAGACGTCCTCCAGTGCGCGCAATCCACCGTTGTTATCAGGAAACACGGCGCTCAAGTTACGAATGGTAAGGATGGGTATGTGGGACATAATCTTTTCCATGTTATTGCGAGCATAAGTTGCGAAGCAATCTCAACTTAATAGGGAGATTGCTTCTCGAAGACTCGCAACGACATCACGGAATAAACTCATTGGTGAATGCCTTGCCCAAATCCACCTCTTCGGGAATCAGACCCATTTGGAAGAGAACGTCCTGCATGTTTTCCCATGCCTGTGGCTCAGAATAACCGAGTCGACCGGCCTTCCATTGTTCGACGGAAGTTTCAAGCACCTGCATTTGCACGGCCTGATCGAGATCGGCAAAATTGGGGATGTGCGATTCGCTTAACCTGAAAGCTTCATCCGGAATTGTGATCGTATCTGCCAGCCCTTTCAGGAACGCGCCCACAAACTCCCGCACCAAATCAGGGTTTTCATCGATCACTTTTTCGCCTGCCAAAATTCCATTTGAGGCGAGCTGGACATAATCTGCCACGCGCAGCTCGGTCACGGCAATCCCACGCGCACGCAGCTGGATCGGTTCATTTGCCGCGTACCCGACCACGATATCCTGTTGACCCGCGGCGAGCAGATCCACCTGATTGAAGCCAATTGAATCAAGAGTGACATCCTCCTCACTCATCCCAGCTTCGAACAGCAGTGCACGCAAACCCACATAGTTCGCGCCGAACAAACCGGGCAGACCGATCTTTTTCCCCTTCAGGTCCTGCGGGATAAGGATCCCCAGTTCACTTTTTGCCACCACTGAAACAGGATACTGCTGATACCACGCGGCAACATACGTCACGGGCAGTCCCTGCGCACGCGCCAGCAAAACCTGCTCACCTGAAACGAGTGCAAACGGCAGCTCGCCCGCGCCTACCAGTTCAACGCCTTTCGTTTCGAAGTTGTAATCGAACTCGACCTCAATTCCCGCATCACGGAAATATCCTTTTTCGACGGCGACATAGAATGGCGCATACTGGATATTCGGGATGTACCCCATCGGCAGGCGGATTTTGGTCAATACCTGCGCGTTTTTTGTGGAATTTGAGCTGGCACATCCCGAAAGAGTGAGTGCCATCCCAAGCATGATCAAAACTATCTTATGAAACATAGAGTATCTCCTTGTATTATCCTTTACGGTGGTTGAGCAGGGTCGAGTGCTTTTTCAACCCGTATCGAAACCACAAATTCCATTTTTTCTGTTGTATTTCTTGTTTACCTGTAACGTGCTGGTTTCGAAACGGCGGACACACGCCGCCACTCAACCAGCGGTTAAATCTTTTCCTGCCATTTCAAAAATCTTTTTTCCAATAACGTCACAAATCCATATAACACCAATGCCAGTGCAATCAATGTGAACACAGCCACAAAGACCATGGGCGTGTCGTACTGAAAATCTCCCAGTTGTAAAAGGAAACCGAGTCCTTCCTCGGCGTCCACCAGTTCACCAACAATCGCACCGATCACAGACAATGTCGCGCCGATGCGCAAGCCGCCAAGAAACACAGGCAGCGACGCGGGTACTTCCACCTTCCACATGATCTGAGAACGCGTCGCATGCAATGAGTTCATCAAGTCGTATAACGCTGGCGGGACGGCCCGAACACCGACAATCGTGTTCACCAGCACCGGGAAAAACACGATCAACGCGCAAATGACCACCTTTGAGAGAATCCCATCTCCCAGCCAGATGACAAGCAGGGGCGCGATCGCAACGATGGGTATCGCCTGACTGGCAACAATGTAGGGTGACAAAATTCTCTCCAGTGCACGAGACTTGGCGAGGACGTATCCAACACAAGTGGCGAAACCAACCCCGGCGAACAAGCCAAGCACTATTTCAACTAGTGTGATTGCAGTGTGATAGGGCAGGCTCCCATCGCTAACGGCTTTGAGGAAACGAGTCCACACACTTGGGGGAGACGGCAGAATGAAGTTAGGCAACCCGCTGTACTGTGCAACGAGATGCCAGGCAAGCAGACCAACCAGCAAAGAGACAAGCCCCAGCCAGTTACGGTTCTGGTTTTTTGAGAGAGTGTGAATAAGGTCAGGTTTCATAACAATCATTTCGACGAAATAGGCCCGTCCGGCTTTTAACATAAAAGCGCCTCGCACAGATAACTTGCGGGGCGCGGTGACAGGCGTCGGCCGAGGTTGAAGCGAATAAAAAGTCCCGAAAACAGATTTCGTTTTCGGGGACTTATATCATACCGCCCAGGCGGTACGTCGAATCAGACTCGTGTGAGCCTACATCCTTCTTCTATCCAGACTATCACTGTCGGCCCCGGAGTTTCACCGGATCATGCTTTGTTTGCAGGAGCAAGCTCCTGCACTCCATAAGCTCGTGGGCTGTACCACCGATCGGGAATTACACCCTGCCCCGAAGGTTTTTATTTGGTTGTCAAAATTATACCCGTCCCGGTCACAAATTGCCGAGTTTCCCTGACGGGAAAGCGCAATTTGCGACCACAGGTATACTATAACGCAATTAAGCTTTGACGATGCAGTCTACAGGGCAGACGCTTACGCACTTGGGTGAATCAGCGTGGCCTTCACATTCGACACAGGTTGCCTGATCGATGACGTAGGTGATGCCGTCGCCTTCGCTGATGGATTCAGTGGGGCAATCGGGTACGCAAGCGCCGCAGGCGATGCAATCTTCGGTAATTTTCATGGTCATGGTTGTTTCTCCGTAAAAAGATTTGTTTCGACTATAAAATTATCGTATGCCATTCCATGCGTCAATGGACGAACATCTTTTATTTGATGGATTTTGTCATGTGGGAAAACTGACATCTCCTGATTTGCTACCGCAATTGTGTTTTGATCTTTTCGCTGGTGTCTATGTAGGCAGCGAGCTTTTCGCGTTCCTTTTGGACCAATGCCGACGGAGCCTTGTTGGCAAAGTCACTTGAGAGTAATTTTTCCAGGCGCTCAATATGTGATTGCGCCTCCTTTAATTCCTTTTCGAGGCGCGTTCTCTCTTCGGCGAGGTCAACCATGCCTGCCAGCGGAAGATAGATTTCCACGGAGCCGACCACGAGCGCGGCAGCATCCGTGGGTTTGTCGCCCAATGATTCTGTGATCACAAGCTCAGCCTCGTTCAACCCCGCCAGTGATGCAATCAATTTGGATTGCTCCTTCACCAGGTCAAACCTTGCGCCTGCGGCAATGCTCGCAGCAATGCGCCTGCTGGGAGCCACATTCTTCTCCGCGCGCAGGTTGCGGATCGAGCGGACGATGTCCTGAATGAGGGTAAAATCTGCGGTCCCGGATTCTTCCCAGCCCTCGAGATCGCGCTGTTCGGGCCAGCTCGCCACGATCAAGGCGTTGGGCCAGTCCTGCGTAAGATGCGAGATTGGTGACTCGAGAATTGTTCTCCGCAAATAGCCCCAAATCTCCTCCGTCACAAATGGCGTGAACGGATGGAGCAATCGCAGAGACATATCAAGTACGCGCGCAAGCGTTTCGGCTGTGCGCGTTCTTGTTGCATCATTTTTGAGTTGTTCCTTGGCAATTTCCAAATACCAGTCCGCGAAGTCACTCCAGATAAATTCGTAAATCTGACGGCCTGCCTCACCATATTGGAAGTTCTGAAAGAGCCGTTCCACATCCCGGACAAGCTGTTGCAGCTTTGCCCAGATCCATGAGTCGGCCAGGGTATAGTCTCCCTCACCCGTCCTTCGGACACCCTCTCCCGCGGGGAGAGAGGTTGGCGTGAGCGAAGCCACAGCATTGATCACAAACCTGCCTGTATTCCATAATTTGTTGGCGAAGTTGCGGTTGGCCTCCACTTTCTTGGAGCCCACATTTGTATCGTTACCAGGTGTAGACCCAACCAGCATGCTGAAGCGCAGCGCATCCGTTCCGAATTCATCAATGAGCACCAGCGGGTCGATCACATTGCCAGTGGTCTTGGATATTTTGCGACCGATCTCATCGCGTACGAGTCCGTGTAAGTACACGGTATGGAACGGTACCTGCCCGGTGAACTCGATGCCCATCATGATCATGCGCGCCACCCAGAAGAACAGAATGTCATAGCCCGTTTCCATATAGGTGGTCGGGTAGAAATATTTGTAATCGGGTGTTTGCTCAGGCCAGCCCAGTGTTGAGAAGGGCCATAACCCTGAGGAGAACCATGTATCCAGCACATCTTCGTCCTGGTGGATATCCTTCGAGCCGCAGGTCGCGCATTGGGTTGGGTCTTCACGGACAACGGTCATGTGGTGATCAGGACAATACCAGACTGGGATGCGATGTCCCCACCACAACTGGCGGCTGATACACCAATCCTTGATATTCTCAAGCCAGTTGAAATACGTCTTCTCAAATCGTTCCGGGACGATCTGGATGCGGCCATCCTTCACGGCATCGAGCGCAGTTTTTGCCAGGGGCTCGATGGTTACGAACCATTGCGTGGAGATCATCGGCTCGACGATCTCTCCGCCACGCTGTGAACGCGGGATAGTCGTACGGTATGACTCGGTCTTGATGACGAGACCGGCTTTTTTCATATCCGCCCACATATTTTTGCGCGCATCGAATCGGTCCTGACCCTGGTACTGGCCGCCGTTTTCATTGATCTTCGCGGCTGTATCCAGCACCGATATGACGGGCAGGTTGTGACGCTGGCCGATGGCGTAGTCGTTGGGGTCATGGCCCGGCGTGATCTTGAGCGCGCCAGTTCCGAATTCCATGCTCACATATTCATCCGCGATGACGGGGATCTCACGGTTCACCATGGGCACGATAACGCTCATACCCACATATTTTTTATATCGTTCATCCTGCGGGTGGACAGCCACCGCGGTATCTCCCAGGATCGTTTCGGGACGAACGGTGGCAACAGGAATGAACTCACCTGCCCCCGTAGCGGGGTCGGAATCCTTGAGCTTGTATTTGAAGTAATACAACGTGGCTTCTTCTTCGCTGTATTCCACTTCGAGGTCAGAGACTGCAGTCTTGAGCCCTGGTGACCAGTTGATCAAACGAGGACCGCGATAGATGAGTCCTTTTTCGTAGAGGCGCACAAAAGCCTCACGGACTGCCAGGCTCAGGCCCGGGTCCAGAGTGAAGCGCTCGCGGCTCCAGTCACAGGACGCGCCGAGGCGTCGAATCTGATTCGTGATGAGTCCGCCGTATTTATGCTTCCACTCCCACGTGCGTTTGACGAATTCGTCCCGCCCGAGTTCTTCGCGCGTGACCTCCTCATTTCTCAGCAGGTCGCGCTCCACCATGAGCTGCGTAGCAATGCCAGCATGATCGGTGCCGGGAATCCACAATGTTGAATATCCCTTCATGCGGTGATAACGGACCATAAGGTCTTCCACGCTGACGAACATGGGATGTCCGATGTGCAGCTCACCTGTTACGTTTGGCGGCGGAATGGCCAGGACAAACGGTTCCACGTTCGGGTCAAAGTCCGGTTTGTTGGGGTCGTTGTGCGGCTTGAAGTAACCGCCCATCTCCCACATCTCATAGATGCGCGGCTCGGTGGATTTGAAGTCATAGGCCTTCGGTAATTCCTGTTTTGTCATTCGTTCTCCTTGAGAGTTCGGCTGAAACCTACCCAGCCAAGTTCGATATTTTCACGGGTTCCCAGGCTCTCATATAACTCACCTGTGTGCTGCTGGATATGCCTGATGTTGATGAACTGCAATTCCAGTTTATTGACCGGATACCAATGGAAGCCTGATTCTGCATCCAGGTCCGTGGCAGGGACGCGTTCCATAACCTGTTTTTCTACAAATTCCAAATACTCGAGCACTTCGTCTTTTGAGAATGGTACATCGCCATCAGGGTCGTGATGTTTTTCCCATGGGACAAAATCCTTCCCGGCATTCTGTAGATATAAATGGACAAAGAACAGCACATGATAAGACTTGCTCCAGAATTTGAACTTGTCTCCCGCAGCATCCCATACCGACTGCGGACAATTGACAACCACCTGTTTAAACATGGCAAGCGCCGCAAGATATTGAGATTGAATCACCTGCTTTGTATGCATTGGTTCTCCTGCTTTTTAAACAAAAACACGCCTCGTCCAACATGAGGACGACAAGCGTGTCGCGGTACCACCTCAATTCAGCCTTTCGACTGCACTCTTTGGCTGACCCACATCAGCCCATGCTGTAACGGGCATTCCCGTGACGGTCTACTCGGCACTCTGCGAGCCTTTCTTCGTCAATAAGTTCGGGCGACTTCAGCGCTGCTTCCCTGCAGATGCTTCCACCGTTCGCATCCTTCTCTATCAGTCTATCAGACGCTTACTACTCCAGAATGACTGGGATTATACGCATCGTATCCAGGATAGTCAAGAAAACCAATAATGCTATACTTGCCATGAAATTTCCAATAAAGGAATCCGACATCATGCTCAACGGTCTCGATTACCTCTTCGCCGCACTTGCCGCGCTCGCGGCTGGCGCGGTCAACGCACTTGCGGGCGGCGGGACGCTTATCACATTTCCGATACTTACCTTTTTAGGCATCCCTGCTGTCGCCGCGAATGTGACCAACACTGTGGCGCTTTGTCCCGGTTATTTTGGCGGCACGCTTGCACAGTGGAATGATCTCAAAACGCAAACACACCGCTTATGGCTGATCGTGCCTGCCAGTATTGTGGGCGGCGTGATAGGTGGATTTCTTCTTTTGCAGACGGGTGAAAAACTATTCAGAGAATTGGTTCCCTATCTCATTTTGCTTGCATCAGGACTGCTCGCCGTGCAGGATCCTGTTCGTGCGTGGCTGGTTCGCCGTATGGGAGAGGGTCATGGCGCCAGGCTCGAAAAATTGAGCTGGTTACCTGTCGGGCTGGCATCCATCTATGGCGGCTATTTCGGCGCAGGCTTGAGCGTGATCGTTCTATCCGCATTGGGATTAACGCTCGACGATTCGATGACACGTCTCAACGCGTTGAAGCAGGCAGTCGCCTTTAGCGTCAATGTTGCCGCAGCCATCTTCTTCCTCTTTTCAGGCCAGGTAGTTTGGTCTGCGGCGCTGGTAATGGCAGTCGGCGCGTTGATCGGCGGGACATTGGGCGGTCGGCTGGCGGGGCGCATCAAACCATCCACGCTGCGCTGGACCGTGGTCACCATCGGCGTGATCATTTCCATTATTTATTTTGTGCGCGGGTAAATCTTCATTTATAATCCCAGTCCGAATATCCCCTGGAGGCTTTATGCGTAACGTTTTATTAACACTTATCCTGGCGGTGACTGCCAGTCTCCTGCTTGCGGCATGTTCTTCATCCAACACCGATGCACCTGCAAAGGCTGTTGAAGAGTATCTCAACACATTGGTGGCTAAGGATGCAGATCGCCTGCCCACATTGGTGTGTGGAGCCTGGGAGGAGGATGCGCTCATTGAACTTGACTCATTTCAAGCGGTCACTGCGCGGCTTGAGAGTGCAGCCTGCCAACAGACAGGCACCGACGGTGACACAGCGCTTGTGCTCTGCAACGGCAGTATCATCGCCAGCTACAACAATGAAGATCAGGAACTCGACCTCTCTGTGCGGACCTATCAGGTCGTTCAGGAAGGCGGGGATTGGCTGGTATGCGGGACACGCTAAACAATTGGTGGCGAGCCGTCGCAACACCGGAGAATATCTGGGCATTCGTGCTTTTTATCATTGCCATCGCGTTGATCGTTTTTACAACGGACAGCAGTCCTGTATGGATCTATCAGGGCTTCTAAATGGGACTCATCGAGATCGGCGCTTCCATCTCAGCCGCCTTGCTGGTCGGCACACTGACGCGGGGCGCCTGGCGAACGTATCTGCTGCTTGCCATCAGCGTTTTCGCAGTTTACTGGCTTCAGCCAGCCATCCCGCTACGCTCCTTTGATTTCTGGCTGCCGTCCATCACCCTTGCGCTCATCGTTCTGATATGGTTCATGACATCGCGACCCGGTGCGTGGCGGGCGCGTTCAAACCTGATCGCTCTGTTCATCATTGCTACAGTTGCAACTCTTGTTGATCTCTCACGATACTTTCTACCCGATTCGCTTTCGGTAACAACACCCCCACGCTTTATACTTTTTATTGCTTTTGCCACACTCATCACGGTTGGGATCGCATCCATTACATGGATTTCGCGCCGCGCCGTATTGATTTTAGCGGTCGTAATCGCAGTGTTGATTACTCTGCTTGTTATTCTCAAGACACCGTCACTCTCCCTGCAGGGCAGCATTTTCTTTCGAACGCTCACAAATCGTCCCATCGAAAGCGCGTTAGCGACAGACCTGCGCTGGCTGGGCTTTTCATACATTGCCTTCCGCCTCATCCATGTGCTGCGCGACAAACAAATGGGGCGATTGCCTGATCTCACACTGGCAGAGTTCGGGACGTATGTTGTATTTTTTCCCACACTTGCCGCAGGTCCCATTGATCGCGCTGAGCGCTTCGCACAGGATCTACGGAAGGACTTTGCACTCAATCAAGAGGAGACTTTGGTCGCAGTTCAGCGACTTGCACTTGGACTCTTCAAGAAATTCGTCATCGCAGATACACTGGCATTGATCGCACTCAACGACGCGCTCGCTGAGCAGGTCCGCACCACAGGCTGGATGTGGATCATCCTCTACGCGTATGCTTTTCAGATCTACTTCGACTTCAGCGGCTACACAGACATTGCCATTGGCATGGCTCGTCTCGTTGGCATCAAACTTCCTGAGAACTTTGCCGCGCCGTATACAAAACCAAACCTGACCCAATTTTGGAACAGCTGGCATATGACGTTGACCCAATGGATCCGTTCCTACTTCTTCAATCCCTTCAACCGCTGGCTGCGCGGCCCAAAATCCATCCCTGCATGGATGATGATTCTGATCGGCCAGATCGCCACAATGCTGATCATCGGCTTATGGCACGGAGTGACAATCAACTTCATCTTCTGGGGCCTGTGGCACGGGCTTGGTCTCTTCCTCCAAAACCGCTGGAGTGATTTTGCAAAGACCCGTTTCAACACAAATAATCCACGTATGCAACGCGCTTTGCAGATCGGTGGAGTATTGCTCACCTTCCACTTCGTCGTGCTGGGATGGGTCTTCTTTGCGTTGAGCAGTCCATCCCTCTCGTGGCAGGTATTCGAGAAGTTATTTAATTTGCTCTAGCCGCCTGAAGCTTTTATTCAGGTTAACAAAAATTACCTTACAGATTGTCACCCTCCCGAAGGACACACCGCATGATTTGCTTAGCAAATCACGGTGGGTGCAGGTGTCGGGACGATGCCGTCTCGCACCGACGTGCTCGCGGCACGAACGGTGTGAGCGTAGCGAAGGGTCTCGGTTTTCAGTCGTAGAGATGCTTCGCCTCGCTCAGCATGACATGACCAAGCGTCAACCAATTAAGGTTAAACAGAAAAGTATGCAAAACAAACCACGCATCCGCCTCTTTGGAGTTCTTCTCAAGGCAACAGCACTGTTCCTGCTGTTCAACTTTGTATTCATCCTTCTGAAGGACGTTCCCCTTGGGAAATTATCTTTATACAACTCAGTTTTTCCCGGGCGGGAACGATTCCCGTTTGGTGAGGCACGCCAGGCCTACAACCGCAGCATCTTTGATCTGGACGCGATGTTTGCATCGCATATCATCAGTGGAGCTGGGAAGGGGCCTGATGAGTATCGCGTCCTGCTCATTGGCGACTCATCTGTGTGGGGTACACTGCTCACCCCTGAGCAAACTCTGGCCGGGCAACTAAATGCAGGTGCCATCACTGCCTGTGGCAGAGATGTGCAGGTCTATAATCTGGGATACCCTTACATCTCGCTTGCCCAGGAATTGCTCCTTCTCGATCAGGCTTTGCAATACCAGCCCGATATGGTGATCTGGCTCACAACGCTCGAATCGCTCCCGAAAGCCAAGCAGTTTGGCGCGCCACTCGTGGCAAACAACCCTGACCGCATTCGTGAACTTATTGCAACGTACAACTTGAACCTGGACCCGTATGATCCGCAGTTGATGCAGGCCTCGAACCGGGATCAGACGCTCGTAGGCCGAAGGCGGGAAGTTGCCGACCTTTTCCGCCTGCAAATGGACGGCCTGTTATGGGCGGCCACCGGGATCGATCAGTTCTATCCCAAAGACTACGCGCGTGCGCAGATCGACCTGGACGCCGATGATCAGTTTTATGATCTCACCCCGGTCTCCCTGCGTGACAACCTCTCGTTCGATATCCTGGATGCGGGGATGTCCGCAGCAAATGTGCCTAAACTGCTGATCAATGAACCCATCCTGATCAGCAACGGCCTGAACAGCGATATCCGCTATAATTTCTTTTACCCGCGCTGGGCGTATGATGAGTATCGCAATTTACTTGCCGAACGCGCCGCGCAAAATAACTGGAATTATCTGGATACATGGGACCTGGTTCCCATGCAGGAATTTACCAACAGCGGCGTACACATGACCCCGTATGGTGAATCTCTTCTTGCTGTACAGGTTGCACAGGAAATTCCAAACCTCTGCAAATAAAAAGGACTATGAAACAAAAAATATTTCTTCTCTTAATGGTTAGCATGCTTCTCACCGCCTGCTCATCGGGACAAGTGCGAACGCAAGCCAATACTTTTGTGACCGAGGAACCTATTTCAACCCAGCCGGTAAAGAATCCCCTTATACAGGCTGTTGACCTTCCCGCAACGCATACGGCCACACCCGCACCGATAGGGACGCCCGTCCGCAAAGAGCTACTCCCCGAGGGTGCGTGGATGGAAATGCCGGTTGTGCCGACGGGTGTAAGCGAGCGGGCGCGTCAGATCCATGAATATGGTTTGAGGCTGGGAACCGACCCAACTCACTTCTCCATCATCGGTGATTGCCAGAACGTCTCATCCTATTTTCTTTCAACATTTGATAAAGCTGGAGATTACAGCCTGGGTGCTGAGTATGCCTATCTGCAGCCCAGCATAGATTACTACCAGGGATCGTTCTCGCGGGTCAGCCTGGCGGTGAAAGGCGGATTCAATGCTGCGGCTGTGATCTCGCCATTGCGCTCCGATCCAAAATCCTGCAACCCGAATGAATCCCCGCTCGATTGCGAATTGCGGACCTGGAAACCATCTGTCGTTATCGTCAGCATGGAGACCTGGTGGTCGGACAAGCCGGCCGAGGAATATGACAAATACATGCGGCGTGTGCTGGATCGTATCATTGAAACAGGCGCACTGCCCATCATCGCCACCAAGGCCGACAACCTCGAAGGTGACCATGCCATCAACGCGACCGTTGCACAGATCGCATACGAGTACGAAATCCCCTTGTGGAACTTCTGGGCGGCTGTCCAGCCGCTGCCTGACCATGGGCTGGCCTCCGATGGCTTCCACTTGACGTTTGCACGCAACTTCTTTGATGATCCCACTCGCATGAAGACGGCGTGGCCCTGGCGCAATCTCACTGCGCTGCAAACGCTGGATGCCGTCCATAAGGCGCTGCTGGAGGAATAGTTGATCGTAGACGGAGCGCCTTGTACAATGTGCTCCACAACAGGGGGCAACAAGGCATACATTCAGGGGTGGAAATTCCTTTTATGATCCAATTTTCAGATTGCCTATTGACTTTTTAGAACAATTGTTCTATATTATATACAACGTTATCAACTGCATATTCAGTGACGTGATGTCACAGGAGGCTCCCATGAACCGCTCAACATCAAGCAAGCTTTTCCCCTTCCTTAAAGGTAATTCCCTGCAGCGTGGAACGATCTTCGGCGGGATTATCCTGATGGCGCTTTTGGCATTCGAGGTGTTCAACTATTCCAGCACGGTGTTCGCACTCGGGGATATTTTGGGAGGGCTCTCCTTTGGTCCAGTCCGCTGGGCCACCATCCTGGCCTTTGCCTTCTGTGGCATCGACTTTGCCGGCATCGCCCGCATCTTCACCCCTGAACAGGGACGTGATGAACCTGCGGAGGTCTGGTACCTGTTTGGTGCGTGGTTCCTCGCTGCAGCTTTCAACGCCAGCCTCACCTGGTGGGGAGTGTCGGTGGCAATGCTTCAGCATAACGCTCAGGGTGGAGTTCTGCTCGGCCAGGAAACGATGACACGGATCGTCCCGATCTTTGTCGCCGCAATGGTCCTTCTGATCCGTGTGCTGTTAATCAACACCCTCTCCATCGCTGGAGAACGGATCTTCACGATGGCCGATAATCGATCGTCACAGTACAAACCTTCCTACCGTTCTGACAGTGAAATGTTCCGCACCCCAAATGCGTCCTATCCGCGACCTGCGCCGAAACCCGCAGCCACGGTTTCACGGCCATCCTATAACGAACCAACGTATCATCCTGTCGGCATGAACGCCCAGGATCGCAGTGAAAATAATTCAGTACGGAGGTGAATCAGTCTCAACAAGCATGATCGACCTCCTCAATCACAATCCATCCAAACAAATACGCCGCATCTGCGGCGTATTTGTTTGTGTTCAAATCTCAGCCTGGGGAAGCACAGGTTCCAGGCATTGCCTTGCGTAGCGCAAAGGGTTAGTGTTCCAGCGTGCTATCGCCATGTGCCAGGACATAAAAACTGCGCTCGTTCTCAAAAATAAAATCAGTAACGATGTAGCCATCTGCAAAGGCGTTTTCAAAAACCTCGCGCGAGAAGAAGCGCCAGTCACGTGCCAGCGCGAAATCAGCATCTTTCAGCGCACCAAAATCGGACGGGATTTCAGCAAGAGCGAGTTTACCCGTCAGGGGAGAGAAATGTTCAGGGGGACGGGACCAGCCTCCGGCTTGAGCATGAGCTGTGTAGAGTGGTTCAAGGTCTGCCTTCGAGAAGTGGTCCAGTTTCAATGGGCGGCGGGGTCGCTTGCTCAGCCTTCTCTCAACGCGGCGGGTGTTGATCCACCAATCGATCTGGAAGCGGTCGGAGGGCAGGCCGGCGTTGAGTCCATCGCGCATATCGCCATATTCGGAGCGGCGATATATGTTGCAGACCGCGCCCAGTTTTGTGATGTTGAGATATGCATTGCGACTGAGCAGGGGGTCATACGTCCATGTAATGTGATCCAGGCCCTGATGACGCACCATCTGCCATTGGGCACGCTTCAGCGCGAAGCCGACGCCTGAATCGCGGTGCTGCGGGTGGATGCCCATCATATGCGAGCAGTGTTTCGGGCGCGGGCCATCGGGTGTAAATTCGATGCCGGGGAAACCGAATACAAAGCCGATGAGTCGGTCATCCGCATAGGCGCCAGCGACCAGGCCGCCATTATGGACGGCGGTGATCAACATGTGCGCAGGGACAACGTCTGTTTCACTGCCAGGCCAGACCGCGCGCTGCAGTTCTTCCACGGCAGTCATATCTTCGGCAGACTCAAGTATTTTTATAACGGGAACAGACATGGGTTAGCGCGTGGGGCGAAAGGTCTTTTGGACTCTTTCGACAAAATTGGAATACCACGGTTTGTGCGCCAGGTAATCCAAACGATAGGCAAAACGGGCGGGCATCAAGCCAAACGTACGGGGCAGGTTATCCACGGGGCATGTTCGGTTGACAGAAACATAATCCAGCCAATACGTGGAGGTGTTGAAGTCTGGCACGAACGAATCAAGCATGACAAACAGGGCACGCATGTAGGGAGTTGGGAGAGGGATGAACAGGCGACGTCTATGCGTGATGTCCATCAGCGCCTCAAGCACCTGACGCAAAGTGAAATATTCGCCGCCGCCGATCTCATAGGTCTGATCGATCGTTTCAGGATTCTCCAATGCCCAGACCAGACAGGTCACGAGATCCTCGACCCATAACGGCTGAAGCAGGGTCCTGCCATCACTCGGAATGGGAAAGAAAAACGGAACTCTGCGCATAAAACCTGCAAGGTTATTCGTGAAGTTATCCTCAGGACCGAATACAACGGAAGAACGAATAATTGTATATGGAACACCGCTCCGTCGAATGTGCTCCTCGGCAATTCCTTTCGCTTTTTGGATTGGGAACGCGGAGGCGCGGTCTGCTCCAATATGGCTGAGGAAGATGAGCCGCTCGATGCCCGCATCCTTTGCAGCCAGGGCAAGCGTGCGTGTGCCTTCGATGTCGGTAGTGAGCAGGTTGCCGCGCCGGCCCTGTGAACTGGCACTGGCGAGATGGTAGATCTGGTCCACACCGCGTAAGGCTGCACGGACACCGCGTTCATCGCTCAAACTGACGACCGCCACTTCCACCGGCACACCCTTTGGAATACGTGGGGAGTTCGGTGAAGGACGGAGAAGCACACGCACTTGTTGTCCAGTTTCGGAGAGATGACGAACGAGGGCGCGGCCGATGAATCCCGTTGCGCCGGTGACTAGAATCATATTAAGGATTATAGCAGAGGTGAAATGGACGGCTTACGGGCGAAACGGGGAAATTCCGACTTCGCAGGCGATCATTTTCCTCGTTTCTTCAACCAATCCAACAGCTTTTTTGTAGTCCAGCAGTTGATCACGTCCTTCGGTTCGAGCCAGGCCCGTCGCGCGGTTGCCACGCCGAAAGGCAGCATATCGAAGTCACCTTCAGAATGCGCATCGGTGTTGATGCTGATGGGGATTCCCAGATCCTTCGCACGGCGGGCATACACATCGTCCAGGTCGAGGCGGGAAGGATGGGCGTTGATCTCCATCGCCACACCGGATTCAGCCGCGGCGTTGAGCACCGCATCCATATCGAGATCCGCGCCTTCCCTGTCCGGAATCAGACGTCCCGTCGGATGACCGATGATGTCCACATGTGGGTTGCGGATCGCGTTGATGACACGCTGCGTGACCTTCTCACGCGGCTGCCGCAGGCTGGTGTGAAGAGATGCCACAACAAGATCAAGCGTGGCGAGAAACTCATCCGGGTAATCCAATGTGCCATCCGCTTTGATCTCCACTTCGCTGGCATGCAGAACCAAAATCCTGCCACCGAGCTGCTTCTGGATCTTTTTGATCTCGGCAGCCTGTTCTTTATGTCTTTCCATGCTCAAGCCATTTGTGACGCCAAGACTCACAGAATGATCGGTGAAGGCAATGACCTTGATGCCGCGCTTTGCCGCAGCCTGCGCCATTTCAAGCATTGTGAGTTTTCCATCACTCCAGGTGGAGTGGGTCTGCAGGTCGGCTTTGATATTTTTGATCTCGATCAGTTTTGGAAGCTTTTTTGCCTTCGCCGCCTGAATCTCGCCGCGGTCTTCGCGCAGTTCAGGCGCGATCCACGGCAGGTTGAGGGTTTCATACACCTCCTCTTCCGTGGCGCACAGGATCTCACCTTTACCTTTTAGCCTGGCGAACGAATGTTCCGAGAGAGACAAACCTTTTGAAAGGGCAATTTCCCGCAAGTGGACGTTATGATCCTTGGAGCCAGTGGCATATACCAGTGCCGTACCGAACTTCTCAGGTGGATGCACCCACAACTGGGCACGCGTGCCATCATTGAATTCAATACTTGCCTTGGTGTCGCCTTTTCCCAGCACACGGTTGATGCGCGGCAGCCTGACGAACGCATCCATCACTGCTGCTGAATCTTCTGCCGCTACGAGAATATCGAGATCGCCCACAGTCGAGCGCATCCGTCTCAGGCTTCCGGCGGGTTGCGCATCGACAACGCCTTCCACACTCATGAGTATGTCGATGATCTCCTGCGCGAGCGGATACGCCCTGCCCAACGGGATGCGCGCCGACCTTCGGCCCAGCGACTCCATTCCCTGAAGGATCGCCTCCTCGGTCTTTTTGCCCATGCCCGGGAGGTCGCGAATTTTTCCCTCCTGCGCGGCAGCCTGGAGTTCCGCGAAGGTTGTGATGTTGAGCGTCTTCCATATCATGGCGGCGCGCTTGGGCCCGAGCCCGGGAATGGGAAGCCACTCCACCAGGCCAGGCGGCACTTCCTGTTTCAACTTTTCAAGGAATTCAAGTTTGTCCGTGCGCAACAATTCATCGATTTTTTCCGCGATGGCCTTGCCCACGCCGGGGATGTCATCCAGTTTCCCCTCCTTCCAATACTCGCTCGCTTCGCGCCCGAGCCCCATTAAGTTTTCCGCGGCCCGGCGATAGGCGAGTGTCTTATACACAACCTCACCCTTGATCTCCAGTAAATTTGCGATGAGCGTAAAAGTATCAGACAGTTGACGATTGTTCATCATATGACACCTCTAAGAAGATTATACATTCGAGTATGAAATACTGATCTCTTCGAATACGGGCTGAAGACGCTATGTTTTCGATCTTGTGGCTATAAAATCCCTACCCAAAACGCTCTTCCCTTCCAGCCGCAATTGCATATCGAGATAATCAACTACATCCATGAGCTTTATGATACCATTTTCAAATGGATCACAAGGATCACGTTAATCTCCTGCGCCCCGCAAATTTAATGCAGGGGGGCACATGGGCGGACTTCGGCGCTGGAAGCGGCGCGTTTACCCTTGCCCTGAGTGAACTGGTTGGAATGAAGGCCGAAATTTATGCCATTGACAAGGACCGCGCCGCTCTTGGCAAACTGGAACAGGCCCATCGGGCGCGTTTTGGAACATCGCAGAACATCCACGCTGTACGCGCTGATTTCAGCGGTGCGCTTTTCCTGCCCCCGCTCGACGGCATCCTCATGGCGAATTCGCTTCATTTTTTCAAGGAAAAGGAAAAAGTATTGCGGCACGTGAGGTCATTCTTGAAATTGAACGGGTCTCTGCTGCTCGTCGAATACAATGTGGACTCCGGCAACCCCTGGGTTCCGCATCCCCTATCCTTTGAAACGTACCAAACCCTTGCCGCGCGTACAGGATTTACCGAACCGAGCTTACTGGCAAAGATCCCTTCACGATTTTTGAAGGAGTTTTATTCGGCTGTCGCATATAGATACAATTCCCCATAAGGATGCGTAAATTATTAACTTCCCTCATGTCGTTGCGACGAGCCTCAAACGGCGAGGGCGCACTTCCCGACGAAGCAATCTCCCATTGACTACAGATTTTTCTGCAAAGTGGAGATTGCTTCGGGACGAACGCCTTCGCAACGACATCCTTGTCGCGGTGGGTGAGGGAACTTATATTTTTACGAACCCTAAGCGGCAAGTCAACAAGAGGGTAGCAGTTTAACGGCGCTTGAAGAACTGCACTTCCCGTTCATGCTTTTCTGCGGCAGCGCGCGTCTTGAAGGTTCCCAGGTTCCTACGCCTGCCAGTTTTGGGGTCCTTCTTTTCCGAATCATCGGATGCACCATTACAACGCTACTATTCTGTTTAACCTTAATTGGTTGACTCTTGGTCATGTCACTCTCCCGAAGGACATCGGGACGATGTGAGCGAGCGCTTGCTGCGAACGAAGAGTCTCGGCGCAAATTGTCAGAGATTCTTCGTCGCCAGGAGAACGCTGGCTCCTCAGAATGACAAACCTGTGACTTACTGAATTTATGTTAACCTGAATAACAGACACTTAAGATCTATAACGTCGACCCGATGAATTTATTGCTTTTCTATTTAACCGTCAGCCACACTCCCACAAGTACAACTGCTATTCCCAAAATACGCGTGAAATCGAGTGATCGTTCCGCTGCCCCAAGCAGGCCAAAATGATCGAGAAGCATGCTCACCAAAAGCTGGCCCGCAACGATGGTCACTATGGATGCAGCGACTCCCACACGCGGGATCATGTAGCTGATGGCGCTGATCACAACCAACCCGAAGAGTCCTGCGCCAAGCGCATACCGCGGCACGCTTCGCCACTGTGACAGTTTTCCCCCGCCAACAAACAGGAGCGGAAGTAACGCAATGATCGCTCCACCCAAATGAACGATAAAAACACTCTCGAAAATTCCGAGCCGCTGGCTGATCATACTCGCCATGGGCCCCTGCAGCCCCACTGCCACGCCACCCGCCAGACCAATAAGAATGATAAGAATGACCGGTTCCATGTGCTGATATTCTCCTTGTGACTTTTCTTAAATGGTTATAACCCCAAATAAGATTATTGGAACGGGGAATTATTATCCATGGTCATTCAAATAGGGAATAAAGAATCAAGAATCAATGATCCGCCCAAGTGATCAATGGCCGGCGCATTCTGCTCTGTCGTGGTGCCCAGGACCAACGCCCGTCCCCATGGAAACGATCTTTCCAGGCGGCATTGCGATCAGTACCGTTACATCTTCAACAATAGTCAATACCCCGACACCGTAACGTATTAAATAACGTGAATAATGTTTAAGCCAAATTTACTATTATGTTACCCTCCCGAAGTACATCGGGACGATGTGAGGGAGCGGTTTTGCGCGACCGAAGGGTCTCGGACATGCCTTGGTAGAGAT
>JBDTPH010000253.1:0-19259 GCA_039932795.1 Chloroflexota bacterium
GAAAAAACACCAACAGGAGAAGTATCTGTAGTTTTGTCATTGATAAAATTCTTTACTTCGAGTGCGCAGATGTATGCACACGAAGTAAAGCGTGCAATGACATTGATAAAGGCTAATTTATGGAAGCATATTGCATGAAGTGTAAGACCAAGCGTGAGATGAAAGACCCTGTGGCAAGTTTTAACGCCAAGGGGTCGCCTGTCACGATTGGTATCTGCGCCGTCTG
This sequence comes from Chloroflexota bacterium, assembly GCA_039932795.1. GTDB lineage: Bacteria > Chloroflexota > Anaerolineae > Anaerolineales > Villigracilaceae > Defluviilinea. Next base: position 227 of record JBDTPH010000253.1, read on the forward strand.
CGGGACAAAACTTTATAGGATGGGAAGAACAGAAGCCCATGAAGGCATGATCGCGCCTCCCAAGCTTGAGAAGGTGGTGGTGCGCGATGGAAAACTTGTCATTGTTGAGTCACCTGCCAAAGCCAAAACGGTTGGACGGTATCTTGGCAAAGGCTACACGGTGCGCGCTTCGGTGGGTCATGTGCGCGACCTGTTGAAGTCACAGTTATCGGTTGATGTCGAGAACAATTTCACGCCAAAATATCGCGTCCCGAATGAGAAAAAGGAAGTGGTCAGGGAGATCAAAAGGCTCGCGCAAAAGGCAGACGAAGTCTATCTCGCAACCGATCCTGATCGTGAAGGTGAAGCTATTTCGTGGCATTTGCTGGAGGCCGCAGAGATCGAACCTGCACGTGCCAAACGCGTTGTTTTTCATGAGATCACGGAAGCTGCTGTCAAGGAAGCTTTTTCACATCCGCGCGAAATCAACATGGATCTGGTGGATGCGCAGCAGGCGCGTCGCATTTTGGACCGATTAGTGGGCTACGGTATCAGTCCTATCCTGTGGGAGAAGGTACGCGGTCGCCTGTCGGCAGGACGCGTTCAATCGGTGGCTCTCAGGCTGATCGTGGATAGGGAACGCGAGATCGAAAATTTCGTCGCGGTCGAATACTGGTCGATCCATGCCGAGTTCAAGACCGAGGAATTAAAATCGACATTCATCGCCAAACTGGCGAAGGTTGATGAAAAAGACCCTGAACTTTCAAACGAAGAGATGGTCAGGCCAATCCTGGTTGACATGGAAACCGCCGCGTATTCTGTTACGAAGGTCAAGCGCGGCGAACGCAGGCGCAAACCATTGGCTCCGTTCACCACGTCCACTTTGCAGCAGGATGCTTCACGTAAACTTGGTTTTACCGCCAAACGTACGATGGCTCTGGCACAGGGGCTGTACGAAGGTCAGGATGTGGGCAACGGTGGTACAACAGGTCTCATTACGTATATGCGTACAGACTCAACCAATGTTTCCTCTTCGGCGCAACAGGAGGCCAGGGAATACATCGGAGGCAAATATGGAAATGATTATATGCCGGCCGAGCCGCCCCAATATAGAACACGGTCTGCCAACGCCCAGGAAGCCCACGAAGCGATTCGCCCGACTTCTGTAATGCGCGAGCCTGAGGGTGTCAAGGAATATCTTGAACCCGCCATGTACAAGTTATATCGCTTGATCTGGCAAAGATTTGTTGCGTCCCAAATGGAGGCAGCCGTTTATGATACCTTGCAGGTGGAAGTCACCGGAAAGACATCTGAACATGACTATTTGCTGCGAGCTTCCGGTTCTGCTGTGAAATTTGCCGGCTTTCTTGTCGTTTATGAGGAGGCAAGGAACGAGGATATTAAAACCGAGGAGGATGAGGAAAATGTTCGCATCCCCGTTGGGATCGCGGAGGGACAAGAGCAGGAGTTGATCCGCCTCATCCCTGAACAGCATTTTACACAGCCACCGCCGCGTTATTCCGAGGCCTCACTTGTTCAGGCATTGGAGGAAGATGGTATTGGCCGCCCATCCACATATGCACCGACGATCTCCACCATCCAGCAGCGCGGTTATGTTGTCCGTGAAGAGAAGCGCCTGATACCCACGGAAATCGGTATGCAGGTCAATGATCTGATGACTCAATATTTCTCGGATATAGTCGACTTCCAATTCACTGCACGCATGGAGGAAGACCTTGATATGATTGCCTCTGGCCAGGCTGAATGGACGGAAGTGATCCACCAGTTCTATCATCCGTTTGCCGCGGATTTGAAAAAAGCACAGGCTGAAATGCCGGTTACCAAAAGCGGGCCCGAGCCGATCGGCCGAATCTGTCCTGATGATGGCGGGGAGCTGGTCATCCGTTATGGACGTTTTGGAAAATTTATCTCATGTGCAAATTTCCCAACCTGCCGTTATACCGAGCCGTGGCTCGAGAAAATTGGCATTCAATGTCCCAAGGATGGCGGCGAGCTGGTTGAGCGAAAAACGCGCAAGGGACGTACATTCTTTGGTTGTGAGAATTACCCGAATTGTGATTTCACATCCTGGAAGCGGCCCATCAAATTGCCGTGTCCAAAATGTGGTGGCTTGCTGGTCATCTCAAATAAACGTGAGGCTCAATGTACAAATTGCCAGGAAAGCTTCCTGTTGGAAGCCATCATTCCTGAAACTGTTGAATAGGAGACAAACATGCACTTCATACCTCTTCCATATCTTGATCCCGGTTCCGGCAGCTTTCTCATCCAACTGCTGATCGCCACTTTGCTCGGATTGGGCATAGCGGTGCGCGCATCCTGGTCAAAGATCAAGGGCTGGTTTGGCGTCAAACCAAAAGCAGACGAGGACGATGACGACTCAACTCAATAAGGGGCAACTTTCTGCCTCCTTTCGGGATCCGAGCGGATTCCTGTTTTCCCGTGACGGAATCCTTTATCGACAGGTCAATCGCAGGTACGAGCAGGAATATTTACGTTTGATGGAATCGGGTTTGTACGAGAAGCTCGTAAAGGCTGGGCTGCTGATCCCTCATATTGATGCAGATCAGTCGCCAGCTGAGATGGGTGCCTCGTATAAAATCATCCGACCCGAGCGCGTACCGTTCATCTCCTATCCGTATGAATGGTCATTTGGACAGTTGAAGGATGCCGCGCTGGCAACATTATCCATTCAGCGACGTGCTTTGAAAATGGGAATGTCGTTGAAGGATGCAAGCGCTTACAACATCCAGTTTGTACGCGGCAAGCCAACCTTGATCGACACGCTTTCCTTTGAGCTGTATAAAGAGGGGCAGCCCTGGGTCGCGTATCGTCAGTTCTGCCAGCATTTCCTTGCGCCCCTCGCATTGATGGCCCTGAAGGATGTTCGCCTGAACCAGTTATTACGCGTCTACATTGACGGTGTGCCACTTGACCTGGCAAGCGAGTTGCTGCCCTGGAACACACGCTTCAACTTCGGACTACTGACGCATATTCATTTGCATGCCGGCGCACAAAAAAAATATGCGGGCCAAGATGTGAAATCACGCGGTGGCGCGATGACCAAACAGGCGATGACCGGGCTGATCGAGAGCCTTGATGCAACGATCAAAAAATTGGATTGGAAGCCCGGCGGCACCGAGTGGGGAAATTACTACGATATAACGAATTATTCCGATGCCGCATTCGAACATAAGAAGCAACTGGTCCGCGAGTGGACGAGCCGAATCAAGCCCACGCTTGCATGGGATCTGGGCGCAAACAATGGGGTCTTTAGCCGCGTCGTAAGCGATGCGGGTCAGCAGGTTGTATCCTTTGATATTGATCCCACGGCGGTGGAGCAGAATTATCGCCAGGTAAAAGCAGAAAAGAATGAAAAGATTCTGCCTCTCTTGCTGGATCTTACAAATCCAAGCCCTGCGATCGGATGGGCAAATCGTGAGCGTGACTCATTTGGCGAACGCGGCCCTGTGACTCTTGCACTGGCGCTGGCGGTCATCCATCATCTTGCAATTTCGAACAATGTGCCTTTATCCCAGCTTGCAGATTTCTTTGCCAGGACAGCAAAGTGGCTGGTGATTGAGTTCGTCCCCAAATCTGACAGCCAGGTGAAAAAATTGCTCGCGTCCCGCGAGGATATCTTCTCCACGTATACGCGTGAAGGATTTGAAGCAGCGTTCCAGGCGAGATTCAAAATCCACGAAGCTGTCAACGTCAATGAGTCTGAACGTGTGTTGTATATGATGGAAGGCATGTAACAAATCTTTGGTACTGGCGATGGTTGTTTTGTGCAAGGGATGGTATATAATAAAGTAGACATCCCCATAAAAAAGGAATAAGCCATGGAAGCAGTGAATGCAATCATAAAAAATCTCCTAAAGAACATGAGAGTGGTTCTTGTGCTGGGCGTTATATTGGGTTTAATCCTCGGAATCATTTTTGCCTGGGGCATCTGGCCTGCAAAAGCGATAGACACCACACCGGAAGTCATGCGTGAGGATCTGCAGAAGGATTATTTGCGCATGACGATTGATTCGTATAACCGGACAGGCGATCCCAATACCGCCATGCAACGCTGGAATAACCTGGGAGAAGCGAAGGGTCGAGTCTTTGGCCTGGTTCAAAATGATCCTGGTTACCTGAATCCGGCAGACATTCAGAATTTTGGCCTGCTTGTACAGAGCGTGGGCGGGGGCACACCCGGTACGCCGCCAGGCACACCTTCTGCTGAAGATTCAAGTATGCTCAGTCAACTTGTACTGTATGCCTCCATTGCAATCGTAATTGTTTTACTGGGGCTGGGCGGCCTTTACTTATGGCGTTTGCTCCGAAAGAGTACTGGGCCCGTCACAGCAGTGATGCAGGCCGCTGAAGCCAGCCGCCAGGCCGAGAAGACCGATTTTCAATCCCTGGGACTTGCCACGCCCATTACGCAAACCATGACCACTTACGTTCTCGGTGACGATCTGTATGATGAATCGTTCAGTATTGACACGGGTGGCGGCGAGTTCCTTGGTGAGTATGGCGTTGGCGTCTCTGAAACGGTTGGCGTTGGTGAACCCAAGAAAGTTGCTGCCCTGGAGGTCTGGCTCTTCGATAAGAACGACATCAAAACTGCAACCAAAGTATTGATGTCTGAACACGCCTACAATGACCCTGGCATCCGTGCCCGGCTTGAGCCAAAGGGTGAATTGATCGTGGTCAAACCACAGGAACAGGTATTACTGGAAACAGCCACCTTACAATTATTGGCAACCGTCGTAGACATGGAATATGGGGCGGGCGCGGCTCCTCAGGCAAGCTACTTCGAGCGCATCACACTGGAACTCGCGATCTGGCCCCGTAACGGACAGTAAATTGCCCCTGAATCAAAAGAGACCGCAAGAAAGCGGTCTCTTTCTCTTTGAGCTGCTGCTATTCGACTTTCAGGATTTTGAACTTGAGTTTGCCGCCAGGTGTCTCCGCTTCAACCACGTCGCCAACCTTGCGATCCATCAGCACTTTTCCAATGGGAGACTCGTTTGATATTTTACCGTTGCGCGGGTCAGCTTCCTTTGCCCCAACCATATGATATGTCTCCGGGGAGAAGTTATCCTCCTGGACGGTAACCTGTGACCCGATCGTCACAACCTCGCTGTACGTCTTCTCAACAACGATCGCCGTCCGTAACACGGCTTCGATTTCCTGAATGCGTCCTTCGAGGAAAGCCTGGTCTTCCTTGGCTTTATGGTAATCAGCGTTTTCAGAGAGGTCGCCCATTTGAATTGCCGAGCGTAACCGCTGTGATAGTTCCTCACGGCGCGGCCCGGTCAACTCTGCCAATTCTGCCTTCAATTTCTTCTCGCCTTCCTGTGTTAAATACGATGTTTGATGTGTCATTTTTCTACCTCAGATTCTATGGTTTCTCCAATGGATTAAATAACTTCTGATGCTCTTCAATGGCGTAGCGGTCGGTCATGCCAGCAATGTAATCACAAATCGAGCGTTCCAAGCCCCGCTGATCGACAAAATTTTGAGCAGAGGCCGGCAGCATAAGTGGTTCCGAGCGATAGGCGTTGAAAAGGTCTGTCATGATTCGTTCCGCCTTGACCTGCATCCTTACCACACGAAAATGACGATAGAGCTTTTTGTAGAGAAAATCCTTGAGTTCGCGATTGCGTCTCTGCATTTCTTCACTATAACCAATTACATTCTGTTTAAGTTTTTGTAGATCGAGCGACGATTTTGCCTTGCTTTCCTTTAGTCGCTTATCTGTGGCCTCGATCATATCCGTGACCGTGAGCCCGACAAGCTGGCGGATCATCCGATGGCGCTCGATGTCATCCAGGTTTGGTCCGCTCCACTTATAGGTCTCACGCAGGATTTCCCATAACGCGATCCCTTCCAGCATGAACGGCGTGATCATACCCGAGCGAAGTCCATCGTCAAGATCGTGCGTTGTATATGCCAGCTCATCTGCGACATTTGCGATTTGCGTTTCAAGATTGCCACGCAAATCCGGGCTGAAGTCGCGCGCGTCGGAGATATCATACTCTGATTCATGCTTCACTATTCCCTCGCGTACTTCCCACGAGAGATTTAGGCCGGGAAACTCCGGGTAACGCTGTTCCAGTTCTGTGACAATGCGAAGCGATTGTCGGTTGTGATCAAAGCCACCGAAGTCCTTCATTAAACGGGCAAGCACCACTTCACCGGAATGCCCGAAGGGGGAATGTCCCAGGTCGTGCGCCAGACAGATCGCCTCGACGAGATCCTCGTTGCCGCCCAGGGAGCGCGCCAGGGTGCGGCCGATCTGGGCAACTTCCAGCGTGTGGGTGAGGCGCGTGCGGAAGTAATCCCCTTCGTAGTTGATGAAGACCTGCGTCTTATATTCCAGACGCCGAAAGGCTGTGGTGTGGAGTATACGATCACGGTCCCGTTGAAACGTTGTACGATATTGCGGCTCGTTATCGAGATAGGCGCGGCCTTTTGAGTCGCGGCTCCGCATGCCATAGGGAGCAAGGCTTTTATCCTCAATCTCTTCAAGCTGTTGACGAGTGAAGTACATGGGCACCTTTTGGAAGCAAATGTCATTGCGATGAGCTGGGCGACGAAGCAATCCCTTTCAGAGGGAGATTGCCACGCCGCCAAGTAACGGCGGCTCGCAATGACAGTTAAAAACATGGGGCGAGAGGGGGTCGAACCCTCACAGTGTCTCCACCGACGGATTTTAAGTCCGTTGCGTCTGCCGATTCCGCCATCGCCCCGACAGGCTTGGCACATATTCTACCTTATTTTGAAATGCTTTCCAACCGTGAAGCGTTGTCCTTGTTCAGGAGATATCGGTCGCGCAAATCGCGGATCACAAATGGAAGATAGAGTAGAAGCATGGTGACAACACCGATCAATTCCATATACAGGATGTACATTGGCCAGGGTGGAAGAAGATCGAGCAAGCTGGGAATGGTCGGCTTGCCATTAATCATCAGGTAGTTGCTGCCAATGGCGCTGTTGATAAAGAAAACGAGCAGCGCATAGATATTCATCCAGACGGCGACCCGTATCAGCGACTTCCACGTGGGCCGCAGCCCTTCGACGACCGTCATGAATATGGCGGCTGTAATGATCAATCCGTGCGAAATAAACGTCTGAAAAAATCGGAAATGAGGGAAACCGTATATTCCAAGGTCGGGAGTTGCGAGTACCTGTATTGCCCCGCCAATGCCCATAAAATACATAAACTCGTAAATCCTGTAGTTCCTGGTAACGAGCATCAGTGCTCCGGCCCACACCAGTAGACTGCATAGATGCAATGGCAGCATGGTTTGGATGGTCCATTTGCCTACGGTGTAGTTCCAATAGTGCCAGCCAATTTCATTGCCCCACAGGATCAATGCCAATACCCAACGGATGGCACTTTTGGTTCCATCGCTTGAATTCCTGAAGCGAAGCAGAAAGAGATTCAAGACGATCAGGAAGGCGAGTGCTCCAAGATGTGCGAATCCCAGAGATTCAAACGCAGGGCCTTGATAGTCACCGGCGAAGTATTGAATCATGCAGGCTATTTTACTTTGAAAACGTACGCTTCGCGGGCTGTTCGTAGTGCTTAAATTCAAAAGCCCCCTTCAGTTTAGTCCTACTCTGTAGCGTGATAACCTGGCAGGCGGTCCATGAAATCCGAGTCAACCGACAGGCGGACCTCGTCCTCTTCGATGCCAGAGATCCAAAAGACAGGGATCAGTTTCCGCTCCTTGAATAAGAATCCCTCGCTGATCACAAAATGCGAGACGCGGTTATCCTGGGAATCCACGAGCACCTGCTCAATGTTACCGACGTGTTTATCGTCCCGGCTTACCACCCTGGCTCCCTCTTCAAGAGCGATAGTTCCCTGCGGGATATTTTGCTTTGTTTTGCGTACATAGATCGGCATGGATGGATAGACCCCTCCGTACATGCCGGACATGCCAGTTCGCCACCAGGCAAGGTTGGTCGCCGGGTACAAGTACGCGGCCTCAACATCCTGTTCTGCACGATCACGATCCGCGGCAGCCAAATTGACGTAATTGGCATCTTCAAAATCTTCGAACTCATCCAGATTTTCCCTGGGGCTCAGAAGGGTGATATTATCTTCTATTTCCGGGTTGACCCTATCCATTGCAACAACCTTACTGGTAGTAAATAGAAGACCTTTTCCAATAACAAGATGTGTTACCTCCTTGGTGGAGGGGTCGAGGATCACCCGGTCCAACGTGCCAAGCTTCTCACCCTGGGAAGAGTAGATATCTGCTCCTTTAACCAAGCGCATATTGCCTCCTTATCAAATCAAATTTGCCCATCCACTGAGATGGGATGGTCGTATATTCACGTTGTGACTTACAAAGACGTGAGAGCGATTAATCCTTCATCACGTCTCTTGCTTCACCGTATCCTCTTTTGAGAGTCTCCTTCTGTTCGCCAACTGTATTGCGCGCAATTTCGCGAAGCTTTTCAAGCCGTTGCCGGGTGTCCTGGTTCATGGCTTCCATGCGAACTTGTGCGTCTTCAATGGTGGCAAGAACACTCTCCTGCGCCTCACGGATCGAGCCCATGACTTTTTCAGCTGTTTCCTGACCCTCAGTCAATAGGAATTCACGCGTTTTCTTGCCAGACTGGGGTGCATAAAGTAAGGCAAGTGTGCCTCCCACGACTCCGCCGATCAGAAAGGCAATCAACCCTGAGTTGCCGCGGGATTCATTTCGATATTCTTTTTCTCTCATCTTTTTCTCCTGTTGATATAGAATAAACTCACCTCTTCCAAAGTAGCACAATAATGTTTGTCTAAACATATATCACGGCCCAGGCTCGGGATATAACCTTTGGATATACGTTGTAGTCTGATTAACGAAATATTTCCTTTTTTGTACCTCGATTTTCTTGGCGATTTTGCGATGGATCGTGGTATGGTACTGGGGAGAGGAATCTATTATGAAAACTTATGTTATTCAAAATCCAGTATCTGGCCAGGCGGAAGCGGATGTCGTCCGTGAAAAGCTCAGCCAGGTTATGAATGAACACCAGATTCCCTTTGAAATATATGAAACGACAGGCAAAGAGGATATCCGCGAAGTTGTCAAAGCTGCCATTGAGAATGGCTTTGAGCGTTTTATTGCCATGGGTGGGGATGGTACTGTCTCGGGTGTTGCAAGCGGCCTGGTAAATACAGAAATCCCCCTTGTCATCATTCCGAGTGGGACTGTTAATGCCCTGGCGCGTGAACTGCAGATCCCTATTGGGGGAGATGACGCAGTGAGCTGGTGGGTTTCCAGCCCTCGAAAAAAAGTAATCGATGTTATTGAGGTTGGTGGGCGCTATTATCTTCTAAATGTCAGTGTGGGAACAAGTGCAGGTATTATGAAGGCAGCAAAGCGTGAAGATATAAATCGTTTCGGAGTATTTGCTTTCATCTGGCAAGCCTTGAAAAAAAACACACGGGTCCCCACATATAAATTTCAGGTGGATATGGATGGCAGGAGTGTCCATATCCGTGCTTCAGAGGTTTTTGTGGCAAATAGTGGGATTCTTTTGGGGCTTAAAGCGTTGGAACTCGATCCGGATGCAAGTCTTGACAATGGCAAATTATCTGTTTGCCATATACGACTGAAAACCATCTTTGATTACGTTCGTGTCGCTTTTAAGATGTTCACAAAACCGTCTGAAGAAAACGAAGAATTGGACTGTATGGATGCCATGCGTAAAGTTAAGATCCAGGCCAGCCGTCCGATCCCGGTTCAGGGCGATGGCGAGTTAATAGGGAATACACCGGTCACCATTACCTTGATCCCACATGCAATCCATGTTTGGTTGCCTAAAAAACAGAATTAATATTCCTGTTGATCATGTTCCGTGGCCGGCCTGAACAACCTTATCAAACGCTTTAATTGATGCCGTTAGCCTGAATGTTGCCTGCCCCTGGCATTATCCAATAATAAACACAGTGCTGAGCGGAATCTCGGTTGAGCACTGTGTTTATCATTAAACCAGTTCCACACTTCTACTCCTTCCATTATCCAGGCGCATAACCGGCAACCATTGCGCCCCTCGCAGGAGGCCGCAAGTGGACTCTTTGTTCCACTTGATTAGAACATATGTGCTATAATTCAGGCTTGCGATTTGGTCAAAACGGTGGAAATCCCCTGTTCAGGCATGGGAGAAACCGTTACTTTAACAACCCAAGAGAATTCCAGCATGAAAAAAATAAAATATTACTGGTTCGTATTAATGTTCCTATTGATGACGAATGCTTGTGAAACCAGTGATCCCTCAACCCTTCCTTACAGACCGGTATTTGGTTCATCTTCATCTTCATCTGCATCGTCATCCGGGACTACTCTCCAGGTGCTGCCTCCCATGCAGGCAGCATCCACTTTGCACCCACTTCAGATCGACGCCATGCGTGCACGCGAATATTCTGGCAGTGACATCGTGATCGAGTCGGTCCTGGACCCCGGCGTGAATTATAGCCGTTACTATGTTTCCTATCTTTCTGATGGATTGAAAATTTACGCGCTCATGACGGTCCCGAACGGCGAAAAGCCATCCAGCGGATGGCCCGTCATCATTTTCAATCATGGATATATCCCGCCGGATGTGTACCGTACAACCGAACGATATATCGCCTATGTGGATCAGATCGCGCGCAGCGGCTATATTGTGTTCCGCTCCGATTATCGCGGCCATGACCGCTCTGAAGGCACAGCCGGAGGCGTTTACACTCAACCCAATTACACAATAGACGTTCTCAATGCTGTCGCTTCCATGAAACGATATCCGGATGTCGATCGGAATCGCATCGGCATGTGGGGACATTCCATGGGTGGCTACATTACCCTGCGTGCGATGGTGGTTACGGGGGACGTCAAAGCAGGCGTAATCTGGGCAGGAGTCGTGGCACGTTATCCCGACCTTTTCACACGCTGGAACGCGGGTGCCAGGTCTACAACTGCGTCTCCGGGGTCCTGGGTTTATTCGCTCGAGCAGTCGTATGGCTCTGTGGAGGAAAACCCCGAATTTTGGAACTCCATTTCATCGAACGCTTATTTACGCGACCTGAATGGACCCATCCAGCTGCACCATGGGACGGCAGATCAGGATGTGCCGTGGGAATTCTCGCAAATGCTCAACGATGAACTGCTTGCAGCCGATCAGGTTGCGGAACTCTATATCTACGATGGAGATAACCACAATATTTCAAACTACTTTAGCGATGCCATGCAGCGCACGATTGAGTTTTTTGACCGATACGTCAAAGCAGGCTGATAGGCGATTTTCGAACAGAGTTCGGTGAGAGCATCACATGCTTTGTACAATCAGCATCCCTGTCACAAAGCATTTGATAAGAGCTGCTGCGATGACTCTGTCTCCTTAACACCCGATATATCGCGTTGTTTTGTTTGATTCCTTCCCATCCTCTCAGTGGAGTCTAATCCCGTTTACATAACATTTCCTTTTTTCTCGCGTTATTGATCATAGATCACCAGCATTTCCGCTGTGAAGCCTTGCAGACTGGACGATTTTGGTTGGAAAAGATAACGTGAAAAAGCTTAAGGTTCATCTCTGGGAAGATGTTTTAGGTCATGCGGTTACCAGCTCGGGCAGCCTCAGCCAGATGGCAAATGATGTCTGTGCAAAAGCGCTGACCGACGCGAAGTCCCAATTACACCCATTGCTTCAGCAAGTTGAGTTGGAGCGGTTGGGTCAACGCTGTGACTTCCTGCAGGCTTTTAAACACGCACTGGAGAAAGAGATCGCGAGAAGAATCGTGATGTGGCTACCGGGGGTTCAAGCGGTCTACAAGTTCGATGCTCCAATGGGAGGCCGTATGGAAGGAGAATGCTGGGACAGTATGATCCATCTTCTGGTATTGGTTCCCCAACTTTGGAATCCAATAAGGGATCTCGGGGAAATGCTTGACAATAACATCTTGAAGCAACTAAGGCGGTTAAGCTGGGAACGCTTTCAAAAATCCAACTCCATAATTGAAATTTAGCAAGTCACGCCAAATGAGATTCGTCATGGCGTCAGTTACGGCGCAATGTTCCTTTCCCTCTATTCGGCTCCCTTCCAGGTTTGGCTAGTGAGTTGACATGCCAACCTTATTCCAAGCTTCTGTAGACTGAGAGAAGCGATCTTTGGTTGAGACAAGTTGCTGTGTGACATTTAGTATTACAGCGCAAGGTTACGGTTGGAAAACTCCAAAATCTGGTCGATCATCTCGTCCGAACAGCATTTTGGAAACGGATATGCAAGCCTTCCAGTGATTTTCAGTCCAAAATTGACACGAATCCCTTGGATTCGTGTCCCGTTTCTGCTGAAATCAGCCTGTTGCCATCCTGCCGCTGATCGCTCTCTCCGCAGTGCAAAACTCGCTTAATTGGCACTTTTTACTCTACACCTTGCGCTGTGATATTAGAAGCTTTCTCTCCTAACCTTGCGTTGTAATATTAGAAAATACCGGATGTGCGGATCCGCATGCTGGATATGCATGCATCAATCTGAACTGAAAGAATTTTCCATTATCGTCAGGAGCGAACATGCGGCTGTTGACGAACTTTGACTTCTCGATTGATGCGTTTGCCTAACTCCCGTTCTGCAACTTCCAGATCATAACGAACCTGTAAACGAAGCCAGACTGCTGCACTTGTGCCAAAATAGCGTGCAAGGCGCATGGCTGTATCCACACTAATGGAACGTTCCGCGTTGACGATCTGGCTGATGCGGATTGGAGTAACGCCAAGGTCCTGGGCCAGGCGATACTGTGTCAAGCCAAGTGGCTTCATGAAATCTTCCAGCAAAATTTCGCCGGGATGAATGGGTGATAAACTTTTATCCATCATTTTTCTTCTCTTATCCGTGGTAATCCACAATCTCAACATCTTTCGCCTTGTTACCTGACCATTTGAAACAGATTCGCCATTGGTCATTGATACGAATACTATACTGCCCAACCCGATCGCCCTTCAGCTTTTCGAGCCTGTTTCCTGGGGGAGCAGGAAAATCCTGTAAATCTTCTGCATCATCCAGATAAACCAACTTTCGGCGGGCAGTACGTTGAATATCTTTCGGTAGTTTGTTAGATGTTTTGCCGTGAAAGATCTTCTCGGTTTCTGCGGAAGCGAAAGAATCTAGCATGGTACGATAATATCACGTGGCGATAATAGTTGCAAGTCTCATGAGAGGAGCGTGTCAGAGAATATCGGAAAAATTAGGAGGAATCCCTAAGTTGTGTTATCAATCGAGTTCGCGCTACAAGAGAAGCGCTTCGATCGTGGGTCCCATAAAAATGGCGATTGATGGAACCCGTGGAGCGTAAATGAAAAGGTGTCCAATTTATAACGAAATCTGCTTGAAAACAACAAAAAAACCGACCATTGTAGTCGATTCTCTTGTATTACTCTTGGCGGTCCCGACGGGCATTGATGTGGACTCGAAGTAAATTGGGTAGGACAAAGCCTTAGAACGAAAATATCTACCTAAAGATGTAAACGGTACAATATTTCTATGATTTTCTTTTTACTTCTCTGTTGGTAAATTATCAAGGTCTAAATGTTTTGGGCTACGTGTAGTCATAAAGATGGGCTTACATACATAAGAAATTATTTCTTGAGTAAGAGCACTGTGTAAGCGAAAGTCCCACCTTAGCTTTTTAACCTAATGTGTCTCACTTATGCTGAAACGAAACATGTTGAACGACATTCTTTAGACAGTCAAGCTTATTAGGAAGATTCATTGATTGCCCAACCTGATGATCTTATCTATTTGTAATTTTGCCAAATTTGTCATAAGCAGTCCCGCTTTTTCAGCGTCTGTCAACCCTGCTGAGCTTGCACTGATCCCAATGCCAATTACCATGTTTTGGTAACCGGACAGAAGAGATATTACTCTTCCATCCTCCGCTAATACGAAACTTGTATCTGGCAGGATTCCAACAGGTATATCGATCAAGCGAATACCAGGATTTCCACCATTTTCACGGTATACCTTCATTGCGCTGGAATTTGCATCTTCCGAGGATTGAAAACTCCTCAATGTAATCACAAGATCCAAACTTTTTTCGGCAATTGCGATGGAAAGAGAATCCGGCTCAAGGATATTCCAAGCGAAAAACTTGCAATCCTCTATCGGACAACCCTTGGAGTCGGAAATTTCTGAACCGCCGTCCACTTTTATCAGATTGCTTGCATTGATGTCATCACTAGTTAGAATAGCTTGTCCTACTGATATTGGAATTAATGTTGTTGCTGAGGTTGGCGATCTTGTAGGTGTTAAACTTGAATGACCACCGCATCCGGAAAGACAGATTCCAATGATCAGAACAATCAATATAAGCTGCAGATGACGCGGCATGGAAGTTATTCCTTCCTTTGTGTTAGGGGATGCAGTTTTTGTAGGCGAGCCGCTTCCTGGCGGTTTGTGTAACGTTTGTACTCAAGGTACGATCTCGCCGTGATGAGTCGCCAGGTAAATTTGTGTTGTCTGGTTTATATCCCCTTCCACAAATAAATAAATCACATCGTCTTTTATAACCGCATTGGTAAACCAAATCTGACGGACGCCTTCAATTTCACTTGGCTTGAAAATCGGGTTGCCTGAAAATCGTTCCCAGTGAATGCCATCTTGACTCGTAGCAAGCCCAAGTTTCATATTCGCGCCATTCCTATCGCTCACGCCACGGTAAATCATTATCCATCCATTCGAGGTTGGAAAGACACGCGGTTGATGCACCCAGGCCGAATCCCATTGTCCTTTTTCAGCGGGCTGAAAAACAGGATCGCTATCAGCAAACAGTTTATCGGTTGTCGTTGGATCGTTGTACTTCGTCCAGGTGACGCCATTCGTGGATGTCGCCATGCCGACCCTCTGAGTCCCTGAAGCGCCAACACCGCTGTAATACATAATATATTTATTACCTATTTGTATTACTTGCGGTGCCAGCACCTGCTTCTCATCCCACGCCCCTTCCGCACCAGGTTTAAGCAGAGGTTCAGGATCCACTTTCCACTCTACCGCGGCAGGACCAATCACACATTCTGTCGCCCGCCCGACCGCACTGGAGGATGGAAATGAACTCGAATCCCAGGTGTAAAAATACAACACCCAACAGCCAGCTTCAAAAATCACGCTGGATGCATACATGGCAATCTTGGCATATGGCACATCGCTGGTTTTGAGTACAGGTTCTTCGCCCCGCTTCGTCCAGGTATAGCCATCAGGCGAGGTGACATACCCAACCTGTGACTCAGCAGGGAAACCCTTGAAACCATTACGAAACATGTGGAACATGCCGTCGTGATAAATGACCGCACCGGGATCGGTGAAGCGATCATCCCAAGTCCCAGGCTGACCTTTAGAAACAATAGGATTATCACCATACACGGTAAAGAAATGAAGAGGTGAAGCAGTCCCTTCAAGTGTGGATGTCGCTATTGCTGTTGGCATTAAAGGGATCTCCGTAGGAATAATGGTTGGGCTTGGAGCAGCTGGCGTAGTGCAGGCTGAGAGAAGTAATGATAAACAAACTATCAACAACGTTTTTCGCATTTTATTTTTCCTTCGACATATTTGTTTTGAGCCATTTGGTCAGCGCCGAATAAAACAAGACATGCGGCGAATAGGGGATCTCATCAAACAAACCATGCGGGGATGAATTCAAGTTGTGATCACCATTCGGAAAAATTTCGTATGAAAAAATATCCTTCCCAGAATCGATCAAGGTTTGTAAATTCTCCGCATCAAATGTGACCGGCTGATTCTTATCCACACTACCCCACAACCACAAGCCGGGTTGTTTCAATTCAGCGAGAATAGGTATCGGATTAAAGCCGCCGGGGTTCATTCCACGTAACTTTTGGGTAATTTTGGCATCATCATATTGGGTGACAGTCTCGCCATCATTTGTATAAGAACTGAACACATCTTCCTGAAACGTGGACGTGACTGGTCCCGAAAGAATGACAAAATAAGAGACCTGCTCTGATTGGGATGCAGCAATGGGAATCACCCAACCCGCCTGGCTTCCTCCAATCAACCCGATCCGCTTCGCGTCAATCTCTGGACGGGATGCCAGATACGCCACCCCGGCTGTTGCATCATCGGCATGTTTGTGCAAATTAGAGTCACTCGCAGCTTCTTGATATACACCTTCAGAATCACCCACGCCACGCTTGTCGTAACTCAAAATGGCAAAGCCGCGGCTAATCATATAGTGCGCCATGACCTTAGCTCCAAAATTGTCGCGGGTACCAGGCTCGGAGCCGTGCAATCCCATGAAGGCAGGCACAGGAGTATTTGATTCAGGCAACGATAAAAGCCCTGCCAGTTTTATCCCATCCTTGCTTGTAAAAGTAATTTCTTCTTTGTTGTATTGAACACGTTTGGCAGCCTGTCCATCATCATCAGCCTTCACATCGCCCCACCACTTCAAACTGGTGACATTGCCTTGTGTATCAGTGAAAAATTGAACCTTCCCTGCAAAGGGCGCACCTGCCACACGGAGAACGCCTACAGCAAAGGTGGTATTGTTCAAGGGATAGAGACCGCGCAGCGCGCCACTGTCAAAATCGGTCAACATTAGAGTCTGGCTGAAGAAATATAAACCGTCTGACGAATATTCTGGGCTGACAATAATACTCAACGCGCGACCTGATTCAAAGCGATATACACCTTCGTATTTCTCAAGCAAGGTTTTATCAACGGATGCAATGGGTGTGAATGTAATTGCACTCGCTGTGCCGTCCCAGTTGAGTTCGCCACTAAAAATGCCGTTGACGAACGTGCCTGTGAATTCGATTTCCTGAAACGGTTCATCAACTTTACTTGTTGCAGTGAAATGTACGGCTTCATTATTTTGCTCAAGCATTAATTTCCATAAGTGGGTAAAGGGCTCGATGTTCAATTTCGATTCCGAATCCGAATCAGCGAGTGTCACTTGAATGGAGGCTGTCGTGCCATCAGGCTTAGTCGCCGCGCCTATCCATTGACCTGTCAGGGCAGGTGCGGGAATAGTTGAAGTTGGAATCACGGGAGTGGGGGTTGGCGGAGTCGCTGTCGGGCTGGCACAAGCCGTCAGAAAACAGAGCAGGAGGATGGTTGAAAAGATGCGCATGGATGTCAATATAATCCAGCAAAAATAAAAAGTCCCCCTCCAATTGGGGGGCGAAAAAAAAGACCCCTCTGCGGAGGGGTCAAATCAGATTTAATTTGCGCGCTTCACTGGCTGCCTGTGTGCGATTATGCACACCCAACTTGCGAAATATTTGTTTGGCATACCAACGCACCGTACTCACCGCCAAGAAAAGTTGGCGGGCAATGGCGGGATTGGTGTGTCCCTGTGCCATCAATTTCAAAATATTGAGTTCCTGTTCGCTTAATGGTTCGAGCAGGGATTGCTGTTCAAGGTCCAGGTTTGAAATGCCAGCAAGGATTTTTCGTGCAAATTTTGTTGCGGCATGCTTATGAGACACGCGCCGCAACAACGGGATCAACAATCGACCCTCTTCCAGAAACGGTCGGATGACATTTTCTGGCATGGCAAGCTCTAACGCTTGCAGCAGCGAAGCCATTATCAGGTCGGGTTGATTCCGAGCCTGATGCAGCAACGCCTGCATCAAATGAATTTTGAGGATGGCGCTATCCCGCCGCTGCACCTCTGAATCTTTTAGCCGCCACGCAAGCAGTCGCTCAAGACGCTGCCATTCTATTGGATCCTGAGATGCAATCAAAATCTGACAATAGGAAAAAAACGACTCATCACTCAGGAGCAAACTGGATTTAGAAGAAAATACCGCTCCCCAATCTGACGACTTCGCCCAACGACCCGCCGCTTCAACTTCTCCAACCGATAGTTGAAACTGCGCCCGAACCCCGCGCACCCATTCAGCAGGTTCCAACTTACGGTGATTCATTGCAATCCGTTCGGCATGGTTGAGCGTTTGCATGGCTTGTTTGAATTGTCCCTCGGCATTTTGAATCCAGGCAAGGGTGATGTAGCCGCGAACCGTGGGAGTCGGATACTCATTCACATCCGCCTGTTCCAATGCGAGATTGATATATTCTTTTGCTTGCGCGAGTTGATTCCAAAAATAATGAACGCGACCCAAACGGAACCGCGCGAGGAACGCCAGTCGTTCCATCGATTCAGTCTGTGTCAATCGCAATGCTTCGAGATTCAAATCATACGCCCGCTGAAGCTGCCCGCGCATGACCGCCAACGCTGATTCGTTCAACAACATCGTAAACGTGATAAATGGATTCCCAACACGGTACGCCATCTGCCGCGCCGAGTTTAGGAGGCTCTCCGCTTGATCGAAGCGTCCCGCCTCCAATGTGGCGGAGGAGAGTAATGCCGAGACGATTGTCCGCAAGTTACTATTATCCGCGGGTACAAGCTGCAAAGCTTGTTCGCCCAACGCCAACGCCGAAGCATAATCCCTGACTTGACGGGCGACCAGCGAACGGATCGCTAGCAATTGAGCGTAGGCGTTTTGCAATGAGGGCGGGATCGATCCATTCTCTTGCAAAGTGACATTTTGAATGAGGGGCGTGAGAAGCGTTTCCAGGCGATTCGTCCATTTTGCGCAACGATCCAGGTCGCCTTGAACACCGTATGCCCACCCATACCACAAACACAAGTCCCACTCAGTCCATACAAGTTCCTTGGGTAATTGATCCAAATATTTGAGAATCATGGACGTCTCGCCGTGCCGTATCCATTGTTCGCATTGAGGCGCGACCAAACGGGCAGCCTCTTTATAATCTTTGGCGCCAAGAGCATGGTCAATGGCTTCGATGATGAAGCCATGTTCTGCCAGCCAATGACTGGCGCGTTGATGGAGTCCACTTATGACAGCTTCTGGATATTCCGCTGTCAATTGTTTCCGCAAATAATCGGCAAATAGATGATGATAACGAAACCATTCACGTGTGTCGTCAAGTGCGATGGTAAATAAGTTTTCAGCTTCCAGAGCTTCCAGTGTAAGCTGACTATCATTCCGCTCCGTCATGGCGTTGCACAGTGCAGCGT
>JBDTPH010000254.1:0-11836 GCA_039932795.1 Chloroflexota bacterium
CTTGTCTTCAGACATGGAGTACCTCGTTCATTTGGATTTGGCCCGTTCAAGAACATTTCTGGCAGTCATACTATCGATCACCAGCACGTTCACATACCTGCTTCGCAGTGCCCCAAGGATCGCGTCCACTTTCCCTTCGCCGCCAGCCACTCCCAACCGAACCGGGATGGATAACATGTCCAGCCTGCGAATGGAAACCAGTCGTTCACAAAAATCATCACAGGCAGGCTGTCCAGCTAGATCAAAGTGCAAACCACAAACATCGCCGATGGCTCCGGCCTTCCTTAGGTCGTCAAGCTCGCGGCGGGTTACGTACCCTGCCAGATAAAAACTGGAATAATCCGGCGAGGTCGTCCCAATCCCCAGTAAGGCAACATCTGTCTTCTTCCCCACACTGATGGTTTCGCGGATGCTTTTTGTTTCCAGCAGAGATTTCGCCATCTCTGCGCTTTGACATAAGTACGGAGCATAGAGGTAATAGGCTTCCCCTCCAAGCTTTTCGACCATACGCGAAACGAGGTCATGACCATCGTATTCCATGTTGCGAGCGCCCATGGCTCCGACCAACTGCACTACTTTGAGAGGCATCGGACCTGACGCTTTGAACGCGTCCACGGTTGCACTAATGGATGTGCCCCAGGCCAGACCAAGGATCTTTTGAGGTGCCAGATAGCGCGCCAACATCTGGGCACCAGCATTTCCCAGAGTGCGGGTCAGTCTCTCGCCGCTTCGATGATTGGAAACAACTACAAAAACATCCTTGAGCCCAAATTTTTCTTTAAGCAGGTTTTCAAGATCAGGGTCAGATTGCAGTGGACGCTGTATCCGAATTTCCACAATTCCGCTCTCACGCGCCTCTGTGAGCATGCGTGAGATCATGGAACGCGTCACTCCGACCGTTTTGGCGATCTCCGCCTGGTTCTTTTGTTCAAGATAGTACATCTCCGCCACATCAGCCAGCAGACTGGAGCGGTCCTGCAAGGATCTTTTCTCCATCATCTTCTCCTAACAATAAATTTATTGAATCACCGCACGCGGCAGTACCTGACCAATGGTCTTGAGCAGCAGATCGATCTCCTGGCGGGTGGTTGGCATACCCAACGAGATCCGCAATGTGGACTCGATCTGTTCCCGTGGAATTTTCATTGCAGTTAGAACATGGGATGGTTCTATGGACTCTGCATTACAGGCAGATCCCATTGAGACAGCGATCCCTTCATTATTGAGACGGATGAGCATCATCTCGGCGTCCACCCCGGCGAAACTGACGGATAGAACATGCGGGGCAACGGCATCCTTCGGTCCATTGACGATTACGGCCGGACCCGCGGCCCGCAGGCCGTTGACCAGGCTTTTCCTCAACTCGAGAAGACGGGTGCGTTCCTGTACACGATGTTGCCGGACAAGATTCATTGCCGTGCCCAGGCCGACAATACCGGGGACATTTTCGGTCCCTGCACGGAGCGAGTGCTCCTGTGGTCCTCCCAGAATCATCGGTGCAAGTTCAATAGCCGACCGTACATAAAGTGCGCCGATTCCCTTGGGTCCGTAGATTTTGTGTGCAGACAGGGAGAGCAGGTCTACATTGAGATCATCGACATTGACATCAAACAGGCTGATTGCCTGCACCGCGTCTGTATGGAATCGAATGTTGTATTCACGGGCAATCGTCCCTATCTCAGCAATGGGCTGGACTGAACCGACTTCGTTGTTCACATACATGATGGAGATCAATTTTGTTTCCGGCCGGATTGCGCGACGCACATCATCGGGATTGACCAGTCCATATTTATCCACGGGCAGGTAGGTTACGGAATATCCCTCCCGCTCAAGACGATGAGCAGCATGCAGGATAGCATGATGTTCAATGGCTGAGGTAATGAGATGGGCCTCGTTAGGCGGAGACAGGCGAAGGGTTCCGAAAAGAGCGAGGTTATCCGCCTCAGTGGCCCCGCTGGTAAAAACGATCTCCGCCGACTGGCATCCAATCCCACTGGCGACATCTATGCGGGCTCGATCTAAAAGTAGTCTAGAGTCCCTGCCCGCCCAGTGCATACTGGACGGGTTGCCAAAGTCAACATCCAGGGCGCGCAATATTTCATTCCACACACTGGGATGTACCGGGGTTGTTGCGCAATAATCAAGATAAATTCGGGAACTCATGAACTCTCCAATAAGGGTCACGGAGGCATGTGCCGGATGATTACAGGGTGTAACCAGCCTGCATATGCTTCAGTATTTTTTCAATCGTGGCCGGATGAGCGGGATCGCCGATCAACGGCTTGATATTAATGACCGGGACACCTACTTCCTCCTCGGTGAAGGCAGGAAGCAGTTGCAGAATGAGGTTCGAGCGCGGTGCAAAGCTGCCTTGATAGGCAACACCATGAGTAATGACCTGACAATCAATGCCTTGCTTCTCAAAGAGCTCCGTAAGTTGTTCAGCAACGATCATGATCCGGTTGCTGCAGTAGCCGCCAACGACACACACTTTGAATTTTGACATATCTGCATCTCGATCCTTCCCAACATGTGGGTGGCTTCCACTTTATGCAAATAAGGTGAAAGCCATCCCATTTTTAGTTGCAGGTCTAGCTGAACAATCCAAATAGCTGCTGAATAAAGAAACCAAGGATATCCCCACCCATATCCCAGCTTGCCAGCTTGAGTCCCTGACCGATTTGCTCACCATATTGACCCATCATCTGGAAGGCTGCTGTGTGTGAGTCCGCTGTCCAGGTCGAGAAGTACATGAAGGGGATCGCATAGAGCAGGAGCACGATTACGGTCTTGACAACATTGCCTCTGGTGTAGGGCACCACCGCGCCGGCCCAGAAAGGAACAACAGCCAGGGAGGCGATGGGCAGCATTTGCACACCAGGCAGGATCGCCGCCAGCAATACCAAGAGCGGGAATAGGATGATCGTCGAGGCCATCACAGCCGGGTGCCCCAACAACACGGCGCAGTCAACCGCCACATAGATCTCACGATCCTGGAAGCGTTCACGCATGTACTGGACAATAGCCATCGTGATCGGTATGATGCCTTCAGCAATAATCGAGACCATACGGGGCAGGATGATCATCATAAGTGCGACATTCATGCCCAAGCCAAGGATCTTGGCAATGCCCAGGTCACCAGTTCCCGTACCATAGGCGAAGATACCAATGATTACGCCGAGGATGAAGCCGAGCACACCTGGCTCACCAACAAGACCGAAGCGCATCTTGATCCCTTCGGGAGATGCATCCCAATCCTTGAGTCCGGGAATACGATCCAGCAGCCATACTACCGGAATAGCAAACAGACTGGCCTGTACGGTGGTACCGCAGGGAACACCGATACCGGGCATATCATTGAATTCCTGGTATTTTTTAGCCGTCAGATCACTCATCAAGCTGCCTGCCACCAGATACAAGACACCAGCCAGGATGCCAAGCAAAACGTTGCCACCAGTGAGCGCCCAGACGAAGCCAGCGAGAGCAGAACCATGCCAATAGGACCAGACATCAGTCCAGAGGGTCTTCGTCAACTTAAGAACAAGCATGAGAATATTGACGGCCAGGATTGACACGATCAGGCCAGCCACACCGGGCCAACCCCAGGCAATGCCTGCATCAGCCCAGTTTACGTCGACAAGTGTCTTTTCCACACCAAAGCGGGTGGCCATTTCGGCCACAGCTGGCTGCAAGGCACCGACGATCACATTGACCACAAGGAATAAGCCGGCTAGACCAACGCCTGTGGTAATGCCGCCACGGACCGCTTTCTGCCAACCCACCCGAAAGACCAAACCCAGGATGATCAGAACGATCATTACGATTACTGATGAGCCAAGGCTTAGAAACCAACCAACTGCTGTAGATAGAAAACCCATTTTGAATACTCCTTTGCAATTATGAGTCTGGACTAGAGATCCAGATTATGTTTTCTTGATTGCTTCGACGATCTTATCCAGGAGCACATCCTTCTCGGCTTGCGAGCCAATGAGGAATGGCATGCCCTGGAAGACGGGTACATCAAACGTGCGGAAGATTTTCATCATGGAAACCACCATGATCAGATCTGAACGGGCAAGGAAACCATCGATGTCAGCCATTAAGATACGTTTGACTTCAACATCGGCAAAACCTTCCTGCATCATTCGTTCTTTTATCGAATCTTCTGCAATTGTTGATGTATTAATGCCGGCCCCACATGCAACTACAATCAATTTACTCATCTACACCTTCTTCCTTATTCACAATTCACACCAGATAGTCGACTATCGCAATGAACAGGTTGATACATTTCCAGCGGCCTTCCTCCTTCTCGGAAACAGCCCATCATCTGTATCCTTAACTCAGGCAGAGCTCACGCCTCAGCCAGGATTCAACCCCGTGCAGAGTAGCCTGGTCCCGCAATTCGATCAGTTTTTCAGGCTGGCCAAACAGCACAGCCAGATTTCTCAATGTTTGGATCTGCTCTTCTGGATTGCGATTTGCAAGCATGAAGACCAGCAGTACAGCCAGTCCTTCATCCGGATCTGCCATGTTTCGAAACGTCACCGGTTGCTGAAGGATGGCCACTCCCAAGGCAGACTGATTGACTCCCTCGGCATCAGCATGCGGAAAGGCAATGCAGAACGGTTTGGTGGGTAACCCGGTGGGATGAATCATTTCACGGTCCCAGGTCTGTGCACCATATTCGGCAGCAACCAGCCCCTGAGCGTGCATCTTCCCCGACAAAAGATCGATCACTTCCCGGGCATCGTTTGCCTGCAGATCAAATGCGATCAATGACTTGTTGAATTCCAGCACCACAATCTCCTATGGTTTCTTTTGTCCATAACGGTTATGGTAATAATCAAATGAGGCACGCGCCCGTTCTTCAGTCAGGGAAACCGGCCTACCGATCGTTCGCGCGATCGAGAACGTGCGGGCAGCTTCCTCGAGCGTGACAGCACGTTCGAGGGCGTGCTCGAGTGTTTTTCCCACCGTGATCGGTCCATGATTGCCAAGGAGAACTGCATATCCATCGGCCATCACCTCCACCGGCAGGGTGTGGAATTCGGGATCTTCCACACTTAAGTAGCGTGTCACCGCAACCGGTTGTCCAAACCAATCTGCCATGGTTTCGGTAATGACCGGGATCGGTTGATACGCAACAGAAAACGCGGTCGCATACGGTGAGTGCGTATGGACAACCGCGTTGAGTTCAGGTCGGGCGCGCATGAAGCCAATCCAAAGGTTGAGCGCCACGGATGGACGGTATTTCCCTTGGACCAGATTCATGTCCATATCGGTGACAGTCATATCGTCTGGTGTGAGACGGTCGTAGTCCAGCCCGCTGGGGGTGACAACCACATATCCAGTCTGTGGGTCACGTGCGCAGACTGTGCCGCCAGCCATCCACACAAGGCTGTATTTTGGCAGGAGACGAGCCGTTTGGAGAACGTGGGTACGTAGTTCTTCGAGGATCATGATTTCAAAGGATACTTTCCAAGTTCATGCCCGGCTTCAAAAAAGGCCAGCATGTTCTCGAGCGGGATATCATTGCTAAAGTTATGAGCGGGTGCAAGGATATAGCCACCGCCTTCGCCCATCTGTTCGATACGCAAACGAACTTCGCGGCGGACATCTTCGATGGTCCCGTTATTGAGAACGTTCTTTACATCCACGCCACCCTGGAAGGTAAGATCCCTGCCAAAATCGCGCTTCAATTCGACAGGGTCCATGCCGCGCAGATGACCTTCGATCGGGTTGAGAATATCAAAACCAGTCTCGATCAGGTCCGGGATGAATTTGCGGATCGCACCATCGTTATGCAAAAGCACCTTTGCATTGGGCGCTTTTTTCTTGATCAATTCGATTGATTTTTTGTAGCGAGGCTTGAAGAACTTTGTGTAAACAGTGGGATTGAACATCGGGCCGGCATTTGTGCCATAGTCATCTGCCATTTCCACGATCTGGACGTACGGACCAACCACGTCGAGGAAGGCATCGTAGAAGCCATCAAGCACTTCAGCCAGTTTGCCCAGCAGGTGATCAAAGATGTGGGTATCTGAAATTGTCAGGAGCAGGGCATTTTCCATCCCAACCAACGCACGGGTCATTTCCCACAGATTGCCATAGACTGGGCGGTGTGCCACGATCGCATAATTTGTGTTGTGATAGAGATGCTCGATTTCATCCTTCACCCCCTCCAGGCGGATCGGGTCGTATGGATCGGGCCATGGATATTTTTCTATTTTCTCGATCGAGAGGTCCCTGCCCAGCGGAGCGCCATGCAAGTCGTAATAGCCGGAAACCAGCCTGTGCGTGATACCCCACTCATCCACGAACTCCTTGAACTCACCGATCATTGAATTGGCGATGTAATTGCTCGGTGGACGAATATGGATGAAGCGAAAATCCGTGCCGAGTTTGTCGAGTACGGGGTTGTAATCAGGCGTGGTGTAAAATCCCACCAGCGTCCTGCGCGGGATATCCTGCACTCCGAAGTGATCGCGCAGCAAAACATACCTTTGCTCTGTAAGATGATTGGCCGACCCCCCAAGAGTGATTGGAACACGGTCTGGTTCCTTGTGGTTCAGCGCAGCAACAACACGTTCACGAGGCGTCAGCGTTTCTGTCATGATTTCTCCAGCAGACTCATCTCACATTTGTGAATATAATTTCACAAATGTGATTTTATCAACATAACACAGGGACGTCAATGGAGTTACGCCGAATTTAGGATTCCGGCAGAATAACCATTTTGACCACCACGCCCGCGATCATTTTTTTCATGGCAAGCTCCACCTGCTCCAGGGGCAGTTCGCCGTTCAGGAGAGGGGCAACATTCATCGCGCCAGAAACGATCAGTTCAAACGCTTCGCACGCATCCACTGTTGTTCCTCCATGCATATTAAGCAGATCGATCTCCCCATAATGGACGCGTGCCGCATCGATCTCCACCCTGGTGCCACCTGGTAATCCTCCAAACCACAGCACACGCCCTCCGCGCCGAACAACATCCACAGATGTTTCCCAGGTCGATTTTGTCCCGGCGCACTCGATTACCAGATCTGCGCCAAAACCGCCAGTCAATTCCCGAACTATCATGACCGCATTCTGCTCATGTGCATTGACCACATGCGTGACACCAAGATCGCGCGCAACCTGGAGACGCGCCGCGCTATGTCCCACTGCAATAATCCGGCCTGCCCCGGCACGCAAAAGCAATTGGATGAACATGAGACTGATCGGCCCGCCTGCGCCGAGGATCACCACCGTTTCTCCAGGCTGGACTGCCGCCTTATGCCATCCGTGCACAACCGTGACCAGAGGTTCAAGGAGCGCGGCATGGGCGTATGGGACGTGATCGGGGATCTCAAACATAGTCCGTCGCACAATCGAGGCAGGGATCGTCATATATTCGGCAAAGGCACCGAAGTTGTAAACAAGGTTCACACACAGGTTTCCCTGTCCGCGTTTGCAATAAAAGCATTCCCCACATTCGGCAAAAACATTGGCGGTGACGCGCATTCCTTCCCTAAACTTTTCCACCCCTTGCCCCACCCTGACGATGTCTCCCCCAAACTCATGACCAAAGGTAAAGGGCGGCGGGAACTTTGGATGGCCGCGGCGGTATGTCTTGACGTCGGTGCCGCAGGTTGTCGCCGCACGGACCTTCACCAGCACTTCACCTGCGGCCGGCACGGGAATCGGAACGGTACATAATTCGATTTTTTCAGGGCCAAGATAGACTACTGCGCGCATTTCCTTTGGCATACTTCCTCCATTAACAATTGACAGGCCAGCACATTATCGCTACAATTCACATGTGTGATATTATACTCACAAATGTGAATTGGAGCAAACGACATGGTTAAACTGCAGTTGGCGATGGATACTCTGGACGGCGACGAAGCGCTCAGGCTGGCAGAATGTACTGCACCGTTCGTCGACATTCTTGAGGCGGGCACGCCGCTCATTAAATCCGTGGGGATCAACATCGTGAGGAATCTAAAGGCGGCCCATCCTGAAAAAACCGTTCTCGCCGATCTGAAATCAAGTGATGTCGGCGCGTACGAAGCCAACATGGCATTCACAGCCGGTGCCGATATCGTGACCACGCAGGGCATTACAACCATGGCTACCATTTGTGAGGTCCAGCGTGAAGCGGACAAATGGAAACGCCGCGCTGAAGTGGATATGACCGGCGTCAAAGATCCGGTGGCGCGCGCGAAGGAAGTGAAAGAGGCAGGAGTGAGTCTTGTGCTCTATCATCGCAGTATTGATGAAGAACTGACCGAAGGCGCGTTATGGGATGAAACGGCTGTGAACACGGTTCGTGAAATGTGCGCCCTGGGGCTCGATGTTGCCATTGCCGGCGGCATTAACTATGACACTCTCCCCCTCCTCAGAGGTGTGCCCATTTACGGGGTCGTGATCGGACGCGGCATCACTGCACAAGCGGACCCAGCCCAAACCGCAGAAAAAATCGCTCAACGCATTAGAGAAATCTGGCCCGCCTAACATGGTGCAGATCAGCGCCTCACTGCTTGCCGCCGATTATGCCCGCCTGGGCGAGGAAATGCAGCGCGCCGAAAAAGCAGGGGCAGATTCCTTCCACTTTGATATGATGGATGGACACTATGTCCCCAACCTTGCGCTTACCCCGGATCACTTAAAGGCACTGCGCCCTTATTCACATCGGCCATTCCATGTTCATCTCGAACTGGATAACCCGGACGATGTCCTATCCAACTTTGCCCCATTACAGGCGGATATGATCATCGTCCAATGGAACACGCTCACAGACCCACTCCGAACCTTCAACAGGATCCGTTCCCAAAACATGAAAGTGGGATTGGGGTTAAGTCCCGTTGACGAAATAGAGGCAGCATCCCGCTTCCTTCGAGACCTTGATCTGGTGCTTCTTCTAGGAGTCTATCCTGGCTTCGGTGGACAAGCCATACGACCCGGCACGACAGAAAAGATCGCCGCCGCGCGGTTTCTGGCAGATCAAATGGATCAGCGATTCGCCATCGCCGTCGACGGTGGGGTCAAGCCCGGGAATGCCGCGAGCCTTGTGCAGGCGGGCGCAGACTGCATCATTATGGGGACTGCGTTATTCGGATCACCCGACATGGCAGGGACGATAAAGTCAGTCAGGGAATCAATTGCAGGGTTACCGCGCCGCTGACCGTGCGGACGGATAGACTGCCGCCACCGGAATGCATTACCCCATCGCACGTCCGGGTTGAGGCTGTAACGTCTGGCAGCATACAGGTTACGTCTCCACTCGTAGAGTTCACTTGCAGGGCCAGAGCGGAGTCGGCGCTCAAATTAACGGAAACCGACCCATGGTCCGCTTCGAGGCGAACCGTGTCATCCTCGGCGATCGAACCCGCAAAAATGATATTTCCCATGATCGTTGACATCGCCGTCTCACCATGGACGTCATGGGTGGTCAACGCGCCATAGTTTCCCACAATGCTCAGTACCCCTAAGCTATTCTGAACCGTGATATTTCCGCGATTGGAATGCAGGATCATCTTTCCAACAATACCTTGCAACGTGACATCCCCCGAGATGGAATCTACTTCCAGGTTGCCTTGATATTCCTGGGCGATAATACTGGCAGTGTCTGACTCAAGCTTTATTTGAGAGCCCTGTGGCACTCGAACGATTACCAATGCAGGGGCCTTCGATGAATGAGCATGATGAGTAAACATATCCACAGAAATCTGTTTCTCGGCTGTATGGATCTGATAGTCCAGCTCATCCGGGAATAGAACCTGCCCCTCAACGTGTAGCTGCGAATCGTCTGACTGCAAAATCTTTACTTCCCCATAATCAACTTGAATAGACACTAATTGCGCGTGCATAACTTCGATGGCGCGGGTTTCCAACGCAACATAGTTTTGAGGTGTGGCTGAACACGAGGAAATGAAAAAAGCAAGCGAGATGACAAAGTGGACAAACCGTTTCATGGGAGTAGTCGATGGACAGGATTGTAGCACTGAAAAATGACGATTCGTTCCTTACGATGTTGTAACTGATGTCAGTTTCTTCCCGTTATACACAGTGTATTTGCATAGCCCAAATTTCCCATTTCAGAAAATACTCCAAATTTCAAGTAAGAAACATCTCCTCTTGTAGTCTCTGTCTATAATAATCCTTACAGTTGAATAAGAATTGGATGGTATATCGATATGTTTATCAGTTTTTTAGTGGTAACAGTCCTCTTATTGGTCATTTCCCTGTTCATCATGGCATTATCTAACAACTGGTCGCTTGTTCCACCACCCAAGGAACGTGACTTCCGTTCGGCATTGGCGGACTGGGCAGAGCAGCGGGAACTGGCATATGTGCCCCAACGTGGTCAGGTGATCAGCGGTGTATACAACAATCGCTGGTTCACGATTGGCACCACGAACGAAGAAAACGCTCTCCGCATCCGCATGCGGGTCAAGAACCCACAGCGCACCAGCCTGCAGATCTTTGGTGACTGGCTGGAGGATTCAGGTGTGATCGCGTTCGTGAACCGGTTCCGTGTGTATGGCACTCCATCTGGATTTAAGGAAAGACTTTTCGAGCACAATACACAAATGCAGGAGATCCTACTGCGCTTGCCCGGCTTACGCGCCCGGATGGATCTCTTCTCCGACCCCAAAGATCCAAACCACCTGCATTATTCACTGTTGACAGATCTGCCCGCTGCAGAGACGCTCGACCGGATCATGGATTCGATGTGCCGATTCTGCGAAGCCTTTGAACAGCAGACCATCCAGGAAATAGATCCCAGCTGATCGATTTAATCGAAGTAACAAACTCTTTTGCCGCAGAGATGCAGATTTTTCAGGAAGCATCTCCGCGGTGATATTTAACTGTTAATATTTATGACGAACGCAAAGCTTGTGTCAGTTCGTCGATTCCAGAAAATATCCAGCTGGGTTTGACAGGACTCGCTTCAACATCTGCCAAAGTGGAAACGCCACCAAGCGTCAAAATGGTTTTTAGTCCCAGGCGATGACCGCCGAAAATATCCGTTGAAAGACGATCGCCAAGTGAAGCCGTCTCCTCCACGCCAAGCTGCATTCGTTCCAGAGAGATTCGGAACATCCAGCTCTCAGGTTTGCCAATGATCAACGGCTGACAATCTGAAGCTACCGCAATCGCGGCAACGATCGCTCCTCCGCCCGGCACAATCCCTTCCGCTGTTGGATAGGATGGATCATTGTTCGGTGCAATGAAATCTGCGCCAGTGCGGATCAAGAGGGTGGCGCGCTTGAGCATGTCATATGTGAGCTGGCGATCCATGGTTCCCACAACGACATGGACATCTATATCGGCAAGTTCGAACCCGGCATCCGAGATTAATCCCTTAAGAGCCGCCTCTCCCACCACGTAGATCCGACTTCCAGGCGGATACTTTGAACACAGATAATGAACCGTGGCAACCGCCGCGTTGACGACCTGATCGGGGAGGACTTCCACACCCATACTTCTGGCTTTCTCAACAAATCCCTGTGGTGTCTGTGTGTTGTTATTGGTCGCCAGAATGAACTTGATCTGGCGCTCTTGAAGAACATTGAAGAACTCGTGCAGCCCCGGCATGGGGGTATTGCCCTGCCAAAGCACACCATCCATGTCGATGACCAATCCTTTTAGCGTGCGGAGTTCTGAAAGCTCATTGAAGTACATAGCGATCGATCCTTGTTTAAAGTTTCATAACCAGACCCATGATCTGCCGAGACAGTAGAAACCTTACGAATTATTCTACACAGGATGAATAACCTTGCACAGCATTCCTAATTGCGAACCGACAGCGCATCGCTTACATTCAGCCGCCAGTGCATCGCTT
>JBDTPH010000255.1:0-41506 GCA_039932795.1 Chloroflexota bacterium
GATTCCTTCCCGGGCACAGTCGAAATTCTGAAACGCCTCAAGAAGAGTGGCTACTCACTATATGGTTTGAGCAACTGGTCTGCTGAAACATTTCCCCACGCTCGCCAGAAGTACAATTTCTTTGGTTTACTGGATGACATTGTAATTTCGGGTGAAGTGGGCCTGATCAAGCCTGAACCTGAAATATTTGAACTAATGCTCACGAGAATTGGCAGACCTGCAAATCAATGCCTGTTCATTGACGACGCGCTGGCAAACATTGAGCAGGCACAAAAGATGGGATTCGCGGTCATTCATTTCCAGTCATCAGAACAACTGGCAAAGGAATTACGGGCGCTGAACTTGCTGTGATACCTGTGCAAGATGTTCATCCTCTCCTATTACTTCTCCCCCATCATCGGCATTGGACTATTTGCCATCACCTATTGGATTTGGACGCAGGGCGTCAACTCTTATACTGGAACAGGATCTTGATCAATGGATATCAAACCACTTCTCTCTCACATTGAGCTGGAACTGCAACGACAGGTTTCCCGCCTCGACAGCCCGCGCACGCAGGCATTCCACGAAATGCTCAGCTACCATATGGGCTGGACCGGTGAAGGCGCGGGGTCCGAGGCCACTGGCAAGCGGATCCGCCCGTTAATGGTGTTGCTATGTACTGCCGCTGCAGGCGGCGATTGGAACACCGCACTCCCGGCAGCCGCGGCCGTGGAGCTGGTCCATAACTTTTCTCTGGTCCACGATGATATTCAGGACAATTCTGATAAAAGACGCGGCCGACCAACGACCTGGGTCAAATGGGGCGCGCCAATGGCGATCAATGTTGGTGACGCACTTTTCGTCATGTCGAATCAGGCCATCATTGATTTGAAGGAAAATTATCCAGCTGAGGTTGTTGTCCGCGCGGCAGAGATTTTGCATAATACATGCCTCGATCTGACGCGCGGTCAATTCCTGGATATGTCCTATGAGGAGAGGAACGATCTTGGCGTTGACGATTACTGGCCTATGGTGGCAGGCAAAACGGCTGCACTTCTATCTGCATGCTGCCATATTGGGTCACTGCTTGGCGGTGCGGATGTAGCAAAGCAGGAGGCCTACCGCTCCTTTGGGCATTACCTGGGTCTGGCATTCCAGGTGCAGGACGACATTCTTGGCATCTGGGGAAACGAGGCAGTAACCGGAAAATCCGTGGCAAGCGACTTGGTCGATGGCAAGAATTCTTTACCTGTACTGGCTGGCTTGAGCGCGCATGGAAAATTCGCAGCGCGCTGGAGGCAGGGGCCCATCACGGTTGACGAGGTTGAAAATATTGCCCGCTTGCTTTCGAGTGAAGGCGGCTACGGAACCGCGTATGAGGCTGCAAAACAGATGACAGATCTCGCATTGTTGAACCTGTATGAGGCTGATGCACAGGGCGAGGCCGGAGATGCACTGTCTGACCTGGCAGATAAATTGCTTAAACGGAATCAATGATCGGCTGGAGTAAGGCGTACACCTGGTGCATCGTATATTGACAGCCCCCATTGGCATGGCTATAATTCCTACACCTTGCGGGTGTAGTTCAGTGGTAGAACGCTTGCTTCCCAAGCAAGATATCGTGGGTTCGAGTCCCATCACCCGCTCTAATTCGCGGACTGCTGCGCCAATGTCGAGGATAAATTTCCTCGACATTTTTGTTTGGTAATTTGTAAGGTACCTGTCATGTGTTCCCCCAACAGTCCTATGTAGAATCATATCGGAGGCTCTTCAAGAATGCCATCAGTGGACGACAAAATAACGATCCTTTATGTGGAAGACAATGCAGATAACCGCACGCTTGTGCGTCGTATCATCGTATCGCAGAATTATTCCTTGTTGGAAGCGGTCAATGCTGCTCAGGCACTTGATATACTGAAGAACACGCGGCCTGATTTGATCCTCATGGATATTAATATGCCGGAAATGGATGGCTATACATTGACGGCAAAGATTAAGGCAATGCCCGGGTTTGAGCGCGTCCCGATTCTTGCTCTGACAGCGAACGTTATGCGTGGAGACAAGGAAAAAACGCTGGAAGCAGGATGCGATGGTTATATCCAAAAACCGCTTGACGTAGATCAACTGATTAGGGAAGTCGAAAGATTCCTCTCAAGGAGAACAGATGCCTGAAAACGTGCTGGACACACAACCCATTAGAAAACCAACGATTCCAAAGGATGCCACTGTGCTGGTCGTTGAAGATAATGTAGCAAACTTTGTTTTGATTGCACGAATGCTTGGCTACCTGGGAATTCATTGTGAATGGAAAACCTCCGGCTATGAGGTGGTCGAATATGCTGATACCCTGCAGCGACTTGACTTGATCCTGATGGATATTCGACTGCCCTATGAGGATGGGTATGGCGCGTTGAAAAAGATCCGCGCCTCAGAAAGGCTCAAATCCATTCCAATTATCGCTGTAACTGCTGAAGCAAGTACAGACCAGATGAGGAAGGCAAAGGATTCAGGCTTCGATGGGTTTCTGGGCAAGCCGCTCGATCCTGATAAGTTCCCCGACCAGATCCGTCGCATTTTAAGTGGAGACGCTGTCTGGGAATATAGTTAGTAACCCGTATTGAACACGAATCCATTGAACAACGATTATTTCTTTACGATGGTCTACTTTGTGGCGTCTGGAAACCGATTACAGGTTGTCCAGTATTCAGACCCGCAGGGACGCGAGGCCCAATCCACAATTCCACGCAGCATCGAGCTTTCGCTGCAGGAATTGGAAGATCATCTTAAAGATGGTCCCATTCAACTGAATTTGCAGAATGCTTCCTCCCTGCCACCGCCCTTGACCGCCTACCCGCGCCAACTGGGATGTGAAACGGCCGCGTATGTTCCGATCCTTGAACAGGGACAACTGCGCGGTCTCGTCTTAATTGGAGCACGTGCCGGCCAGGAACTCACAGAGGATATTGTCAACGCCTTTGCGCGGACCATACGAATCACTGCAAACTCATTGAAGCAGAATGGCTCATTCACTGAGCCGCTAAGTGAGCGGCGCACGATGGAATTGGGGGCCATTAATGCTCTTGCGCTTAACGCCGCCGGGGCCAGTGATCTTCGTTCTTTTTATACGTTGATCCACGAACAGGTCCGCGCTGTCATGGGTAATCACGGATTTGTGATCGCACTCTATGACCAAAAAACGAACTCCATTAACATTCCCTATTTATATGAAGAGGGGATATTCTCTTCCATAGATACATTTCCGCTTGGCGAAGGTCTGACATCCATTCTGATCCGCACGGGC
The DNA here is from genome assembly GCA_039932795.1 of Chloroflexota bacterium. GTDB lineage: Bacteria > Chloroflexota > Anaerolineae > Anaerolineales > Villigracilaceae > Defluviilinea. Next base: position 3,284 of record JBDTPH010000255.1, read on the forward strand.
GAACCGCTCATGCTTGTTGAAGATACAGAAAAAAGGGCGGCAGCAATGGGAGCAAAGATCACGGGCAAGCCTGCACTGTCATGGCTGGGGGTGCCACTACTCGCACGAGGACAGGCGATCGGAGCGCTGATCATCCAGGACCTGGAAAAGGAACGTGCATTTGACGATAATGACATGCGCTTCATGCTTTCGGTGGCCGGTCAGGTGTCAGGCACCATCCACAACGCCAGGCTCCTTAATGACAGTAAACAGGTGGCACTGCAGTTCGAGACAGCTGCGGAAATTGCTCGCGATATCAGCAGTTCACTGGACCTTGATGAATTATTGCAGAAAGCTGTGGATCTCATCCGTTCCCGCTTTAATTTTTATCATGCATCTGTTTTTCTCAAGGATCTGCCGGGCGAATTTGTTGTCATTCGCGAAGCTACAGGCGAAGCAGGTGCGCAGCTCAAGCGCGTAGGGCACAAACTGGCCATTGGTTCAAAGTCGGTGGTTGGTTTTGTGGCAGGCAATGGTGAGCTGTTAATTGTCAACGATACCGCTCGCGATGTTACATACTACGCTAATCCTGCATTACCAGGCACACGTTCAGAGGCAGCCATTCCATTGAAATCAGGGGAACGCATCGTAGGTGTTCTGGACGTTCAAAGCAATCAACCCTTTGCGTTCGCCGAGGACAATCTGCGTACTCTGCAAATCCTTGCCGACCAGTTGGCAATTGCCGTTGTCAATACCGAGTTGTTCGCCGAGACACAGGAACACCTAGCCCAACACCGTCTCCTGCATCACATCACCACCACTGCCGCATCCGGCACTACATTGGATGAGGCTCTGCAGTCTGCAGTTAACGGTTTACAGGTGACCCTGGGTGGAGACAGGGTTTCCATCCTGCTCACGGACCGTGAAAAAAAGAATCTTGAAGTCAAAGCCGCGGTCGGTTATGCAACCAACGTATATGATCTACTCATTCCCATTGGGACTGGAATCACGGGCTGGACAGCAGCACATCGCAAAACACTGCGTATTAATAACGTCCTGCAGGATACACGTTATATCGAGGCAAGTTCAAACACACGCTCAGAGATGGCGATCCCCCTATTGTATCGCAGTGAACTGCTTGGTGTGCTGAATGTGGAGAGTGAACAGCTTTCAGCGTATGCCGAAAATGATGAGGAACTTCTTGGAACATTAGGAGGCAGCCTGGCGGCCATCATTGCAAATGCCCGCCTGCTCGAACAGATACGCGCACAGGCTGAGCGTGAACGCATCCTCTTCGAGATCACGGACAAAATTCGTCGTACGACTGACATGGAAACCATTCTGGCTACGACTGCCAGCGAATTAACACGCGCTGTTGGCGCCAACCGTGCAAGCATAAAAGTGGGAATAAAACCCAGCCCTGCAACCCAGAAGACAAGGTCTGTAAATGAATAGACGGTTGTCTCTTGATCAATTCCTGCCGCGCACAGGAGGGCGATTCATATTAATTGCTCTCGCGGTTACCCAAATCATCTCCCTTCTGGGAGCGATCCCTGGAATTATTTCCGTTCAGGTAAATGCCCAATTTGATGTGGAACAAATGCGATTTTTTTCCTTTTTGGTTCCACTTCTAATCCTGGTCAGCAACATAATCCTGCTCGGCATTGGATGGCGCCTCACACCTACGGCGCGTAAGCGGCTCGACGCATGGACAAAAGGAACGCTAAAACCCAATCCTGCAGAAGAATTCGCCGCCTGGCGCGAGATCACCAGCCTTACATGGCGCCACGGGATCGCTGCTGCAATTGTAATTTTTGTGGTTGATATTCTGCCAGTATTTTTTATCATATACACACAAAGTGACATCATCTCATCCCCCTTCCAGCCAACTTCCCTGAATTCACCGGATCCGATTTATGCTTTGCTTGGTGGATTTGTCTCGCTGTTTGGTTCTGTGATTTTTTCCATTTTGATCCTTGAACGCTTCACCCTGCCTGCCAGACTGGTACTGCTGCCAAATGACTTTGATACACAGTTGGCTGGTCGTTCCGGTCCTCTACTGATCAACAAACTCATCCTATTGGTACTCGGCCTCATCACGATCGCGATCTTCTTGATTGCCCCAATTGGTTATCAGCAGACCATCCGTATCCTCTACTCGGAGGTCAGCTCACTTGAGATCTTCCGCGGCATTCAGTTACAGTCCACTCTTTTTAGCATACTCGCTTTTATTCTCGGAGCAGGCTTCTCCTATTATGTCTCCAGATCCATATCTGATCCTATTAAAGAGTTGATCTCAACATTTAATAAGATTGAGCGTGGAGATATCACACAACGCGCCCGGGTAAGCGCTACAGATGAACTTGGCATTGTGACCGTTCAATTCAACCGCATGGTTTCAAGGCTGGAGGGGTTACAGACCACTCTTGAACAACAGGTTCTTGAGCGCACTAAACAACTGGCCGCGACCAACGAGGTTGGCAGGGTTGCAACATCCAGTCTTGATCCAGACGAACTCCTTGCCAGAGTGATCAAGCTTTTCCCGGAACAATTTGGATACTATTATGCGGCAATCTACCTTTTGGACTCGAGCGGAAAATGGGCGGAATTGAGACATGCCACAGGTGAAGCCGGAAGGGTCCTGAAACAAAATCATCATCGCCTGGAAGTTACAGGAAGAAGCATGGTGGGTTCTGCCATCCGCGAAAAGACTCCCCGTATTGCGCAGGTCGCGTCGCAGGAAAAACAACGCTTTGAAAATCCCCTGCTTCCTTATACCCGTTCCGAAATCGCCCTCCCTTTAGTTGTAGGCGACCGTGTGCTTGGGGCGTTAAATGTTCAGTCTATGAAGGAAGCCGATTTTGGTCCACAAGTGATTGAGACTATGCAGAATATGACCAGTCAGGTTGCGATTGCGTTGGAAAACGCTCGTTTGTTTCAGGAAGCCCAACAGGTCATCAAGGAGATGCGGGCAGTTCAACAGCAATATCTGATGGAAGCATGGAAAGGATTTTCAGAAGAGAATGGGAATCTCGAATATGCGGTTGGCGATGAAGCTAGTCAGGACTCCAAGATGATGGAAGTACCTATCAGCTTGCGCGATCAGATTCTAGGACATATCACCCTTGAACAGAACGAGGATTGGACGCCAGAACAGCAGTCATTAGTGGACGCTGTAGTCAAACAAGCAGCTATTGCGCTTGAAAATGCCAGACTTGTGAGCGAGAGCCGTCAGGTAGCTGTCCGCGAACGGATGCTGGCAGAAATCAATTCCAAAATCTGGTCTTCCGCTACAGTTGACGGCGTTCTCCAAACCGTCGTAAAAGAGCTTGGCAGGCGCCTGGACGCTTCGCATGCTACTATTGAACTCAACATGGATGAAGAGTCATGAGCGAATCGGGGACGAATACGAATCGCACAGACAGAAATGCTGCTATGGAACACAACCAGTGGCACTCCAAGACGCTTGCCCCAATATTGTGGATAGCCTGCTTCATGGGGCTATTTATGCTGGCACCAATCATTCGAGATGCAACCCCCTCCGAGAGAGTAATCATCACCAGCTTATATGTTATGCTTCTTGTGTCGGCAATCGCCCCTATACCTTATAAATTCAAAGCAGGTAGCCTTCTCGTAATCGGTTACTTGGCTGGGCTATACACGCTCATTAATTTTGGACCGTGGTCAAACTCTGCCATATTTTTCGTGGCAACATGCATCCTTGCCGTTCTGCTGTTTGATCAGCCAACAGATATATGGATCACAAGCATAAGCCTGGGAACGATCGCGGGCATTGGACTCCTCGATTTATTAAACTTGCTCAAACCATTATTCGCGCAGGTCCCTGTTACAGATTCACTAGGCTGGGTGACCTACACGGCAAATATGATTGCTCTAACTGTTATGTTGATCTGGGCAGTGCGCACGTTCAAAAGAGAGCTTCAGGCTGTGGCAAATCAATTGAGCGACAGTCTTAATCTCATTAAAAAAGACCGCGACGATCTGGAACGAAAAGTCAATGAACGAACCCTGGGTCTTACCCGAAAAACAGATCAACTTCGAGCAGCATCCTATATTGCGCGGCAGACAGCTGAAGTTCAGAATCTTTCAGCCCTACTCGAAACGGTTGCGAACCTGGTGACAGACCAATTTAGTTTCTATCATACGGGTATATTTCTGATGAACGAAACGGGCGAAGAGATGGTCTTGCAGGCCGCATCATCCGAAGGTGGACACAGGATGATTGAAAGAGGCCATGCACTCGCCGTTGGGACTCAGGGCATTGTCGGATATGTGGCGGCTCAGAAAAAGCCTCGCATCGCGCTGGACGTTGGAACTGATGCTGTTTTCTTCAACAATCCTGATCTGCCAATGACGCGCTCCGAGCTGGCTCTACCCCTATTGGTTCGCAATAAGGTACTGGGAATCCTGGATATTCAATCTAATCAGCCCCAGGCATTCACCATGGATGACATTGATGTTTTGCAGACCCTCGCTGACCAGGTGGCGGTTGCCATTGAGAATACCCGACTGCTGGATGAGTCACAGGCCGCGCTATCTCAACTCGAAGCATTGACAGGCGTCCGCACACGTGAAGCGTGGAGACAGAAATTGCGCGGAAAAAACCAGGTCTTCACATACACTCCATTAGGGTTACGCGCCGAAAAATTATCCCAACCCAAGGAAAAAACTGTCACATTGCCTCTGACCCTGCGCGGACAAAAAATAGGCAATATCTCCATTGCTCGCAAAGGCGATGCAGAAATAAACAAGAGTGATCAGGATTTGATTGCAGAAGTTGCGAGCCAGGCAGGTCTGGCAATTGACAACATACGTCTCCTGGAGGATGCAACACAACGAGCAAGGCAGGAACAGATTGTGGGCAGTCTTGCGGCCCGTTTCAGCCAGTCTCTGGATGTTGATACCCTGCTTCAAATCGCGGCGCGTGAACTGGCACAGTTGCCGGATGTTTCTGAAGTGTCGGTTTTTATTGGGAAGGAAACCAATGAGACTTCCACCAGCCAAAAAGACCGACGGAATTCAGGACAACATGAGTAACCTCCGCGAATCGCAAAACGACGTCAATGTGCAGGATGAGCGACTGGCACGGGTGTTTTACGCAAATGGGCGTTACAACCCACATTTTCTCGGAGTTACCGGGATTGGGTTCCTCGCCATTTATGTGCTCACTCGATCCGGCCTTCTTGGACAGCCCGCCCCGCAGTTACTTTATATTGGTATCTTCACGTTGACAATGGCGCTCGCACAACTTCCACTGCTGGCACTCGCACGCCGCAACAAAGGCATCGCAGCAAATTTATGGGGAGCAGCAGTGGTTGGTGTGTTTGCCATTCTTTTGACATACTACTGGCAGGGGATCATTCTGTTTTCTTTATTAATTGCCCTGGTTATACCCGTAACAGCGCTGCGAGTCGGCTTTCCTCGCCGTTATCTTGCAATTTTGCTCCTTATAGTGATTGCATCCCTCGCTGGAATCGTTTACTTGGAAAACAACCCGGCCTTTGATCGTCTGCAGAACAGTACGCCAGCTGCAATTGCCAGTTTTGCATTCCTCGTGGCAACCGGGCTGCTACTGGTTACCATCACGGTAATTTCTGCAAACAAAAATTTTAAGAGCCTGCAGAGTCTATTGCTCACGTCGTTTATTGTTATTGTAACCATCCCAACCATAATGGCCGCAGTCCTTTCTGCAGTAGGATCATTTACGAACAGTCAGGCGCAGACATTCAGCACTCTGAAGGCCATTACGAATCTCAAAGAAAACCAGATCAGCACCCTGATTGCAGACTTTCAAAATGACACAACAAAACTCCAAGCTGATCGCGCTTTCGCCCTGAATGCATTGAATGTCCTGGCCGCAAGAGATGCTGACCCACTCGTGGTGGAAAATTCCAAACAACTGGTCCGATTTAGTATGGACAACGTTCTGGGTAATGAAGAAGAGCAGTACAACGAGATCATGATCCTGAACACACAAGGCGAAGTGGTCATTTCCACAATTTCCGACAACGAGGGAGTCAATTTTGAAAACCAGTTATTCTTTCGTCAGGGAACGCTGCGGTTTTATACAGGCTTCACAGAAATCCCATCATTTGGAAATGAAAATCTCATTGTCGCGACACCAATTTTCGATGCTGACGGCAGGGTGATCCGAGGTGTTCTGGTTCTCCGTTCAGGTGCCAGCTCAATCAAGGGCATTATGGAGAACACCCCTGGATTTGAGAATGCTGAAACCTACCTGGTGGACAAGAATTACAATCCTGTCACGAGAACGCGTACACCGGTAGCCCTGATCAGCACTCAGGCTTCCCTGGAAGCAATACTGAATAATATATCCAATGGCCAGGACGTATACGAAAACTATGCCGACGAGCCTGTCATAGGATATTACAAATGGTTCGAAGCCATGCAGGTGGCAATTATTGCGGAAGTTCCTCTAAATTTTGTCATTGTCAATTCAGCGCGGGCTCTGGTGGGAAGCGCTGTGCTGGCCCTGTTTGTAATTTCTATTGCCATCGTATCGGTTGCAATTTCAGCACGTTCCATTGTGCATCCGATCACCGTCCTTGCGCAAACCACCGAAAGTTTTGCGGCGGGTAAACTGTCTGCCCGCGCAGTCGTGGATCGCGCAGATGAGATTGGTGCGCTCGCCCGTTCATATAACCACATGGCCGCCCAGTTCCAGGAAAATATTGCAAGGCTTGAGCAGCGTGTTAATGACCGCACCCGTGATCTTGAGAATCAAACTCTGCGACTGCGCGTGGCTGCAGAGATCGCCCGCGATGCTGCATCTGCGCGCGATCTCGGTGAACTGCTGGCGCGTGCCACAGAGTTGATACGAAACCGCTTCAACTTCTATCACACAGGTATTTTTCTCCTCGATAACAACAGGGAATATGCTGTCCTCGTATCCTCGCCTACTGAAGCCGGAAAGCAAATGCTGGCGAACAATCACAAACTCCGCGTGGGTGAGATTGGAATCGTCGGACGTGTAGCAGCCACCGGCGAACCAAGGATCATGCTCGATACCGGTGCCGATGCGGTTCACTTCAACAATCCATATCTGCCAGATACACGCTCAGCAATGGCTTTGCCATTGAAGGCAGAAAACATTGTCATTGGCGTATTGGACATCCAGAGCGATCAAGCCCAGGCTTTTAATGAAGATGATATTGCGATCATGCAAACCATGGCAGACCAGTTGGCGACAGCCATCGAACGGACACGTCTCTTGCAGGAAGTTGAAAGGAGTCTCAAGGAACTGGAAAGTATCTATGGTCAGCACACACGTGAAAACTGGAAAAGGCTGGCAGATACCGCCCAGACCGGCAATAAAGGGTATCGTTTCGACCATATGCGCGTCGAGCCCATCACTGAGCTTCCGGAAGTGGGAAGAAACGCCATCACAACCGGCTTGACGGTCAGTTCGAAAAAACAAAGTGCAGACAGGCAGACTGCAGTTGCAATACCAGTTAAACTACGCGGCCAGACCATCGGTGTAATCAGTCTCAAACTTAAAGAAAAGTATGACGGGGATACAATCTCAACAATCGAACTGGCAAGCGAACGCCTTGCTTCTGCGCTTGAAAGCGCACGACTTTACGAAGAAGCCAGGCTGCGTGCAGATCGCGAACAATCCATTTCACAATTAACAACCGCGATTAGCGCCTCCACCAGTTATGAGGATATCCTTCAAACTACCGTCCGTGAAATTGGCACTTCCCTGAAAGATGCGGAAGTTACAATTCAGATTATTGGCGATCTTCCAGGCGGGAAACAGGTTGGGTAGGCGAGGCCACTATGCAAAATAAACTCCGCAATTTCATTACGCCGCCCATCTTTCCCGAGGATGATGAGAAGACACGCCTTGCGGGTCTGCTGAATTCCATCCTGTTCTTCTTAATTATTGCACTTTCACTTGCGCTGCCAATCCTGGCGGGATCTACAGAAGTCGGGAATAGATTGCCGCTGTTTATTGTCGGGTTCCTGTTGATTGTGGCCAACATTGCAGCATACATTTTTATGCGCCGGGGAAATGTTACACTGGCCACATACATCTTTCTTATCGGATTGGCCGTTGCGATATTTGGTTCCTATGCTGCGAGCTCACCGCAGAGCGTGGGCGCACCCCTGAGCCTGAGTATTTTGATCGCCTTTACAACCCTCCTGTTGGGTGGGCGCGCCATCATTCGTCTCATCGCTTTCATAATCGCTTTTACCTCTGTTGTTATTCTTGCTCAATCTCGTGGTTGGATCACTCCCGTGTTTTCCATCACCACTGATCCAGTGCAAAATTGGGTTTCAATTTCGTTTGTTTTTATTCTTACTGGTCTTGCCTTGTACCTCGCGTCTGTCAGTCTGAGGCGTGCTCTTGACAACTCACTTGCCGCGCGGGCGAGCCTTCAAGCCACAAACCAGGAACTGGACCAATTGCAAAAAGTGCTCGAGCAACGCGTCGCTCAGCGTACTGCTGAACTGGAAAAACGCGCCTCACAGTTGCAGATCATCTCAAATATGGCCAGAGCCATCACATCAATGCAGGACTTAAACACACTCCTGACAAACATAACAAAACTGGTCAGTGATCAATTCGGTTTTTATCATACGGGCATCTTCCTTCTGGATGAAGCCAATGAATACGCAGTGTTGCAAGCCGCGAACAGCGAAGGCGGAATTGGGATGTTGAATCGTGGACATCGGCTGCCACTGGATTCCGACAGCATTGTGGGATATGCAACGTCGCGCGGTGAGCCCCGCATCGCTCTGGACGTAGGAGCTGATTCGGCTTATTTTAGCAATCCCGACCTTCCAGAGACCCGTGCAGAATTGGCGCTTCCCCTGCGAGTGGTTGGACGGGTAATTGGTGCTTTGGACGTGCAGAGCACTGAAACTAACGCGTTCTCACAGGATGATATTTTCGTGCTCTATACGCTGGCCGATCAGATAGCAATTGCCATTGAAAATGCACGCTTGTATGGTCAGGCTCAAAAAGCTTTAAGAGATTCTCAGGCCACCTTTGATAAATATGTAAAACAGGAATGGAGCAGTTTTGTTCAACAGGCCCGGCACAATGGATTCGTTTTTGATGGCAAACACGTCATGCCGCTGGACAAACAGGCAAAGCGCGACCACGTGAAACCGGTCATCCAAACCGGCAGTCTATCACTTGAGAGATCCTCCTCCACCATTGCAGTCCCCATCAAATTGAGAGGGCAGACCATTGGCGTCCTGGATGTGCGTTCTAAAAAGGGCAGCCGCGAATGGTCAGCTGATGAAATTGCACTACTCGAAGCCGCTGCAGAACGTGCCGCGCTTGCACTGGAGAATGCCCGCCTGGTGGAAAGCGCACAACGACGCGCCTCAAGGGAACGTTCAATTGGCGAGATATCAGCAAAGATTGGCTCAGTAAGCGATATCGATTCAATCCTGCAAGCTGCAGTTGAAGAATTGGGACGCAAGCTCAGTGGCGCGACCGAGGTCACTTTGGAAATCAGCCACAATGACCAGCAGGCATTTCAATCGTAATTTTATAAACAGGTAGATCATGTTGAATCAAGTACGAATATTTTTTACCCCTCCGACCTTTCCAGAAGATGTGGATAAAACGCGCAAGGCGAGATACGCGAACGCGATTGCTTCGACGTTTTTAGTTATCACAGTTGCCTATGAAGCAATCATCAGGGCATTTCTTGGCTACCGTGGTTTCTCGTACGTGGACTTGATCATCAGCGGACTTACTATGATCTGCCTTGTTGGCCTGGTACTTCTACGAAAAGGCTATATTTACCTCACATCTGTTCTGCTGGTTGTCTTGATCTGGGGTGCAACGAATGGAATTGCTGCAACCGGTTATGGAGTCCGGGACTCATCCTACCTTACAAACTTTACGATCATTCTTATGGCAGGCCTACTGCTTGGCTGGCAGGCGTCTTTGATTGTTACAGTGTTGAGCATTTTTTCGGGATTCGGGCTCGCATATGCGGAAGCCAACGGTCTGATTACTGCCCTCCCCTATCCAGCGACATCTTTTGCCCAGGATATAACGTTCGTACTTGCATTCAATGCTGTAATCATTTACCTGTTGATCAATGGGTTGGAAAATGCCCTCAAGAGGTCGCGGGGCAGTTTGCAGGAACTGGCATCAACAAATACAGAGTTGAACCTTGCCCAAAAAGAACTGCAAAACCGTACGGCTGAACTAATCTCTGCCAATAAACAACTGGAAAACCGCACCGAAAAGCTCCGTGCAATTGCGGAGATTACCAGCACAGCAGCTTCCATACACAATTTTGAAGATCTCCTGTCTTCCATTGCCAGTATTATTAGCGAACAGTTGGGGTACTACCATGTGGGTGTCTTCTTGTTGGACGAACAGGGCCAATATGCGATCCTGCGGTCTGCAAGCTCGGAAGGCGGTATGAGAATGCTTTCGCGTGAATACCGGCTACCTTTGCGGCATAAGGAATCTATAGGCTTTGTGGCCCAGACAGGACAGCCGCATATCGCCCTTGAGATGAGTGATGACACAAGATTTCCTGCAAATCCTGACCTTCCGAACAGCCGATCAGAGATGGCATTGCCGCTGAAATCTGGCAATCAAATTATTGGAATATTGGACTTGCAGTCGGCGGAGATCAACGCCTTTACCACTGATGACATAACCACTCTTTCCATTCTTGCCGATCAAATTGGGATTGCCATTCAAAACGCGCTTCTGTATGAGCAATCGCAAAGAGCACTTCAAAAAGCAAATATTGCATTTATGCATGCATCAGAGCATGAATGGAAGGAATATACAGAAACGCTCAAGACACGAGGTTATCGCTATGATGGAATCAGAGCAGAGCCGTTGAAAGAAGCGGACCTATCCTCTTCCGCACAAAAACATATCCTGAGCGTTCCCGTGCGCCTGCGCGGTCAAACGATTGGAAACTTAAAGATCAAGCCTTCCGACCTCTCCAAGGAATGGACGGAGGATGAACTTGCGATGGCAGACGCCACCGCGGAACGAGCGGCGCTTGCCCTGGATGGTGCGCGTCTTCTGGATGACGCGCAGAAACGGGCCGTACGAGAAACCTTCCTGTCAGGCATGGCGGCAAAGTTGAGCACATCCTTCCAGCTTGATTCAATCCTGCGTGACACAGTCGAAGAACTGGGACAGACGCTGAAAGGTTCGACCGTTTCCTTTCAATTGGTGAACCCTACCAAATCGGGCAACTTGAAAGAGGAATTAGGAGAAGGTGATGAGTAGCCGAACGTTTCGATTCCTGCCAACCGAGATGCATAGATATATGTTGCTGGGCGCGTCATTTGGTTTCTTGTTTCCACTCCTTGCCACATTTGTTGAGATGGCAATTCAGCAGTTACCTTTTAAAGTAACTAGTGCAATTAATGTTCAGCGCACAAATCCGTTATTATGGATCATTGATATAGCTCCTGTAATGCTTGGTCTCTTCGCCGCATTGACAGGTCGCCGGCAGGATACTTTGCTACAATTGAATGCACAGTTGAGCGCGCGTGGCACACAAATGAAAATCGCTCAAGAGAGTATAGAGCAACGTGTGAATGAGCGCACGGCAGAACTCGAAATGGCCTACAAACAAATCTCGCATCGCGCTGCTCAACTGGAGGGGATTACAGCACTCTCGGAATCAATTGCAAAGTTGCAAGACTTGAAAGAGCTTTTTTCGTCCACCACAGAACTAATCAGCGAACGCTTTAGCTTCTATCATGTTGGCATCTTTTTAACAGATAATGCACGTGAGTATGCCATCCTGCAAGCGGCAAACAGTGAAGGTGGAAAGCGAATGCTCGAACGCGGTCACCGATTGAGACTGGGAACTGGCGTGGTCGGATACTGCGCACAAACGGGAACTCCCCGCATCGCATTGGACGCTGGAACTGATGCTGTTTACTTTGATAATCCAGACTTGCCCGAAACACGCTCGGAAGCAGCCCTTCCAATGAGATCGAGAGGGGAGACCATCGGGGTATTGGACGTACAAAGCAGGGAAGCGGGCGCATTCACTAATGAAGATTTGCAGGTACTGACCACCCTTGCCACTCAGGTGGCGATCGCTCTTGAGAACGCACGGCTGCTGACTGAAACGCGTGCGGCGCTGGCACAAGTGCAGGAAGTCTATGATGAGTTTACACGTGCTGAATGGAGTCGCACAATATCCAAAGCGGAGCAGCCAGGCTTCCGCTACCATGCCGGACGGATTGAGATGCTCGAGAAGGCCCTGAAATTTCCCGAGGTGATTTCAGCAGTACAGAACGGTGAAATCGTACGAGGAGCAACCAACGGATCGGAAGTGAAGCGCAACACGGTGGCAGTGCCAGTCAAGCTGCGTGGAGAAGTCATCGGTGTGATTCACATCGACTCGAATGATGAGTCCAGGCGCTGGGTTGAGGATGAAGTCAGTCTTGTGGAAGCGGTCGCAGAACGTGCCGCGTTTGCCATGGAAAATGCACGTCTCTTTCAGGATGCCCGCCGGCGCGCAGCAAAAGAACAGGCAATCTCTGAGGCCACTACACGAATCGGCACTGCAATCAGCATTGAAAACATTTTACATGCCACTGCGGAAGAATTGGAACGCGTCCTGGGCGGTTCCGAAGTATTAATTCGCTTCCAGAGTAAGGAGTGATCGTGGATTCGATTCAAAACACAACAGCTCCTTCTGCAACGCAACGACAGACACGCTATATACTCTGGATCAGTGTTGTTTTGGCAGTGGTTATGGTCGTTCGTATCGTCCGAAATGATCAGCTGTTGTCAAGCGCAGCTGTTTTGCTGGTTGCTCTTTCTGCGACTTGGTTTACGAGCAGGGGCAGGCTTGTCCTGGGCAGTGCGACGCTGATATCAGCGGTTGGACTGCAAGCAATACTTGCCCCTCTGACGCAAAGTGGCCTGCAGCCGCCCCTGGCGATCAGCACCTTGGCGCTGATTGGCAGCATCGGCATTTTAGCTGTTTCTCGCAAGCATATAGGACGTGTTCTGGTTGTGGCCATGATCACCGCCGCGGCATCGATGCTGATCGATGTGTTTGGTTCTGATGGCCGAGTACTGGCTGGCTCTGCTAGCATCCGTTGGGAATTTGCCTTAACGCTGCTGGCTTTATTATTCTTCCTTTTCACCAGGGAATTCTTTAATCTGAATATTCGTACCAAGATCGTGCTGGGAATCCTGGCAACCGGCGGATTAGCATTGGGCATTTTTGCCATCTTTGCCGCCAGCCAAACCGGACAGGTTGCCACGATCCTTTCAGGCAGACTTGAAACCAGTGTGAGCCTGCTGGCTGAAGAACAACTGATCAATACTCTTCAGAGACAGGCCGAAATAACCAATGAATCGTTTAGCGATGTGCGCGAAGAAGTCGAAAACCTTGCGCGAAATTGGACTTCACTTCAGAGCCGGAGAGATCTACTCAACCAGGGCAAGTACTGGAATGCGCAGACCAGCCTCATTCAATTAGAGGCAGGGCAATATGGCAATTCCCCCACTGATACTTCATCGGTCTATGTCCCCGCCAATTCAGATGTAAATGACGATCTGCTGGCTGATCTGAACACCTCAGCCTACCTTGATTTTTATGCGCCTGGAATTTTGGAATCGCATCGATCTCTGCTGGCAGTTTATGCCATTGATACAAGAGGTATTACCCGCTATTACCCGAACATAGACCTTGCTTCGGTACTACCCCCTGACTTCGATGCCACACAACGACCTTATTTCGAGATCTCTTCACCGCTGTTCAACCCCCAACGTCTGCCGCGCTGGACCATCCCGTATGTGGACGCAACAGGAGGCGGCCTGGTCGTGACTGTTGCATCACCCGTGTATTTCGGAAACGAATTCAAAGGAGTGGTTGCGGCCGATATGCAACTGTCCGATATCACAAGACAGATACAGGAAGTGAAGCTGGGCAAGACTGGCTACGCATTTCTCATTGACGACGCAGGGCGCATTCTCTCCATGCCGCCTGCCGGGTATGAATTATTTGGCCTGGACCCGGATGAAATCAACAACGAAGAGTTCTTCAAACAGACCATTCTCGGAACAGGCTCAGACACACTGCAGACAGCAGTCCGCCGCATGGCTGCAGGTGGAAGCGGTCTTCTTATCATCAATGCGGACGGTGTTGATACATACATATCTTTTTCACCAATTCGAACCAATGGCTATAGTCTGGCATTGGTAGTGCCCGTTTCGGAACTTCAAGGTGCCATGATCACCGCCCAGAGCGAAACGCAGGCGCAAATCCAGTCCGGCATTCGAGTCCTGGCCATCATTCTGATCGTCCTGCTTGTTGTGTCAATCATGATCAGTCTGGCCATCGGGCAGATCATCTCCACCCCAATCATCCGGTTAACCGCAGTTGCCAATCAGATAGTTGGGGGCGATGTGCACGCGCAGGCGCCAGTGAATTCAAAAGACGAGATCGGAACTCTGGCCCAGGCATTCAATGCGATGACATCTCAGCTGCGTCAACTGCTTCAAGACCTGGAAAACCGCGTGGAAGAGCGCACAGCTGAACTTGAAAGGGCCAATGAAAAGAATGAGAATCGCGCCCGACAGTTCGAAGCTATTTCGGCGGTCACTGCCACCATTAGCTCCACGCGCGACCTCGATACACTCCTTTCGCAAATCACCAGGGCGATCAGTACAAAATTTGGCTTTTATCATACTGGCATCTTCCTGCTGGACCCACGGCGGGAATACGCGGTGTTGAGCGCCGCCAATAGTGAAGGCGGGCAAAGGATGCTCGCGCGTAATCACCGTCTGCGGATCGGAGAGACTGGCATTGTGGGTTATGTGACCAGTAGCGGCAGACCACGTGTTGCTCTGAATACTGGCCAGGATGCGGTCTTCTTTGACAATCCTGATCTTCCAGATACGCACTCTGAGATCGCCCTGCCTCTTAAAGCAGGAGACACAGTAATTGGGGCTCTGGACGTTCAAAGCATCGAAGAAAATGCATTTGGGCAGGAAGATATTAACATCCTCACGGCGCTAGCTGACCAAGTCAGCATTGCCATCCAGAATGCGCGCCAGTACGAGGAAACACAGAAAGCACTGGCAGAGTCTGGCGCAGCCGCCCGTCAGTGGGTTCAAACGGGATGGCAGCAATTTGTCAGAAATGAAAAACTTGCGGGCATCCACCATACGGGAGCCAGAGCTACACTCCTTTACACACAAAAAAGTAATGGTAATGATGAAGGCTCCCTGGGACAGGAACAAACGCGGGTAAAGAATCGAGGCACATCCCTGTCCCTTCCAGTCAAACTGAGAGGACAGGTCATCGGCACGGTGGATGTCCACTCCACAGATAATCGCAGATGGGATCAGGATGAACTGGATGTAGTTACGGCAATCATTGAGCGTGCGGCTATCGCCATGGAGAACGCCCGCCTTTTGGCAGAGAGTCAAAAACGTGCTGCAAAGGAGCGGAGAATTGGCGAGATTTCGGCAAAGATCAGCGCTCAGAGTGACATCGATCAGCTGCTCAAGACTGCCGCACAGGAATTAATTCGCACTCTTCCGGGTGCGGAGATCGCGATCCAGTTCAATGGCGATCGGGAGACTGAATGATCAAAAGATTATTTAGCCCGCCTCACTTCGAAGATGAGGATGACAATTTCCGTGCCAGGTTCATCAATGGCTTCGGGCTGATACTGCTTGTTCTGCTGGCTATTGCGATTATCCCCCAGTTAATCGAGAGAACACCTAACTACACTTTTTTTGTTCTCATTGGTCTTGCGGGTGTTATGCTGCTATCGCTTTATTTGCTGCGAGCAGGATACTTAAGACTGAGTGGCATGATTGTGGTTGGTTTGACCTGGCTCGGTATCACCTTTCAGGCGGTCACAGCGGAAGGCGTGCGAGATGTAATAGTCGTGGTGTATATCGCCATCGGATTGCTGGCAAGCATTATCATGAGTTGGCGGACAGGAAGCCTTGTCATTTTTGCCAGCATTGGAGCAATTTGGGCCCTTTCTTTGCTGGAAGTCAACGGGCTGATAACACCACAACCACAGTCGTCCTTGAGTTTCACACGCGATCTTTCCATTATATTTCTGGCAATTACTGCTCTTATTTATTTCAGCACAACAAGTCTGAGGGATGCCATCCGTCGAGCCAATGAGAGTGAACAGGCATTGCTTGCGTCGAACAAGAGCCTTCAGGAATTAAATCTTACCCTGGAAGACCGGGTTGGCAGCAGAACTGCCGAATTGCAGTCTGCCAACCAACGCAATGATCGACGCGCAAGACAATTCGAAGCAATAGCCCAGGTGGCACGCGCCACCACTTCCAATCAGGAATTGCAGACGCTGCTGCCTCGTCTGGTGGAAGTCATCAGTCAACAATTCGATTTTTATCACACGGGCATCTTCCTGCTTGATGAAAATCGTGAATATGCACTTCTAACGGCAGCCAACAGCGAGGGGGGGAAACGTATGCTTCAACACGGACACAAACTGCGTGTGGGGCAGACCGGAATCGTGGGCCTTGTTTCGGCAACCGGAACCCCTCGCATCGCCTTGGACGTTGGAACGGATGCGGCTTTCTTCGACAATCCAGACCTCCCGGACACTCGTTCCGAACTTGCACTGCCTCTACGTACCGCAAATGCAGTTGTAGGTGTGTTGGATGTGCAAAGCACCGAAGCGAATGCGTTTCAGCCGCAGGATATCGAAGTGCTCTCCACCCTTGCGGACCAGGTTGCCATCGCCATACAAAATGCACATTCTTTTGGAATTAGCCAGGCGCTGCTCATGGAGGCACAGAAGACGTCTGGTGTCTATCTACGGGAATCATGGCAGACCCTGCAAGCGCGGGCCACTCGCATTGGCTACATGATATCTGGAAACACATTAAAACGTTTGAATGAACCCATAGCATCAAGCCTGATTAGTCAAGCACTTGCAAGCCGGCAGATTGTCACCGAAAATGGAAAGAATCCCACACTCGCCATCCCCATCCATTTGCGTGATGAGGTAATTGGCGTAATGAACATACAGATGCCTGCAGAACATGACTGGGACCCGGATGAGATCGACATCGTGCAAGCAGTGGCAGATCGCTTATCGCTCGCAATTGAAACGTCCATGCTCCTGGAAACAACACGGAGACGGGCTGAAATAGAGCGAGTCACATCGGAAATTTCAGGCAAGATCAGCTCTACAACCCAGTTCGACTCCATTCTGCGGACTGCAGCAGAGGAACTTAGCCGCGTGCTCGGCGGCTCGGAAGTGATCGTTCAGTTGCAACCTGAAGCGCTCCAAACAGGTTTACAAACGGAGCAGGTTCAATTTGAAGAATGAAATAAAAAATCAGAAATTCATGCAGCATTTAAGGGTCATACGCTTGGCAACCTGCACGCTGTTGATTAGTGAGCCAATTTATTTAATTAACTCAATGCCCGGTAAAGTAGTAAAGAGATTTTCATGAGTAAACTTCAGCCTAGCTCAAATCTGAATATTATTGAACCACAGTTCGAAGCGCGCAGCCGAAACGCGGTTTGGATCGCGGTGGTCACGGGCGTAGTGATGCTGTTAATCACAGCGGTCGTTCTGCCGGATGTCATACGCCTTGGAACCAACAGGATTTGGGGACCGCTGATTACTACGCTTGCTGCAGTAGCCTCCTTCACCAGTGCACTAATCAGCGCAAAAGGGCGCCCAAACCTGGGCGGTGGAATTCTTGTTTCAACCATTCTTATCCTCTCAATGTTCGCAATTCTTTTGTTCGAGCAAAACCAGGGAATAGCATTGAGTGCCATTGTCGTTTTTGTGGTCTCTACGATTGCGTTTTATACGCTTCCTGAGTCATGGGTGGGACGTGTAACTGTTTTAAGCGTTGTCGTGGGATTTTTGAATATCCTGGCTGATCTTTACCTCCCAAATTTTGGCCTCCCCAATGATCCGCGCTACACCAACACCATGGGTGTTGTTATATCGGTCGTTTACCTGGTAATCATATTGAGGCGATTCGATCAATTCGCTCTGCGCACAAAACTTGTTGCCGCATTCATTCTTATCTCACTTGTTCCGGTAATTTTGCTTGGCATCCAAAGCACAATTATCACCCGCAACAATATTACCCAGCAGGTCAATACAGATTTGATTGAAACTGCCCAGACAGCCGCCCAATATATTGATACCGTGCTCAATAATGAATTCAACGCCATTCGCAGCGAGGCAGAGATCTTGGACCTTATTGATTATCTTGCGCTGCCGGCCAGCCTCCGACCCGGTAGCGCAGAAGAGGTGCGTGCCTCTACAACCCTGCTCGCCCTGAAACGCAAAAATGCTGTTTTTATTTCATCCTACGCCTTGTTGGATAAGAACGGGATTGACGTGCTGGATACGTTCCGGAATGATATTGGCGTCAGCAAGGCGGACCGTAATTACTTCCGAGTCCCATTCGAAGATGGAACTCCATACATTTCTCCGATCCGAATTTCACCTTCAACCCTTCAACCCTCCATTTATTTTAGTGCGCCGGTTAGAGATCAAAATGGAAAAATCATTGGAGTATTACGCTCCCGTTACAAGGCAAGATTCCTCCAAAACCTGTTGTACCAATCAATAAGCTCGGAGCAGGAGGAATTTGCTGCCTTGGTGGATAACGAGACCTACGTCAGAATTGCCAATACCGGAGATGAATTATTGAACTATAAAGCGTACGGGAATCTCAGCGAAGCGGAGATAAAAAATCTTCAGGCTCAATTTCGGCTGTTACCCGGCACCTCAGAAGAGGTCCTGGCACCTGAACCGAAAGTGATGGATGGGATTCGCAACCTTGAAAACCAATCTCTTTTTACGGCGCCGTCCATCATCTATGGAGGGGAAAATACGTACGCAGGGGGTGTAAGGCTTAAGAAGGCGAACTGGGTAATTTTGATTCAACGGACGGAAGATTCTGTTCTTGCTCCAATAGAAGATCAAACCCGCTCGATCACACTCGTATTATTGCTGGTGATTTCTCTGGCTGCAGGAGCTGGCTTTCTGGCATCACAGGTGCTGGCCCGACCCATGTTACAACTGACAAATGTTGCAGGCGATATTGCCAACGGTAATCTAAGCACAAGGGTTGTCTTAAAAACGCAGGATGAAGTTGGAGCGCTGGCGAACTCCTTCAACCAAATGACCAGCCGGCTACAGGACACATTAAGTGGCCTTGAAAGCCGCGTGGCGGAACGCACAGCGGATCTTGAGATGGCGCGCCTGCTGAGCGAACGTAGAGCTCAGGAGCTTCAATCCATCAGTGATATCTCACGCATCATCTCAAGCGAACAAAAACTCGAAACACTACTGGCACTCATTAGCCGCCTTGTGAGTGAAAAATTTGATTTTTATCATGTAGGTATTTTCCTGTTGGATAGTACCCATCAATATGCGGTACTGCAAGCCGCCAATAGTGAGGGCGGACAAAAAATGCTCGCGCGCGGACACCGCCTGGAAGCCGGGCAGATGGGTATTGTGGGCAATGTTGCCAGATCAGGTGAACCACGTATCACTCTCGACGTGGGGGCTGATGCTGTTTACTTTGATAACCCCGATCTTCCTTTGACACGCTCCGAAATGGCTCTTCCTCTAAACGTACGTGGCGAGACCATTGGAGTACTGGATGTGCAGAGTACAAAGCCCGGTGCCTTTACAGAAAATGATATCAAAACACTGAGCATCCTCGCAGATCAGATCAGCATCGCAATCGACAACGCGCGCCTTTTTGGACAGAATAAACAGGCACTTGATGAAGTACAGTCCCTCTATGACCAGTATCTGCGCCAGGAATGGAAGACATTCATTCAAAATAGATTAAAGATTGGATATATCCAGTCAATGGGAAGCGGTAAACCCCTTGAATTCAGGGTTGAATCAGATGAAATCGAGCGGACACTACAAAATGGACAGATCGTAGTCACAGGCGCGAACGAAAAATCGTTTCCTTCAGTTTCAGTTCCAATAAAGCTACGCGGCCAGATCATTGGCGTCCTTAACATTAAGGCGCCAACAAAAGATCGTCGCTGGAATCAGGATGAAATCAATCTTGCGCAAGTCATATCCGACCGGCTGGCTCTTGCACTCGATAACGCCCGTCTCCTGTTTGAATCTCAGCGCCAGACCGCGAAAGAGCAAAAGATTGGCGAGGTAACTGCCAAGATCGGCGCATCCATTAATATGCGTAACGTTTTACAAACAGCTGTGGAAGAATTGGGACGTGCACTGCCAGGCTCAGAGGTGGTCATTCAATTCCAGAACAATGGAAATCAGGAATAACATGATGAAACGGTTATTTGCCCCTCCCATATTTGCTGGCGATGAGGAAAAGACACGGCTGGCAGCTCTGCTTAATGCAATTATCCTGATTCAGTTTATTATTCCAGTGATTCTCTTGATCAATGCAGCACGCCTGCCCAATAACCAGGTGGTCCTGGTGCCTGTACTTTTGGCTTTTATCCTTCCGCTCCTCCTGATGCTTTTCTTCATGCGACGTGGATACATTAGGCCCGTAAGTATTGCGCTTATTGCCTTCTTGACAGCCATCGCAGTCTGCTTTGGATATTTGAACGGGGGTGAGCCGAGGGCGGTTGTCATCTACTACCCACTGATCGTTGTGATTGCCGGTTTGCTTTTGGGTGGCAATGGTGCCATCATCACGTCGCTGGTCAGCAGCCTGCTGTTTGGAGCGGTCACTTACGCTGGTTCCAGAGGCTTACTGAAGGAGATGGTGCAGGCACCCTCCATTGAGGTTTCAATCCTAACCTATGCCATTGGTTTTGTGATCATTGGAATGATACTAAGACTTGCATCCAACAGTATTGGTGCCGCACTTGAGCGCGCCCGTAGCGGCGAGCGTCGGCTAATCGAGAGTAACAGTGAACTTCAGAGTCTGAGCGCTTCACTTGAAGAACGCGTGAAAGGACGCACTGGTGAACTGGCAAAACGTTCACAGGATTTGGAAATCGCAAACCAACAAATACAAAGGCGGGCAGCACAATTTGAAGCAGTTGCACAGGTCACTCAAGCGATCACTTCAGTGCGTGACCTGCAGGAACTTTTGCCTAATATCGCCGCAGTAATCAGCGAAAAGTTCGGGTACTATCACGTGGGCGTTTTCATGCTTGATGATGTCAATGAATATGCCATATTGAGCGCTACAAATAGTGAAGGCGGAAAGAAAATGCTGCGGCGCAATCACCGTCTGCGTGTGGGGGAACAGGGAATTGTAGGAACTGTTACGCGTACGGGCAGCCCACGCATCGCCCTGGATGTGGGAAAAGATGCGGTGTATTTCAACAACCTGGAACTGCCAGAAACACACTCCGAGATGGCAGTTCCAATCAAGAGTGGTGACCATATCATTGGTGCGTTGGATGTACAAAGCACCGAAAGGGGGGCCTTTGCAAATGATGACGTTCAAATGCTCAGTCTGCTGGCTAATCAGGTCAGCCTGGCAATTGAGAACGCACGTCTCTTTGAGGAGACCCGCCGGGCGCTGGCCGAGTCTGAGGCCGTCAGTCGGCAGACGACGCGCGAGGCATGGAGAAGGCTTCCAACTGAGCAAAATCTGCTTGGATTCCGATATACGATCGCTGGCGCTTCGCAACTTGACAAGCCGCTTGAAATGGCAGAAACAGCCAACGGTCAAAACAAAAGTAGACAGACGGAAACCTCCCGCGTCGTTGTCCCGATCGAGCTGCGCGGAGAGACCATTGGGAATTTGGTTGTACAATCTCCATCCAAAGGTGATTTGAATCAGGATCAGCTTGATCTGATCAAGGCAGTTGCAGAGCGCGTCGCCATATCTGCAGAAAATGCCCGTTTATTCGATGAGACAACGCGCCGCGCTGAACGCGAAAGAATGGTGTCTGATATTACCGGCAAGATCCGCAGTGCAAATAATCCACAAGCCATGATCCAGACCGCCATAGAAGAACTACGTGCCGCGCTGGGTGCAAGCCACGTGGAAATTGTTCCACAAACCGTAAAAGGTGCTGAGTAGTTCAGCGGAAAAGAGGAAAGATGGCATTCACAATCGCTATGTCAAATGAAAAAGGCGGCGTCGCAAAAACGACATCCACCTTGTCGTTGGGCGCGGCTCTCGCTGAATTAAATCACCGCGTCTTGTTGATCGACCTTGACCCTCAGGCAAACCTCAGCCTCGCACTGGGGCTTGAACCTGGCGAGGCAGAGATCACATCGGCCAATGTTCTCGTTGAGAATGCCGCGCTGCGGACAGCCATTCGCAGGAGTGAAGTAAACAACCTGGATCTAGTGCCATCCAATGGCCGTATTGAAAGTGCTGAGCAGTTTCTTCCAATGCGCAGTAATTACATATCCACACTTCGCAATTCTCTTGAGAATGCTTCGCTTCCATACGATTACATCCTGCTCGATTGTCCTCCTGCATTGGGAGCCATCACACTGAATGCGCTCTCTGCGGCAGACCTGCTGATCATCCCCACACAAGCCGAGTATTTTTCGGCTTATGCGCTCCGCAATATGATGGGTTCAATTCGGCGTGTGCGCCAGGAGAGCAATCCCAACCTTGCGTACCGCATTCTTGTCACGTTGCTGGATCGCCGAAATCGGACGCATCGCAATATCTTTGAACAGCTGCAAACGACATTTGGTCACGGCGTTTTTACCACGGTGATAGAAATAGACACAAAACTTCGCGAAAGCCCAATTGCCGGTTTACCGATCACACAATATAAACCTTCAAGCCGCGGCTCACAACAGTATCGAGTCCTTGCCCAGGAGCTAATGGAATATGCCAAAGAAGAAGCCAATCGCCAAGCGGCTCAATCATCTATTTAAAAATATAAATCCTGAACAGGCTGCAGCAGATCCAAAACCTGAGCCGCGTAAACGCGTCACGGCAGAAAAAACGGCCCGTCCAGTAGAAACTGAGCCTGTTACAAAATCAAGACACTCCCTGCAAATGGCTGATGCCCTTTCAACGCCAAATTCTTCGGTAATGTCTTTGGCATTTCAGACAGGGCAGAATACCTGGGCCACTCTGCAAGTTATGGATGAGACCGAGAGTCGCAGATGGAGTCAGGATGAACATTTGTTGGTCAAGCAGGTGGCCGACCAGCTTTCGCTGGCTCTTGAAAACGCGCGCCTATTCGAGGAGACTCAGTCACGCGCGGAGGAACTCGCGGTCCTGAATGAAATGGGGAATGAACTATCCAGCAACCTTGATCCCAAGAGTATTGCTGAAATTGTTTATAAGTACACTGCGCGTTTGATGGATGCCCGTAATTTTTATATTGCCCTATATGATGAAAGGAACCTGGAGAAGTCCTTTCCTGTCGCATTTGAAGAGGGAAGGCGCCTTCAACTCAATTCCAGCAAAGTAACCGGCTCTGGGTTTACGGATCACATTATTTACAACAAGAAAACTGTCTTCGCTCCTGAAGATGTGCTTGGCCAGATGAAGACTCTTGGGGTTAACTTTGTGCCCCTCGACGATGACGAGACTCCATCGCAATCCTGGCTGGGTGTGCCCATGTTGATTGGTGACAGGGTTTTGGGTGTCGTCGCTGTTCAAAGCGTTGACCGGCCAAACCTCTACGATGAGCATGATCGGGATATTCTCGCCACCATTGCCAGCCAGGCTGCCATTGCCCTGGAAAATGCCCGTCTGTTTGATGAAGCGCAACGCCGCGCTCAGGAAACTGCTGCGCTGGCGGAGGTAGGCAGAGAAATTTCGGCAACTCTCGACTTAACACAGGTCCTTGAGCGTATCGCATCCTATGCAAGCGACCTATTACGCTCTGAAAGCTGCGCCGTCTACCTGCCTGATAAACAGGGAAATCTATGGACAGCCATCGCTGTTTCCGGCGTCGACATGGAAGAGATTAAAAGCGATCCTATTCAAAAAGGAAGAGGAATTCTAGGATCCATCATAAACCTGAAGGAGGGACGCATGGTCAATGACGCGTCTCACCGGAACGATGTGGTAACGATTGCTGGCACAATCGAAAAAGATTTCGAACATCTGATGGGCGTGCCCATCATGTTAAAGGATAAAGTCACCGGCATCATGGGTGTATGGCGGACAGGCAAAGATCTGGACTTCGTCCAGTCCGAATTGAATTTTTTGAACAGTCTCGCCCAGCAAGCTGCCATCGCCATTGAAAACGCCGCACTTTTCAAAAACGTCACTGCCAGCCGGGCCGAATTATCGGAGGCCCTGCGTATTGCCCGCATCGGTTACTTTGAGGTTGATCTTCAAACGCAAAGCATTACGCTGACAGATGAATTCTTTGCCCTGCTGAACACAACCGCCCAACAGGAAGGCGGTCATCAACTACCCCTGCAACAAACATTAGAGAAGTTTGTAGTCGAGGAGGATCTTCCAACAGTCACGCAGTCAATACAAGTTGCTCTTGAATCATTGCATGGCCAAAATGATGTGTCGATTGAGGTTCGCTACAAGACGCCTGACGGAAGGGTTATGTGGGTCAGCACAACATATCGCGTGGAAAGTGATTCAAGCGGGAATCCATTGAAGGTGACAGGTTCGTCCCAGGACATTACTGACCGCAAGACGAATGAGCTCACTCAGGCAGCAATCACGCACATTTCTGAAAGCGCCCTCACATCCAGAACCATCCAGGAACTAATGAAGTCGGTCCATGAAGCCATTGGAGCTCTGGTACCGGCGAACAACTTCTACCTTGCATTGTACGATGCTGCATCCAGCATGATAAGCTTTCCTTATCACATAGATGAGCTGGACGATGATTGGTCACCAAGAAAACTTGGAAGGGGACTGACGAGCTGCGTCATCCGAACAGGCAAACCTTTACGCACAACTCCTGAAATCTTTGCAGATCTTACAGCATCGGGTGAAGTGGTCGGAGACGGCGCCACCAGTGTGGATTGGCTCGGCGTTCCCTTGCGCTCCAAACAGATTGTCACTGGGGTGATTGCCATTCAAACCTATGGCAATTCTTTAATAAGGATCACGGAAAGGCACACCAGCATCCTGTCTGTGCTGGCACCACAAGTCGCATCTGCCATTGAACGATTCAAGGCCGAGCGTGAAATTCAAAAATTCAAACTGGGCATTGACCGTTCCGACAATGTTGTTTTTATTACCGACTTGGACGGTGGAATACAGTATGCGAATCCGGCATTTGAAAAGGTTTATGGTTTTTCGCCTGCAGATGTAATTGGGAAGACACCACGTATTCTTAAATCCGGCGTTACGACGAACGAAGAGTACACGCAGTTCTGGGATACTTTGCTGGCGGGTAGCACGGTTTCCGGGGAACTCATCAACAGAAGAAAGGATGGTAGTCTAATCCCAGTTGCAGGGACAAACAGCCCCATTCTGGATGAAACCGGCACCATCATTGGTTTCCTTGCCGTCCACCAGGACATTACCGAGCGAAAGAAATCGGAGGAAATCCTTCAGCGCCGCAATGATTATCTCGCTGCATCGTCAGAAATCGGACGTCTCGTTACATCGACGCTCGACCTTAACACGATTTTCACGCGAACCGTCAGCCTGATCAGTGAACGATTCGGCTTTTACTTCGCCTCGATATACATTACTGAAGAGACTGGGTTTAACACGCGTCTTCAGGAGGCAACCGGTGAAGCAGGCGAAAAAATGAAGGCCCAAAGACATTCAATCATTGTGGGCTCCGCATCGATCGTTGGCAAAGTGGCGGAAAGCGGAGCGTCTGTACTGGTGGACGACACTTCAAACGAGTCACTTTATCAGCCTAACCCACTCCTGCCCGACACGAATTCAGAAGTCGCCATTCCTCTGAAGATCGGTAGCCGCATTGTGGGCGTGATTGATATTCAATCCATGCAGACCTTTGCCTTCACCGAAGACGACATTTCAGTGCTGCAATCACTGGCAGACCAGGTGGCCGTAGCCATCGACAATGCCCGTTCCTATGAACTCTCGCAGCAATTGATCAAAGACCTGCGGGAGGTGGACCAGCTCAAGAGTCAGTTCCTGGCGAACATGAGCCACGAGCTCCGCACACCGTTGAACTCCATCATTGGTTTCTCAAGAGTCATTCTCAAGGGAATTGATGGAGCCATCACCGATCTGCAACAGCAGGACCTGACCGCCATCTATAATTCAGGCCAGCATCTGCTGGGTTTGATCAACGACATCCTCGATCTGGCCCGCATTGAAGCCGGCAAAATGGAACTCAACTTTGAAGAGGTCCATCTGGCAGATATGACTACCAGCGTTCTTTCCACGGCAAAAGGTCTCGTCAAAGAGAAATCCGTTCAACTGTTACAGCGCATCCCGCCTGACATGCCTACCGTGCGTGGCGATACCATGCGCGTGCGCCAGGTGTTGTTGAACCTGATCTCCAATGCATCCAAATTCACGGACGAAGGCTCCATCACCATTCAAGCCTCTGTTCAAAAGGGTCCTACCGGCGGGATGGAAGCATTGATCAATGTAGTAGATACGGGTCCCGGCATCTCGCTCGAGGATCAGGAAAAATTATTCAAGGCATTCTCGCAAGTGGATGGCTCTGCGACTCGCAAGAGTGGCGGTTCTGGCCTCGGCCTTTCCATTTGCGCGAACCTTGTCCAACTGCATGGAGGTCGCATTAGCGTCAATAGTGAAGTGGGGAAAGGCTCAACGTTCTGGTTCACCCTGCCCCTCTATCACCAACCGCAGCAGGAAATCCCTGCCGACAAGAAAATCATTCTTGCCATTGACGATGACCCGCAGGTGATCAGCTTGTATGAACGCTACCTCAACCCGCAGGGTTATCATGTTGTCCCACTCACGGATGCGTCGAAAGCAAAGGAACGGATACTTGAACTCAAACCCTTTGCTGTGACACTCGATATCATGATGCCCGGGAGGGACGGCTGGTCGGTCCTTATGGACCTCAAATCTGATCCCGCTACGCGAGATTATCCTGTCGTTATCTGTTCCATTATGGAGCAGGCAGATAAAGGCTTCAGCCTTGGAGCGGCAGACTACCTGGTAAAGCCGATTCTCGAGGAGGAATTGGTCCACGCGCTGGACCGATTAAACAAGGATGGCAGGATCCATGAAGTGTTGGTGATTGACGATGACCCCGACGACCTGCGCCTGATCGAAAAAATTCTCAACGAAAATGGACAATACAAGCCAATCCTTGCCAAAGGTGGGCGCAGAGGCTGGGAGGCGCTCAATATAAAAGCACCGGATGCCATCATCCTGGACATCTTCATGCCCGATATGGATGGCTTCTCCATCCTTGAAAAACTACACGATGATCCCATTCTGCGAAATATCCCCGTTCTTGTCGTAAGCGGCGGTGGCCTCACCAGTGAGCAGCAGCAGCAATTGGACGACTATGGACAGCACCTTATCACCAAGGGTTCGCTCAAAGAGGGTGAATTGATTTCAACCATCGAAGATGCATTAAAGCGAATCGTATCCTAAAGCTTTTTGCTCATCACAAAAAAGGAAGAACTTCTTTATATGTCATTTGTAATCAGATGTCTCGATTGTGGACATGCCGGGCCCTTTGAACCCAGTTCGATGCACTGCCCAAACTGTAGCAGCCAGTGGCGCGCGGCAGAATACGATTTGAGCGAAGTTTCGAAGACCTTTCCCTCAGAGATTAAGGACCGTCCTTTTGATCTTTGGCGTTACCGTGAGTTGTTGCCTATTCGCAATCCCAACCCCACACTGGGGCTCGGCGAAGGCGGCACACCCCTTATTAAGGCAGTGAACCTGGGCCTGATGTTGGGCCTGCCAAACCTGTTCATCAAAGACGAACGCCAGGGACCAACCTCCTCGTTCAAAGACAGGCAGGCAGCTGTCACGATCGCTGCTCTCAAGGAAGGTGGTGTGACCGAAATGGTCGCTGCCTCTACAGGCAATGTTGCCATCGCGCTATCGGCGTATGCGGCCCGGGCGGGGATCAAGCTGTGGGCGTTCGTCACCAGCCTTGTACCTGGGGTCAAGATGCGTGAGATCGCCTTATACGGGAGTCAGGTGGTAAAGATCACTGGCTCATACGATCAAGCAAAACAGGTTGCTGCAGAATTTGCACGTCAGCGCGGACTATACCAGGATATGGGCGCGCGTACGGTCACAGCTGTCGAAGCGATGAAGACTCTTGCATTTGAGATCGCTGAACAACTAACCATGCATCAGGGACCTCCCGCAGACTCTACTCCAGATAAGCCCAAATGGCGCACACCCGATTGGTACATCCAGGCAGTGAGCGGTGGTATGGGTCCCCTGGGCGTGTACAAGGGCTTTACGGAGTTAAGAGAGCTGGGACTGATAGATCACATCCCTGCACTGGGCCCCATTCAGGCAGAGGGATGCGCACCGATGGTGTTGAGCTGGAAAAGGGTCTCGAAAAAGCCGAGCCTGTCCTCTCGCCGAAAACACGCATTGAGACGCTTGCCACAGGTGACCCGGGACGCGCCTATGTAATGCTTCGGAAACAAGTCAATGAAACACACGGCGTATTCGAAAGCGTGAGTGATGAGGAGTCCTTCCGCGCCATGCATGTCCTTGCAAAAATGGAAGGCATTTCTGCAGAGCCAGCCTCCGGTGCCGCATTTGCAGGGTTGTTTAAACTCGTGCGTGCCGGTATTATTAAGTCCACAGACACAGTGGTTGTCAACTGTACAGGGCACACGGTACCTGCCGAACAATACCTCTTTGGTGAAAACTGGACGCGCGATGTAGACTTGCGTTCGAAAGATGAACAAGCTCCGACCCCGCAGGAGGGATTGCTCTCCGCCCTGAATAACGTGACACCGAACCGCTTCTCACGGGTACTTGTGGTTGATGACACATCCGAGGCGCGCCGCCTCATCCGACGCATCCTCCAGTCACAGGGTGATTTCGAAATCTTTGAAGCTACAAACGGACGGGAAGCCATAGATATCGCAAATCGCGAACTCCCTGACCTGATCATTCTTGACCTGATGATGCCTGAAGTGGACGGTTTTGCTGCCCTTGATGAACTCCGTTCCAAGCCAGAGACTGCTAATATCCCCGTCATTGTTGCAACGGCAAAGGAATTGACTGTAGATGAAAAGGCGCGCCTGCAGGGACAGATCCAATCCCTTATGATGAAGGGTGATTTTCTTAACGACGAATTCCTTGAAGAGGTGCGTGCACTGATCCGATAAAGCGATGTAGAAGACAACGATGGGCAGTGTTGTTGCCCGCTGCTGTATTCTGAGAGGTCATCAGGTAAGAAGATTAAAATGCATAAAGGTCGACTCACTGGAATTAATGCCGCCCTCATTTCTGCATTCTTTCTCGGTCTGGCTCCTGTATTCGGCAAAGCTGCCATGGGAGCGGACAAGTTTTCGCCATATGCAGTTGTAGCGTTGCGTACGGGCCTGGCAGCCTCGTTACTCCTGCTCATCATGGCAGTCTTCAAGCGCAAATTCCTATATATATACCCCGCTGGCTTGCTCGGGTGTGCCCTGGCAGGGGCCATTAATGGGATTGGGTCTATCTTTTACTATATTGGGCTAAGCAAACTTAATGCCAGTGTTGCTCAAATGCTGTATGCACTTTACCCATTCTTCGTGGCATTCTGGCTTCAACTGGATAAACAATCCCCATCAAAGTTAACTGTACTCAGGATTATGATCGCGAGCCTGTCGGCTTTCCTCCTCACGCAAGCCGACACGGGGAAGATTGACTTGTGGGGGGTGATTTTTATGTTGATTGCTGCAACCCTCTACGCGCTTCATTTGCCTATTAACCAACGTGTACTCTACGATGTACCCGCTCCAACCGTGACATTGTATACCCTTATCGCCATGAGCATCATCGTCA
Organism: Chloroflexota bacterium; assembly: GCA_039932795.1. GTDB lineage: Bacteria > Chloroflexota > Anaerolineae > Anaerolineales > Villigracilaceae > Defluviilinea. The sequence goes on from JBDTPH010000255.1 coordinate 33,102, forward strand.
TACCTGCCTATTTTATTTTTGATCGATCATGGCCCGCGGGCGCGGTTCCCTGGGCTCCTGTCCTGGGGCTTACTGTTGTAACGTTCTTTTCACGATTACTGCTTTTCCTTGGCGTTAAACACATCGGCGGAATGCAGACAGCCCTACTGGGTCTTGGTGAATTACTGGTCGCTATTATCTTCAGTCATCTTTTGCTGGGTGAAAGCCTGACTCAACTGCAGTGGCTTGGAACAGCAGGGCTTGGAGTAAGTCTCCTGTTGGTATGGTTTGAGAGGCCCCCTTCCCACCCCATCCACGCGCATGGATTATTAAGCTGGCTCCAGCCGCCTGATTTTCCCGCTGATTTTTACAAGCACTAAAAAACCACCGCTTTACGCGGTGGTTTTTGATCGTCTTCATCATCTGGCAACTCTAGACATGTACCCAGATTTCGATTCAGCAAAATCGCCCGCTATTACTTATCCCCTTCATATAAGTATCCCGTGCCTCGTACACTGACAATTCGCTCAGAGAGTGTGGGAAACAAGTCCAGTTTGTGACGCAAGCGACTGACCAACGGGCGTAGAATTTCGGGTGCCTCACGCTGCGAGGTGTCGTATCCCTGTACAAGGAGGACAAGTTCACGGTGCGAGTAGACCCGGCCCGGGTTCTCGATCAATACGCGCAACAGCCGCCCTTCTGCAGGGGTCAGATGGATCACCTGGTCTTTCTTTCGTACCTGGCGCCGCGAGAGATCAATGTGGGTGCCATCCTTCAGGGAAAACTCGATCGGGCCATCCTCCACGTCCAGTGTGGATGTGCCGCCGCGCAGCTTCAGGCGTGCATCCCGCCGTGATAAACCTTTCTTGACGCTGTTAAGGACCTGTGTTGGCGGGGCAGGCTTGAGAAGATAATCATGTATTCTTAATCGCAGTGCCTGCACCGCCGATTCTGTTGTGGCAAATGCGGTTAACAAAATTACCTCGGTCTCAGGAGAGACCTGGTTTATGACCTGTACCACTTCCAGTCCATCCATGCCAGGCATGCGCAGGTCAACGATCATGAGTTCAACGGGATGTGTACGTACATACTCGATCGCTGCCTGTCCATTTGGAACAGAGTTAACCGTATATCCCTCCAGACGCAGAATGTCACTTAATGACTGGCGTGCAACCGGTTCGTCATCCACTACAAGAATGTTCGACTTCATTGTTTATCTCCCGTCGGTAGGAATAATCTAAAACAAGCACCAGAACCATGGCCATCGAGGAGATCGAGCGTACCGCCATGGGCGGTGACAATATTGTAACTCACAGTCAGCCCAAGGCCCGTCCCACCTTCCTTGGTGCTGAAGAAAGGTTCAAAAATATTTTCGCGGCGCTCCTCAGGGATACCAGGACCATTATCCTCAAAAATTATTTCAACGCCATTTTTTACTGCACGGGCGTTGATGGTCAGTTCGCCACCGCCCGGCATGGCATCCAGCGAGTTCAGGATCAAATTAAAAAAGATCTGCTGGATCTGGCCGCTCACGGCATACACCATGGGCAATGATTCAGGCAACTCCGTTTTTACCACTATGTTTCTTTGACCCAGTTGTTGTGATGTCAGGCTCAATACATGGTTTAACAATTCAAGCAGATCGACCTGTTCCACACGCACCGCGCCTGGGCGATAAAAATCAAGCATACGCTGCATGGTCTTCATCAAACGGTCGAGCTCCTTCTTGGCAAGTTCTATATATTCCCTGCGCTTCTCAGGTGATACTCCATCGTGCCCGGCCAGGTGCAGACAATTCTGCACCGACTGGAGCGGATTATTCACCTCATGCGCGATGGAAGCCGTGAGCCGTCCTGCAGCGGCCATTTTTTCGACACGCAACAAAGCCTGCTGCGATTCCTCCACACGCTTTACATAAGCCCGCAGGTCTTCATAGAGGCGTGCATTTTCCATCGCAACAACAGCCTGCCTAGCCAGGATGAAGAACATTTCAAGGTCGGCGCCCCGGAATGGGGCTCCGCTGGCATCGCGGGCAGCGAACAGAACGCTATGCAAATTGGAACGTGCGATCGGAATCAGGACCGCTGAGCCAAGCCCAAGCGTGGAAAGAAGCGACTGCGCGGCCTCCTCACCTGGACCTGTCGCGTTGATCACGATCGGATTGCCATCTGCATCCACGCGGCTTATGAGCTGCGTGGCAAAATTGACTCCATCCACGTGCAGGACGCGGCCACGATGCGCCATAGTGAAGACCATCCCATTTTCAACCTGGTAATATGCAACGTTCGAGCAGTGGAGATGATCTCGAATTGCGCTGAGAATGAGGTCGAGCAATTTGCTTTGATCGGTCTCCGAGAAAAGCGTTTCTGTAACGTTGAACAATGGACGCAGCGCCTGCATACGGGCTGTATCGCGTTTGCGCTGGTTATCAGTCAGCACCTGCCGCACAGTAGAGAGCAATTCGTCGCTCGTCTCGAATGGTTTCAGCAAAAGTCCATCCACCCCCTGACGCAGGGCACGGATGGCAGTTTCAACTGTGCCGAAGCCGGTCATCACCAGCACGGCAATATCAGGCTGAACCATTTGCGCCCGTGAGATGACATCAAAGCCATCCACTTCAGGCATACGGATGTCCACAACCAGCAGGTCATAACGATATTGCTGCAGGTATTGGATGGCCACGCGCGGATCTGTGAGGGAGGTCACTTCATACTTGGCGCGGCCCAGGATGCGTTTGCACAACGCCGCGATTCCGGGTTCATCATCTACAACAAGGACTGAAACGGTTTCCATATTCTGTATCTCGCTCCACGCGAAGGTTTAGGGTAACGGCAACCAGACCGTGAATTTCGATCCTGCCCCCGGCTGGCTTTCTACTTCGATCTGTCCACCGTGATCAGTGACAATGCCATAGGTCACGGAAAGTCCCAGGCCCGTTCCGCCCTGATTGCCTTTGGTGGTGTAAAACGGCTCGAAGATGCGGGTCTGCTCCATCTTCGGAATACCTACCCCGGTATCAATCACCGAAACCACGACCCAGTCCCGATTATTGCGTGCAACTGTTTCGGTCAGGATCTTCATCTCGCCACCATTTGGCATTGCCTGTAACGCATTATGCACAAGGTTAAGCAAAACCTGCTTCATCTGGTTGCCATCCACAATTACCCAGGGAAGAGTGACTTCCAGGTCAATCGTTAGCTCCACACCGCTGGTGTGAATGAGATGTTTGCTCAATGCAACCACATCTTCAACCACCTCATTGAGTGATGCACGTGCCCGAATGCTCTCACCCTGCCGCGCGAAGTCAAGCAGTCGGCGGACCACACTACGCGCGCGCAATGCTTCACGCAGCACCATCTCAATATCCTTATACGTTTCAGTATCCTTGGGAAGCTCATCAAGAGCCAGCTCCGCAAAGCCGGTTACCGAGGTGAGTGGATTATTCAATTCATGGGCGATCCCCGCGGCCATTTCACCCACAGCCGCTAGTTTGGCAGCTTGAATGAGCCGGTTTTCAGCGGAACGTTGTGCCTCCATACGGGTGCGCAATTCCACCTGGGTGGAGCGCAACTGGGTAATCATCACTTGCAGGCGCTGATACTGGTCAGCGCTGGTGATCACGCTTGCGAGAATACCGGCCAGGGACTCAAGCGCCATGAAATCATTGTGAGTAAATGCGTTGCGTGAGCTGCTTTCGACATCAATAATGCCAAGGATCTTGACGCCTTCGCGGATGGCCACGCACATCTCAGAGCCTGCCTGCCAGCCTTTGATGGATCGATAGCGGCTATCCTGCAACACATCGTTGACAACCGTGCTTTCCCCGGTCTTAAATACGTGACCTGTGATCCCGCCAATAAGAGGATACTCGAACGACTTCATGGCACGCTTGACGACATTCTGACTTGCCCCGCCAACTCCACCGATCGTCAGGTCGCCTTTTTCATCGGCGATAAACACGGCGGCAAGTTCATAGGCAAAATAGCGTGCCAACAGGTCCGAAGTGATCTCTGCCACTGCACGCGAATCGGTTAACCCGATTACCTGCTGGACAACTTCATGGATCAATCCAAGATTGCGCGCACGTCCCTCCGCCTCTTCGCGCAGGCGTGTGTAATCTGCAAGACCTGCCAGATGACTGGCGATCACGGTCATGAGGCTTTCATCATACATATTAAATGCATCATTACGCAGACTTTCCACACACAGAATACCGATGATCTGTCCCCTAAAACGAAGAGGCACATACAAACCTGACAGGGCCCTGTCATATAACGGCAAATTGACATTGGTATTATTTTCGCCCAGCCGCACTTTCTGACCGTTTCTGAGGAGCGGCGTGATCCGATGCTCGTCTGCCCCCTGCGTTGTGGAGTTCATATTCCCTTCGCTGCTGCGATACTCATTCAATAAACGATTATCGGAGGAGAGCAGATACAGGACAATCAACTCAGTGGAAAACGCGCGTGAGAGCAGGGCGAACATGCGCCGTGCAATTTGATCGAGATTACGACCTGTGGAAACCGTCAGCGCGAAATCATTCAACATGCCAAGTCGGCGTAAATGTCCCGCCATTTCTGCAAAGGTGATAATTGTTTCCACTGCCGGCGCGACCTGTGTTGCCAGGTCAATCAGGCGATTCCATTCGTCACCTTTAAATTCGCTTGTCCGCCACAAAACAAGTGCGCCAATCAAACGCTGACCAATGACCAGGGGCACGCAAGTCCATAAACGTGTATTTGCCTTCAAGCCTTTGTGGGGAATTTCCGCCCATGCTGCATTGGCGCTGTGCACAACAATCGGTGTGAGGTTACGATTCACGCGACGCAGCAGCGGATTCCCCTCAATGGAAAGGACCAGGTCTGCACAGGCTGGTGCATTCCACTGGGCGCGCACTTCAAGCGATTCGCCGCGCCTGATCGCCAGCCACCCCCCCTGCACAGAAACGAGCCGAACAAAGGAGGCCAGCGCACGCTCAAGGGCACGGGGCAGGTCATATGGGTTTTCCGAATCCAGATCAGGGATGAGCAGGGACGCGGCAACTGACGCGGAGGCAGAAGCATCGGGCGGGTTCTCTTCGCTCCGCATTCCTGAAACAACCAGCCGCCAGAGACGCTGCGACTCACTCGATAATTGACCCGTCCCCGCAACCACAACCCGCGAAACTCCTGCCAGGGGGAAAGCAAACAACCTGCCCGCCTCCAGTTTGCTGGACTCCGGCAAGGAAACCGAGCGGCTCTGGCCCCCGCTCAACGCGCCGCAAAGCCACGAATCCACTTCGACCTTGCCAAGGAAATTCACCAATTCCGGTTGCATCCTTTTGCCAAGGCGATGGCGCGACAGCACGCGCCATTTACCTGCCTCACGCTCGACAAGCGCTGCCCATGCCACATCGGTTAACTGGCTGGCTTCCTTGAGTTGGTTATCAATTGTTGTATGGCCTGACATTCTATTGATAATTATACAGCACAGCAAAATATCCACGCCACTGGCGTGCGTACCGCTATGACCCCGCGACCAAAATGGTAAAATCACTTCATGACTGATCTCATCGTAATTGGCGGCGGGCTTGCAGGAAGCGAAGCCGCCTGGCAAGCCGCCCAACTCGGGCTCAAGGTGCAGCTATTCGAAATGCGGCCTACTCTCCAGACTGGAGCGCATCAGACTCACGATCTGGCTGAACTCGTTTGTTCGAATTCCCTCGGCTCAAACCTTCCAGACCGTGCTTCTGGCGTGCTGAAAAATGAGATGCGGATCCTTGGCTCACTGCTTCTTGAATGCGCCGAGTCTGCATCCCTGCCCGCGGGTGGCGCCCTCGCCGTTGACCGTGAGCTGTTCGCGCAACTTGTTACTGCACAAATACAGAACCATTCCAACATTGAAATCGTTCGTGAAGAGATGAAGGAAATCCCGAACACACCAGCCATCCTTGCCAGCGGGCCCCTTACATCACCTGCGCTCTCCCAATCGATTGCAGCGCTGAGCAGCGAAGAACATCTATTTTTCTTCGACGCGATCGCGCCCGTCATCCACGCTGAATCCATCAACATGGATATTGCCTTCCGTGCCTCCCGCTATGGCACCGGCGAACAAGAGGAAGGCGATTACATCAACTGTCCGTTTACAAAAGATGAATATTACGCATTCGTTGAAGCGCTGATGAAAGCCGAACGCATAGAATTGCGCTCATTCGAAGAAGCCATCAAAAGCGGGGTCAAAGCGGGTCACTTTTTTGAAGGCTGTTTACCCGTTGAAATCATTGCTGAACGCGGCATCGACTCGCTTGCGTTCGGACCGATGCGCCCGGTGGGCATCCGCGACCCGCGCACAAACAAACGTCCCTACGCTGTGGTTCAACTTCGGCAGGATAATCTGGCGGGCAGTCTGTATAATCTCGTGGGTTTTCAAACCAATCTCAAATTTCCCGAACAAAAACGTGTGCTCCAACTCATCCCCGGTCTGGAAAGTGCCGAATTCCTGCGATATGGTCAGATGCATCGCAATACGTTCATAGCTTCACCAAAACTTCTGCGCCCCACGCTGCAACATATTACAAGAGAGGATCTATTCTTTGCGGGCCAGATCACGGGCGTGGAGGGTTATATGGGCAACGTTGCAACGGGTCTGTTGGCGGGCGTCAATGCGGCGCACCTTCATCATCGTGAGGAACTCCTTACACTGCCACGAACAAGCATGCTGGGTGCGTTGTGTTATTACGTAACACACGCTGATCTCAAGGATTTCCAGCCGATGAAGGCGAACTTCGGCATTCTTCCTCCTCTCGAATCAAAAATTGCAAAGCGTGAACGCGGCAAAGCCTATGCTGAACGCGCGCTTGCAGATTTACAATTTGTGCTGGCCAAAACGACCGAAGGAAGTGAAGCCAAAGCGTGACCCATAAATCCATTGGCACCTACCTTTCGATCATTGGACTCCTTCTAACTGCCACACTGGGATGGTACACGTACTCGTTTTTTTCCCAGCCGACAACTGATCCCGCTGTGTTTGACGGTCAACGCGCCTACAAGGACGTGCAGACACAGGTTGCCTTCGGGGCGCGAGTGCCTGGGTCACCGGGCCATGCCCAGGCGCAGGAATGGATTCGCACAGCATTGGAGTCCGCTGGCTGGCAGGTGGAGATCCAGGAATCCGAAGCGTTGGGCCATCCAGTGGAGAATATCGTCGCGAAGAGAAATGATGAGGTTCCGCAGATCATCATCGGCGCGCATTACGATTCACGCATGTTCGCGGATAGCGATCCTGACCCCATACAACATACGAATTTTGTCCCTGGTGCAAATGATGGCGCTTCAGGTGTGGCGGTTCTTTTGGAACTGGCGCGTTCACTGCCCGAGGATACCGTTCCCATCTGGCTGGTATTCTTTGATGCAGAAGATAACGGCCGCATCGAGGGCTGGGATTGGATCCTGGGTTCACGGGAGTTTGTAAGGAATAACCCTGTCCGGCCGCAGGCAGTTATCATCGTGGATATGATTGGCGATGCCGACCTGAATATCTACAAGGAACGCAACTCAAACATTCAGCTGACGGATGAAATTTGGGAAACTGCCAAAAGCCTTGGATACGAAAGCATATTCATCCCTGAATACAAGCACTCCATGCTCGACGACCACACACCTTTTGTGGATGCAGGCATTCCCGCGATCGATATTATTGACTTCGACTATCCCTACTGGCACACCGTTCAGGATACACCCGATAAAGTTTCGGCAGAAAGCCTGCAGGCAGTGGGAGAAACGTTGCACACATGGGTCATGCAGCAAAGCGCTCAACCCTGATAAAATAAAAGGGACTGTCACCCGACAAAACCGTGCCTAGAAAAAAAACGATTTCGCCCGTTCAAAAAGTGCTTGCCAGAATCCGCCCTGCATGGATCTCGCGTGTTGGACAGGAGATGGCACGCGGCATGGAAATTCGCGCGGATTTCGAGGAACAGCTGGCGCGTTTCTTCAATCTGTTAGAACAATCTGTGACATCAGGTGACCCGGCCTGGATGGATTCGATCCTGCTCGATTGGGCAAAATCCTCCACAGAAACCGACCTTGAAGAGGAACCCTATCACGTCTCTTTTTTGATCAACCGCATGATCGCACTGACCATCCAGGTGACACGTGAAGCGCTGACCAAGCAACAGGCACTCGATCTTTTGGCGTCAGTCATCCCGGTCTATACGTATGGTCTTGAAGTGGTGGCACGTTACGAAATGGAAACCCGTGTAGCACATATTTCCAGCGAGATGGAAAAAGTGCAGAAACAGATGGAACGTGTGGACAAAAGCAAGTCGGCGTTCATCTCGGTTGCAGCACATGAACTCAAGACGCCCATCACGCTGATCGAAGGCTACACGTCGATGATGGAAGATCTACTGCGCGTGGGCAAAGGGGTGAATCTCGACAGTCTGCTGG
>JBDTPH010000256.1:0-16039 GCA_039932795.1 Chloroflexota bacterium
AAGCTACGCCTGAAAATATTGAAGACCTGTTCAACCAATGCGGGCGCATTTTAGGCGAAGGCCTGCATCTTGAATTCTGGAAATCCAGGAAGGATATACAAAACCCCTACCGCCGCAAGCTTGAACTCTACGGCATTTTGCAGGAACAGGAAACACTTACCAGGCTGGAGCGAACTTGCAAAAATACTCTGGACGATCTTTACGAAAGAAAGCGCCTATCCATTGAAAAACTTCCCTCCAGCAGGCAGGAGGAATATCGCCGCATTTATTATCGAATGCAAAAGGAACCAGCCGCCGAGCCACTTGTCCCTTCAATGGATTATCCTGGCAGAAAGACAGGCACGCGTTTGGAGAAGCATTTGTATGCAGATGAGACGGGCAGCTTCTACGAGAATTTCGAAAACACTTCATGGGAGCCAGATGTTCTTGCGGAAGAATTGCCGAAGCCAGAAGTTGTCGGTTGGTTACGCAATCTGCCCCGCAAGGATTGGTCACTTTGTATTCCTTACACTGAAGGCGAAACCGTAAAACCTCTTTACCCTGATTTCATTGTCTTCCACAAAGTGAAAGGCAAGATCGTCGTTGATATTTTAGACCCGCACAGCAGCAGTTACTCGGATGCAATCCCGAAGGCAAAAGGTTTGGCAAAATATGCCGAAAATCACGGCGCACAATTTGGAAGAATTGAATTGATACACAAGGTAAACGGTCAATTAAAACGACTGGATTTGAAAGACGAAACAACGCGAAAAAAGATTTTGAAGGCAACCGAAAGGCCGCACCTGGATAGATTGTTTGAAGAGTTAGGAGAGTAATATATTTCCTGCTCCCTGTGCCGTTCCTTGCGCCTCTCCTCCCCCATTGTCGACGCGGATCACGTCGAAGCCAATATCGCTGATGATGTGTTAACGCTGACGCTGCCCAAGGCAGAATCTGCCCGCCCGAAGAAGATCAGCATCAAGTCCAGGTAGGAAGCGGTAGTTCATTTCCAGACCCATGCACATGCGTGGGTCTTTTTTTATCCAATGGGGGAGCGTGTATAATTCGCCCATCCCTACCTCTGGAGAAAGACTGTGCGTTTAAGATCCATCATCCTTTTCATCATCATCGCTGTTATGAGTGCCTGCGGAAACAGCGCTGAGCCAACTGCCACATCGGCTCCCCTTCCAACAGATACTGTAGTTGCACCTCCGCTATTAACTTCCACGCCAACCGTACCCCTGGCTGTGCTGGTTATCCCCACGGACCTTGACCCCGATACATCCAATCTCTATCAGACGACGGTCTACGATCTCACGCAACAATCCGGACTTCGTTTTCAGGTGCGCAATACATTTACAGAGGCCGATCTCGAACCGGGCCTGCAGATGGTCATCGCAGTCTCAACGGACCCGGGTATTGCCGCGCTCGCCGCTGCGGCGCCTCAAGTCCAGTTCCTTGCGATCAATATTCCAAACACTACCGCAGGCGGAAATGTCAGCGTCCTGGGAAACAATGCGCAGACCGATACCGCCGCTTTTCTGGCTGGGTATACTGCGGCATTGATCAGCGATGATTACCGCATTGGCATGATGATGCCCAAGGATAACGCCGATGCCATCCGTGCCCTGAACGCATATACAAATGGCATGGTATTTTATTGTGGGACGTGTCCGCGAAATTTTTTCTATGCATGGTCCTATCCACAATACATAGAGATCCCTGCAGACGTGGATGTAAATACGTATAATGCCTATGCGGATATTCTGATACTGCAATACAAGGTAAATACCATTTATATCCACCCGGACGTATATACGGAGGATCTTGCAAACTATATAGGTACAACAGGTACAACCATGATTGGGACGATCAGCCCCGAGCAGCTGCCTGCAGGCTGGGCGATGACGATCCAGCCGGATGTGATCAAAGCGATCCAAAACGCGTGGCCCGATCTGCTCAGCGGAAAGGGCGGGGTCACGGTTCAATCTCCCCTTGGGCTGGCGGATGTGGACCCGGAAATTCTCTCCCCGGGAAAACAGCGCCCTGTTGAGCAAATGCTCAGTGACCTGCAGGCCGGACTCATCAATATCGACACAGTCCCCTAAAAGGCATCTTAAAACCAGAACTCCCGTGTGATAATTACGGGAGCTCTGGCATCAATGAGGCTCACAAAAAGGAGGAGAAATGTGAGATGCTATAAGGTCACACTAATGGGCGCGGATACTCGTTCCATGCGGTGGCCATGCCCAAGCCATGCCATTGCTTTGATGACCAGCACCGCCGGGTTTACCGGTTTGACGAGGCATTCATCTGCGCCGGAACGATTGGCGTCCAGGATTTCTTCCACGGTGTTGGCGGAAATGAGCATAAGAATGGGGCCACGACAGATGGCGCGCAAATCCCTCAGGAACGCGCCGCGTTTTTCCTTCGGCAGCTGAATATCAACCACGATGAGGGATGGGTCAATTAATCGCGCGCTTTGGACCGCATCTGAAGTTTCTGTTTCTATAAGGACAATGCAATTCCTCTGGCTAAAAAGCACATTCCAGGATGCGGCACTCTCAGGCTGATCGGATATGATCAGTACAGTGTGAGCGGTTTCTACATCTGTTTTCCAGGTAACCATAAGAAGTCCTTTCTTTCGGCTCATTTACTTGACGGGTTTCAAGCCCGCATGTTACACTCGAGAAAGTAAGAAATTTTTTAGAAAGGAGACGCAACCGATGCTCAAGAAGACCCAGACCATGGCACCAACTTTTGTAAGTGGCATTTTTGATTCTCGGAGTGCGCCTGCTATTCGTTAATTTACACGCAATGTAAATGACGGCCACGGTGCACCCGCCCGTGGCCGTTTTGATTCATGCGCGGTCATGGGCAAATGCCTGTGGCCGCTTTTTGTTTCCATATCATCCGGAGGTAAAAATGTTCGACATACAAACCCAATTATTCGAAGGCAAAGACATCCGTTTCGGTCCCATCGATCATGAGAAGGACCCGCAAATCGAAGCCAGATGGACTCACGATTCTGATTTCATGCGCATGATGGATATCAGCCCGGCGCGTCCCATGTCTGCCGCGCTGGTGAAGAAGCAGTATGAGAAGCTTGAAAAGCAAATAGACGAGGACAAGAATCTCTACCATTTCGCCATCCGCGCCAGGGAGGATGACAGGCTGATCGGCAAGGCTGCCATTCAGTGGATCGAGTGGGCGAACGGCAATGGCTTTCTCCGCCTTGGCATCGGTGCTGCGGAGGACCGCGGTAAAGGATATGGTTCCGAGGCTTTGAGGATGCTGCTGCGCTTCGGTTTTGCAGAGTTGAATTTATTCCGTCTCAGCGCCATCGTTCCGGAATACAACACTGCCGCCATGGCCTCGCTCAAGAAATTCGGCTTTGTCGAAGAGGTGAGACGGCGTCAATCAGTTGAACGCGACGCCCGCCGCTGGGATGTGCTTGTTTTCGGCTTGCTGAAGGATGAATGGCTGAAGCACTCTGAAGAGGTTCTGCGACAGGCACAGGCATAACCTGGACGTGATGAAGAAATGAGGCAGCGATGAGAGATTTATTCCGCGGCGAACGGGTTCACCTTACATTTGAAGAGCCGGAAACACATGCAAAGTCGGAGGTCCGCTGGCAGCTCGATTCGGAATTCGTCCGTCTGGCGGATAGTGACCCACTTGAGCTATCTTCCGAGAAGAAGATCAGGGATCGGGTGGAAAAGCGCTTTGAAAAGGGATTCCAGCCTGAGCGATATTCGTTCTCCGTCCGCACGCTGACTGAAGATAAGTTGATCGGCTTTTTTGGCCTGTACCTGGATTTGATCCACAGCGAGGCATGGGTGGGCATTGGGATCGGCGAGCGCGATTTCTGGGGTAAGGGCTACGGCACCGATATGATGAAGATCTGCCTGCGCTATGCTTTTTCAGAGCTGGGTGTCCAGCGTGTGGCATTGGGTTTGCATGCATACAACGAACGCGCATTGCGTTCCTATGAGAAAGCGGGCTTTCGGCTGGAAGGTCGCACCCGCCAGGACATGCTGCGTGAAGGCAAACGCACCGATACCTTGTGGATGGGCATCCTGCGCGAGGAATGGCTGCAACAAAATGGAGATAACCCATGAAGGATATTTTTACAGGAAAACTTGTGCGATTATCCGCGTTTGACCCGGATGAAATGAGCAAGGCTTTTCCACGCTGGTATCTAAATTCGGAATACGTACGCCTGCTCAATTCATCTGCGCGTGTCATGCAGTCACCCAAAGCGGCATTGAAATGGATGGAAGAAGAGGTCGGTGAGATGTCACCTGCCAGTTATTTCTTTAGCATCCGCACACTCGCAGATGACAAGCTGATCGGGGAGCTGGGGCTGGATGTTTTCAACTGGAGTGGCCGCGATGCGTTCGTAGGGCTTGGCATCGGTGAGACCGAATATTGGGGCAAAGGCTATGGCACGGATGTGATGAACGTTCTGCTGCGCTTTGCCTTTACCGAGATCAACCTGCGGCGTGTGACCCTGACCGTATTTGAATACAACCCGCGTGCCATCCGTTCCTATGAAAAGGCGGGCTTCCGCCATGAGGGACGTGTACGCCAGATGCTCAACCGGGAAGGACGCCGATGGGATGAACTTTTCATGGGCATCCTTCGTGAGGAATGGTTGGAACTGAACGATCCCACCAGTGCCGGTGAGTGGAACAGAAAGGAAATGGATAAAAATTTATGAACACGAAGTTACAAACTGATCAGGTAATTCTCGATCCAGGCCTCAAGCTGCGTCCCGTTCAATGGAGCGACGTGGAAGCTGTGGCAAAACTCATCTACGATGTCTGCGAAGCCGATGGCGACACCACTGTTGCTGTTACACCGGAAGAACTCAAAAGCGAATGGAAAAACCCCGGCTTTATTTTGGAAACGGACGCCTTTCTGGTTGAAACAGCGGACGGCCGCATTGTAGGCTTCGAAGAATTCAACAACCAGCACGAGCATATTTCCCTGACGGCGGATGGATATGTCCATCCTGATTTCAAGGGGATGGGGATCGGCACATCGTTGCTTCGCATCATGGAAGAACGTGCCCGTCAGGAGATCCTTCTTGCAAAGCCCGACCTGCGAGTCTTCCTGCGCAGCACGCTGGATCTCCACGATAAGGAAGGTAACGACCTGCACCAAAACGAAGGGTATCATCCGCTGCGCTATCACTGGCGCATGGAGATTGTGCTCGGCGGTCCACCTGCAGAGCCAAAGTTTCCTGAGGGAATCGAACTGCGTCCCTTTATCAAAGGGGAGCATGATATCCCGGTGTGGCAGGCACAGAACGAGTCGTTTCGCGATCACTGGGGAAGCCACGAAGTGACCTTGGATGAATGGAAGCACAGCCGACTCAACGATTCTGGGTTCGATCCGTCCCTTTGGGCAATTGCATGGGATGGAGATGAAGTGGCGGGTATTTCACTGAACCGCTATCGCATGGGCATCGGCTGGATCCGCACGCTGGGAGTCCGCCGTCCGTGGCGCAAACGCGGACTTGGGGAGGCGCTTCTCCTTCAATCGTTCGGTGAATTTTACAGGCGCGGCACAAAGACCATCGGTCTCGGTGTGGACGCCCAGAATCCCAGCGGCGCAACACGCCTGTATCAAAAAGCAGGCATGCTTGCTGCCAGCCAGTTCGTCACCTACGAAAAGGAACTGCGTGCCGGTCGTGATATGGATGAAGAATAGAAATAGCCACAGAGACTCACAGAAAGACAATTCAAACTCTGGGTCACAGTGGCAAAAAGGAATAAAAAATGAACACACAAATACAGAAGGAACTTGCAGTGGAATTGCCCAAAGGCTTCACCGCCCGCGGCGCGATCATGGATGATGTGGAACCAGCGCTCGTGCTTTATAACCGCTGGTCGCGCTCTGTGATGGGACGGGATGAGATCACTGACCCGCAAGCCATCCGCAATGAATGGGTGTCGCCGGGCTTCGATCCCACTGATGATATCCGCGTCGTCTTTGCGCCGAACGGACAAATGGTTGGATACATCGAAGTATGGACCACTGCCAGGCCGCCCGTCCACCCATGGGTGTGGGGACGCGTTGACCCGGAGTATGAAGGCATGGGTGTCGGCACATGGATGATGCACTGGGCTGAACAGCGCGCTTTGCGTGCTCTCAAGGATCTGCCCGCAGAGCTCCGCTTTGCACCGCGTGTAGGGACGGTCCGTGAGGCTGAAAGGCCGAAGATGTTGTTCGAAGAGTTGGGCTATCGCCACATCCGCAGTTCGTATCATATGCTCATAGAAATGGCTGCGCCTGTTCCCGAAGCGGAATTCCCCCAGGGTATCACAATCCGCACCTACCGCCCGGATATTGATGCTGCAGCCGTGTATCAGGCTACGGAAGACTCCTTCCGCGACCACTTCGGGTTTGTGGAGGAACCCTTTGAGGAAGGCCTGAAACGGTTTAGGCACTTTTGGATAAACGATGACATTGATCCAACCTTATTGTTTCTTGCCATGGACGGACCCTCCGGGGAAATTGCCGGCGTTAACCTGTGCCGCCCTCACCAAAACGGGATCCTTGATCCCGATCAGGGCTGGGTGGGCACCCTGGGTGTACGCCGCCCCTGGCGAAAACGCGGACTTGGGCTTGCCCTCCTGCGTCATTCGTTCAACGAATTTTATCGACGTGGCAGACGGAAGGTCGGTCTGGGCGTGGATGCCCAAAACCTGACCGGTGCGTTGCGTCTGTATGAAACCGCAGGCATGCATGTTCATCAGACATTCGATCAGTACGAAAAGGAACTGCGTGAGGGTACTGAAATCAGTGTACAATCCCTTTAATAAGCAGGTCTGATACAGCCTTGCGGAGGCTTCAAGCCTTCGCAAGGCTCGCCTAAAATTTTTCTCAAAAGAGGAGTACACATGAACATCCGTTGTTCTTTTTGCCAGACACCCTACACAATCGGTCGTATTGAAAAACTCGACGCCCTTCAGGAAATGGATTCAAAGAAGCTGTCGCATTATGACTCGCATTGTCCGCGTTGCCGCCGCGCCAATCCCATCCCGCGCCCGCGACTTGAGGCGACAATGCCCAACTGGCGCGACGCGCTCAAGGAGTTGGAGGTGGAAATGAAGGAGAACCCCCAGCACGAGGCACCTCTTCCCACGGCTGAAGCGGCTCCCGTTGCTGAGGCAGAACCTGCCCCCGAACCGAAGGCAGTCAAAGAGAAGAAGCCAGCAGCAAAGAAAGCGCCTGCCGCGCAGAAACCTGAAACTGCAACAGCTCCCAAAGAAAAGAAGACTGCCAAGAAAAGCAAATGAGCATATGCGCGGTCTTCTTCGATCTTGGCGGTGTCATCGTCCGTACCGAATATCAGACGCCGCGTGAGCGGCTTGCTGAACGCCTTGGCATGGAATACGATGATCTCAGCCGGATCGTCTTCGATAGTGAGACAGGCCATCAGGCGTCCATCGGTGCGATCACCTCCCTGCAGCATTGGGAGGCGGTGATGCAGCGGTTGAAACTCCCCTACGAGGAAATGGCCCTCATCCGCGACGAATTTTTTGCAGGCGACATTGTTGACCATGAAATACTGAATTTCCTGCGTTCCCTGCACGGCAAATATACGACCGGGCTCATCTCGAATGCCTGGAGCGATCTGCGCGACTATATCGTGCGCGAGAAATTCGATGACGCGTTCGATCACATCATTATCTCCGCGGAGGTGGGGGTGGCAAAACCCGAAGCCGGGATCTACAAGATTGCTCTGCAAAAGGCTGGGGTGAGTCCGAACGAGGCGGTCCTTGTCGACGATTTCTACGTCAACATTGAAGGATGTGAAAAGGTCGGCATGCAGGGCATCCATTTTAAGGACTCGCAATCCGCCTTGCAGCAGCTGAAACAACTTCTATAACGGCGATTGTCCTGCGCAGGCACCACTGGCCCCATACCCGGCATTCGCCTCACAGCACAGATCGCCCGCAGGATTGCTACGCTTATGTTCACCAAACAACAAACTACTTTACGTGACCTGGGCAACGGCCTGGTCATGCGCCATTCAACACCCGAGGATGCAGACGCATTGGCGCAGTTCAACGGGAATATCCACGGCGATGATGACCTGGATAAACAACGCGTCGCGGCATGGACCCGCGACCTGCTCTCGCGCCCGCACCCGACTCTCACCCCAAACGATTTCACCATTGTCGAAGAGACAGCCACCGGACGAATTGTCTCATCGATGAATCTCATTCCCCAAACATGGACCTACGATGGCATTGAATTTGGCGTGGGCCGTCCCGAGCTGGTGGGAACCCTGCCCGAATTTCGCAACCGCGGACTTGTGCGCGCGCAATTCGAAGAGGTTCACAAATGGAGCGCAGAACGCGGTCACATGGTGCAGGCCATCACCGGTATCCCCTATTACTATCGCCTGTTTGGATACGAAATGACGCTCGATCTTGCCGGTCGTCGCTTTGGTCATGAAGCAAATGTCCCAAAGATGACACCTGCCCCCGCGGGCAGTGCAGGGGAGGATGGCGAAGTAGAACCCTATCGGATGCGCCCTGCAACGCAGGAGGATTTGTCCTTTGTTGCAGAGGTATATGAACACGCGATCCAGCGCAGTGCTATTGCGTGCAAACGAACGCCTGAGATACTTAGATATGAACTCGATGGACAGAGCGAGGATAGCTCTGATCATTATCAGATGTATATGATCGAGGATAGATCAGGTGAAAGGGTCGGCTACTTTCAGCATCCAAACTCTTTAGGACAGACGGGCCTGAGCGCGCTCTGGTATGAACTCAGATCTGGCGTTTCATGGCTGGCCGTGACTCCCTCAGTTGTGCGCCACCTATGGAATAAAGGACAGGAATATGCGAAGCGCGACGGGAAAACCTGCACATCCTTTGGATTTATGCTGGGCGCGCAGCATCCCGTCTATGAAGCGCTGGGGAAAAACCTGCCTTCCCGGCATGATCCCTATGCATGGTATCTGCGTGTTTCAGACCTGCCTGGTTTCTTGAATCACATCAAGCCTGCGCTCGAAAAGCGACTGGCTGAGTCAATTGCGGCAGGCCACAGCCGCCAGATCAAAATCAGTTTTTATCGGGATGGTCTGCGACTGGTCATCGAAAATGGCCGGGTTATAACCATCGAGCGCTGGAGACCCACACCGGAAGATGGGGGTGAGGTCGCCTTCCCTGATCTTACCTTCCTGCAGGTGCTGTTTGGCTATCGCAGTTTCAACGAACTGGAATACACCTTTGCAGATTGCTGGTGCGACAGCGAAGAAGTGCGCGCGTTAATAAATATTATGTTCCCCCGAAAGCTATCGGATGTTTTTCCGATAGCTTGAAAAATATAAAACCCTGGAATAATTTTGGAGGCAAAATGAAAGTCTTTAACAATATCTGCTGGCACAATGGAGAATTAGCTCCTGCCTGAGCTTGCCGCAATTTCTGTCTGACAATCCTTGTAAAGAATTGCGGCCTCACAATAGCGGATAAGACTCCGCGCCAACTTTACAAAGGTAAATATGTTTCGCAAATCACAGTTAGATGCAACCCGGGTCTATCTCTTTATGGAGATGGCCATCGGGATGTTTTTGGGCATGGTTTTTGTGACGAACTCGCTGTATGAAGCCACCGTTGCAGGACTTGGACCTTTACAACTCGTTTTGATAGGCACAACGCTTGAACTCTCAACGTTTCTATTCGAGGTGCCCACCGGGATCGTTGCCGATATTTATTCGCGCCGACTCTCGATCATCATCGGTTACATACTGATGGGGTTGGGCTTCCTCATTGAGGGTTTCTTCCCGGCCTTCGCACCCATCCTTTTCGCCCAGGTAGTCTGGGGCCTGGGATACACCTTCACCAGTGGTGCAAAACAGGCCTGGATCACGGATGAGATCGGAGAAGAGGCTGCGAACAAGTTGTTCCTGCGTACAGCGCGCCTGGGTGCGTTTGCATGGCTAATTGCTCTGGGAGCCACCCTGCTCATTGGCGCCAATAACACTGCATTGCCGATCCGAGTTGGTGCGATGGGGATCGTATTGACCGGGATCGTGCTGGCCATCATCATGCCCGAAACGGGCTTTCATCCCACACCGCAGGAGGATCGCAACACCTGGCAGCATATGTGGCATGTTTTCAGACAGGGAGCGAATGCAGTGCGCGGGCATCCTCGATTGAGCAACATCATTTTCATTGGCCTGTGCTATGGGTTGTACAGTGAAGGGATCGACCGTTTAACGGTCAAGTTCCTGCTGGATAACTTCCATTTGCCAGTGCTCTTTGGAAGCAACCAGTTGTCTTTCTTCATCCTGCTGGAGGTGATCGGAACGGTGCTCTACTTTTTTGTCATTCGCTTCGTGGAGAAACGTCTCGATACCAGCAGTCCGCTTGCCATTGGCCGTGCCATGTTGCTGGTCACAGGCTTGCTTACGATCAGCATCCTCGGCTTTGCACTTTCGCCGACGCTTGTTTTGGCTGTAATATTCATGACCATTGTGGGCCAACTGCGCGGGGTGAGCGGTCCACTGCAAATGGCATGGATCAACCAGAAACTCGATTCAAGAGTGCGCGCCACCATTCATTCCATGTTCGGCCAGGTGGATGCAATCGGTCAGACCATCGGTGGACCTGTCATCGGGCTGATTGCCAGTGTGTTTTCGGTAAGACTGGCAGTCAGCATATCGAGCTTATTGCTTTCGCCCGCGATGCTATTCATCCAGAGAGCAAATAGCATTCAAACGCCTGAAATTGAACCGCACGAAACTATATCGGGGCCCACAGTATAGGCCCTTCACCTTATGAAAACATCCCGCAGGTCTGGCTTACTCAAACCTGCGGGATGGCGTGAATCTCAGTTAGGAGCTTATGTTTTCCGACTTAAAGCTAAACCCCAGGTTTGTTTATCTGTTTATCGAATTTAGCACGTCTTCGTTCTTCGCGATGATGTTCGTTGTCACCTCGTTATATGAAGCCACTGTGGCCGGGCTGACACCTGTTCAATTGATACTTGTCGGCACCACACTTGAGCTATCGGCGTTCCTCTTTGAAGTGCCGACCGGCATCGTTGCAGATGTATATTCACGCAGGCTGTCCATTATCATCGGTTATCTGCTGATGGGTGCCGGCTTTCTCGTCGAAGGTTTCTTTCCTTCGTTCCTGCCTATTTTGCTGGCACAAGTCATCTGGGGTCTGGGCTATACCTTTACTTCCGGTGCCCGGCAGGCGTGGATCAGTGATGAGATCGGGGAAGATAACGCCAACAAACTATTCCTTCGGGCCACCCAGGTGGGCTTGTTTGCATCGCTTATTGGAATGGGACTGGCTACGCTGGTCGGCGCGAATAATATTGCATTGCCGCTCCAGGTGGGTGGGCTCGGCGTGATGCTGATCGGTGTCACGCTCGTGTTCATCATGCCTGAAACAGGCTTTCATCCTACACCGCGCGAAGACCGCAACACATGGCAGCACATGGGTCATACATTCAAACAGGGTATGGGTGCTGTCCGCTCAAGGCCCCACCTCATGAGCGTTATTGGCGTGGGCCTGTTTTATGGGATCTACAGCGAAGGCTTTGACCGGTTATGGGTCAAGCACCTTCTGGATACCTTCGAACTGCCGCTCATTTTTGGCAATAACCAGGTGGCGTTTTTTGCAGTTCTTCGCATCGCTGCAACGCTCGTCACCATTTTCGCTGTCCGATTTGTGGAGAAGCGCGTGGATACCGGTAGTCCACTGGCGATTGGACGCGCAATGCTGATCGTTACAGGACTCATTTCCATTTCGTTGATGGGGTTTGCCCTCTCGACGATTCTGCTGCTTAGCCTGGGCCTGTATCTGTCTGTGGCTGTTTTTCGCAATGTTGCCGAGCCTCTGCAAACCGCCTGGGTCAACAAGAAACTGGATTCGCAGGTCCGGGCAACGGTCCATTCGATGTTTGGGCAGGTGGATGCCATCGGGCAGGTGATGGGCGGACCCATTGTCGCCGTGATAGCCGCGGTTGGCTCTGCGGTCGCTTCACTCGTGACATCCGGCCTGCTCCTGACCCCCGCGCTGCTCTTTATCGGACGCGCCAACAGGCAGTCCAGGAGCGACACAGATGCGGATGGAGATATCGAACCAGCTCCGGCTGATTAGGACGAATTGAATGAAACGTTCATCCAAGTACGTTTGCTCGGGCGAGGTGAGCACCTCGCCCGAGCTCTTTTAAGATTTCGAGAGGATTCGGTAATTATTTTTGGCGCAAAAAGCCTGTTTTTGAGTTGTTTCTGGAGGTCAAAATGCCGTTTTGGCGTAACTTGGCGGCAAAAAAATCTCGGCTTTTCTCCAGAATCTGCTTGTTGGCAACAGCTTTTTTGCCGCTCCGCTCTTCAAGACAGGAAATCTGCGTGTTTTTCGGGAATTACCGAATCCTCTCATTTCACATAACAGGTTTTGAAGCTTTGAAGGATTGTCGTACTGTAAATATTCCGCTGTTCGTTTCGAAAGCACGTCCCTTGCCCAAAACATGGCTTTCCAATTAATCATTGCTGGTGGTCACTTCATCGTGCAAAATGGAGTAAATCTCAACATCATGGTGACGTCCCTTGTTGTACCATGCTCCACGCGCAGTGCCTTCGTGTGCAAAGCCGCACTTTTCTGCGAGCCGACGGGAAGCCGCGTTGTCGGGATGGATGACGAGCCTGATTCGATTAACTTGCTTTGTCTCAAATAAGTAGCGTACCAGCAGGTTTACGGCTTCTGTTGCCACCCCTTTGCCTCGATGTTCAGTGGAGTAGACCTGATAGGAGAGTTCATATTCATCCAGATAATTGACGGTTTTGAAGAATTCGATGTGACCCAATATCTCATTAGCAGGGTTGATGATGACAAGCATACCGTCTTCCTTGCTCCAAAAGCCGTTCTCCTGAAACTGCTTTTGGAACGCGGTTTGTGACAGGATACCGCGCGGAAAGTAGTCCCCTCGGTTTTGGATGTCAGTGTGGAAAATATATAGCTTCTCAATATCCGTGTCACGCACAGAGCGCAGGGTAATTGATTTCCCTTTTAGCATACTACCTGCCTTTCCCGTTATACGATAAATACGCTGCCATCAGCATTGCTTTGGGTACAAATATCTTACACATTTCATCACGAATCGTGTGCTATTTCTCATAAAAGTGTATTGGTCAGGAATGGGCCGAAGGCTTTTTGAACCACGGAGCCACGAAGACACTGAGAAAAACAAGGGTAAAACTCCGTGCCCCTGTGTCTCCGTGGTAAAAGGTTTTGTTCGCCCTTTATCTGATGATTACATATTTCTCATAAAAGTGGGACAAACCGTCTAAGCCTAACCCAGATTCCCGCTGTCCTGTTTTATGGTAGAACTTTGTCGAGAAATGCAAGTAGCGCCTTGTTGAATGGCGCGGGTCTCTGCAGCGGTGCAAAGTGACTGACACCAGGGAGATCGATAAATTCCGCATTTGGAATGCGCCGAGCGAGATACTCGGCGTGTTCGCGCTTGATGAATTCGTCATGCTCGCTGTGTACGATTGCGACTGGTACGCTGATCTGAGCCAGATCATTCGCCGAATAATTGGGTTGCGTCCGTTGCATGAGACCGACTGCCTCGGAAAACTCGTAAAATTGGTCGGGTGTAGCTGACAGCATTTCATAATCCTTTATATGCCGTCCGATGCACCGCTTGAGGATGGGAGTGAATTCAAATTCCTTTGTGCCGCTCGGGTCCATATTGCAGGCAAAGAAAAACACGCCTGCAACGCGTGTGGGCGCTTTCGAAGCAAGGATCAATGCTGTGCAAGCGCCGTCACTCCAGCCTGCCAGTGCGGCTTTTTCAAGACCCAATGCGTCCATAACTGCCGAAACATCGGATGCCATCAGCTCATACGAAAACGGTCGCCCATCGCGCGTACTGCGCCCATGGCCGCGGCTGTCGATCACAACGACACGATAGCCACTGCTGACCAGCGCTGGAACTTGATGTCCCCAATTGCCGCTGTGGCCCAGGCCGCCATGCAGCAGGATTACGGGCCTGCCAGACCCATATGTTGCGTACCAGATCCGAGCACCATCGTGTTCGATATAGCCTTGATCATTTGTGACCGGCAGCGGCTCGGCGCCACCCGCTTCAAACCTGCTGAGGTCATCATCGTACATTTCCATTTTGGTGTCCTTACATGGCAACGCCACATTATTTCAATGTGCAAAGTGCCTGGCGGATCTCGCCCAGATGATAGGCAGTATGCACCACAATTGCCATGGCGCCACCGATCGAATCTTCATTCCACACAGGGTTATCGTGGAGCATTTTTTCGATGCGATGATATGCATCATGGAGTTTGCGCTTGTACTCATTCCATTCTTCAGGTGTGACCTTTTCCACTGTGCGCCAGATCTCACCCCAATCGGCGCGAGTCGAATCGTTGTAGACGACGTAACGTTCCAGTACTTCCAGGTAGAACGTCACATGCGCGACCTGTGCAGCGAGTGAAGCGCACTTGCCTCCAACAGGGATGGATGCTTCTTCGGCGGAAACCGTTTCAAGTGTTTCAAAGAGTGAGGTACCTCTATCCAGATAGATGCCGTGATGTTTGGGTTCAAAGGTCTCTTCCATGATTTGGAACAGGTTATTTGTAAAATCCTGTGTGTTGTTCACACTAAGCTGCTCCTTCATATGCTGATTTAAGCCACGCGATCAATTCGGCGTCCACTTCGTTCACGTCGTTCAGGCTGACCACATAATTGCACATGCTGCCCCTGGGTTGTTCAAGCAGGCGTGCATTCTGTGTGAAGTCCTTGGCGTTGATGCCCACTTCAAAACGAGAGTTTGTCTTTGGGCCGATCATCGCAAATTGTTTCCTGCGCCGCAGGCTGACATAGCCCTTCTTGGGCACGATCTCGAACTCGCCGAACTTGTGGATCTCCTGCATCAACTTCTCATGAATGGGGCGGAAGCCCGCCTTTGGGCCGGAATAAATTTCATCCAACACTGCATCGGTGGATTTGCCTTCCGCGGCACCTGTGCCATCTGATTTCAAGACATGATGAACCAGCATATTCGCATCACCATGACCAAGACCCAGCTCGGTCTTGAGATAATCTCGTATCTCACCGTGTTTGGTCAGCCCGCTTTTGCTGATGATGGCTGCCAGATCATCGAGCGATTTCCCTGTTTTCTTTTGGATGTTATCCAGTTGGGTTTGGACGGCTTTATCGAGCGAACTCATGAGATCACCACCTTTCGTTAAGTCGGACAAGAATGCCCGGATTATAGAACATTATTTCTATAAGTGCAATCGCACAAAATTATTCCGTGCGGTTTTGATCAGTGAGCTTCACCAGAAAGAGTCCGTGGATGCTGCCAACAACCGCGCCTGCAACAAATAACGTCCCCGCCATCAACAAGATGGATTGCCACAATTCAGACATTTTGAATGCCATGTCAATTCCCCAGAAGAGTACAGGCATACCGCACAGCCATGCAAGCATGTTGGCAGGGATCCATATACCAGCGCGGTTAACCTTCCCTCGTAACACGAGCCACTGTGCAAACGATAACACTGCACCGCCCACGGCACCCATCCCCGCTGCCAGCAGGAGAACGATCCATTGTGCGGGTTCAGCCATGGGCATGCTGGAAGCGGTCGCTTCGCCCATGCTCATGATCGTGGAGGGCAGATATCCCAAAACATACGCGATCAACGCGCCGATAAATGTCCCACGCCACCATTCGAATCTTCCAATGGATGGAAACCACGGTTTCATCGCCCACCATTGCGCGAGGCCCACAAACGTTGCCTCCACTGCGCCGCTGGCAACTGCCACTACAAAAGAAAGCAGGATGGCGCCAATCGTGTTTTGTTCCCCCATACTGGAAAAAAGCAGGCCCGTGATCGCAAAGGTGAGACCCAGGCCGACCATTTCGCTGAACGCGTTCGCCAGAGTCCAGCGAGTCCAAAGTTGACTTTTTGTCATGAATGTACCTTCCCGACGCGTAATGTACTCGTGAGTTGTGTTTTGAGAAAACGCTGGGCTAAGCCGAGGCATAGGCAAGC
>JBDTPH010000257.1:0-45415 GCA_039932795.1 Chloroflexota bacterium
TCTCGTATCATGTTGGTTACAACACCGTTTTTCTAAATTAGTCGTGAGTAATAACGATGATCCTAAGGTATACAGGGCAAGCTCACACAAGATCATGGAAGTGTTGGTGTTGATAGAGGCACAAAAACGGCTGCATTATGGGTCAGGCAGAATATGGCACGCGGTAGCATACTTTTTACCGATCCCTATGCACAAGAAGGCTTGCCCGTGAGTCTGTATTACTATCATAGACCCGTAATATCGTCGGAACTCGTTCCCGGCACAACTCTTGATAGTTCTTTCAAATTGTTGTCAATAGGATTGACCTCATTGATGTAATCATTATTGGACATGAACATTTGAACCTTTTACCAAAAGAAATTGTCAATCACTTTGTAATAAGAACAGTAATTAAAGTGGATGAAAAAGCTTCGCTATATATTTTGACCCGATCTGAAAATGCTAAAGCTGGTGATTTTACGCCAACAGTTATGGAAGCTGAAATATTCAACCCGCGCTATGACGAATTGTACGGTAGCCTGGCTGACATCGTAGCCCTCCCTCTACAGCAAATTCAGGACCTTAAGATTGAAATGGATCAATAAGTAGACGGGTGTATATACCATCTCAAGATATTTCATTTCCTACAGCCAGCTTTAAAAATTCACTTGTAGAATTTTCGTCTTTATCGGCGTTATTCCGCCTTCTGCGGCTAATAGGAATGATTCTGATATACTGTTTTCCTCAAAATACAAAATAAGTAGAGTATAAATTATTCAATAATGACAACTACAGACCATTCTCTCGAAATAAACGAACCAAAGAAAAAACCACTCATCCGCCTTCAGCCTACCAGGGGATGGACATCCCTAAAACTACAGGAGATATGGGAACACCGGGAACTAATGGGGATCTTTGTTTGGCGTGATCTCAAAGTCCGCTACAGACAAACCGTGATTGGCGCCTTGTGGGCAATTGTTCAGCCATTCCTAACCATGGTGATATTTAGTGTGTTTTTTGGACGTCTGGCAGGCATTCCGTCCGATAGCATTCCATATCCAATCTTTAGCTATGCTGCGTTGGTTCCCTGGACTTTCTTCGCCAATAGCATAAATCAGGCATCAAACAGCCTGGTTAACAATGCCGAGATGATCAAGAAGATATATTTTCCGCGGTTGACCATGCCGCTTGCGTCGGTGGTGGGCGGCCTCGTGGACTTCATACTGGCGTTCATTATCCTCCTGGGTATGATGTTTTACTACGGGTTTGTTCCCACCATCAACATTCTCTGGTTCCCCTTGTTTGTCCTGCTTTCAATGATGACTGCGTTGGGAGTTGGTCTATGGCTTGCCGCGATGAACGTTCAATTCAGAGATGTACGTTACATGGTTCCCTTTATTACACAGGCCTGGCTTTTTGCCACTCCGGTTGCCTATCCAAGTAGTTTGCTTTCGGAGCCCTGGCGTACACTTTACGGTCTCAATCCAATGGTGGGTGTAGTTGAAGGGTTTCGTTGGGCGTTGCTGGGTACGGATACCGCACCTGGACCGATGATTATCATTTCTTTTATTGTTGCCTTTTTGATTCTGATTAGTGGCACATATTATTTCCGGCGGATGGAGAAAACATTCGCGGATGTTATTTAAGGATTTGGCATGAGTAACGTTGCTGTTCGTATTGAAGGTTTGGGGAAGAAATATCATATTGGTGGCAAACAAAAACAATACAATCGTCTCGGAGACCAGGTTGTTGACGCAGCGCTGGCTCCCTTCCGTCGCGTTGGCAAATTGTTGAGGGGCGAGGCGAATAGTGCATCGGAATTGGATAAGGATTTCTGGGCCATCAGGGATCTGTCATTTAAAATCAAGCAGGGTGAGATCATCGGCATTATTGGTCATAATGGAGCTGGGAAAAGTACCCTGCTCAAGGTTCTGTCACAGATCACAGAACCTACGACTGGCTATGCTGATGTATTTGGCCGGATCGGTTCCCTATTGGAAGTAGGGACGGGATTCCACCCTGAGTTGACGGGGCGTGAGAATGTGTATTTGAACGGTTCCATTCTGGGAATGCGAAGATCAGAGATCGAGAGAAAGTTCGATGCAATTGTGGATTTTGCTGAAATCGAACAATTTATTGACACACCCGTAAAACACTATTCAAGTGGCATGTATGTCAGGCTTGCGTTTTCTGTTGCCGCGCATTTGGAACCGGAAATACTTCTGATTGACGAGGTTCTGGCTGTCGGCGATGTGGGTTTTCAAAAGAAATCACTTGGAAAAATGGAAAACGTTTCTCAGCAGGGACGTACTGTCATATTTGTGAGCCACAACATGAATGCCCTGCAAAGGTTATGTCCGCAATCAATTCTGCTTGATCATGGCAGGCTGGTTACCCAGGGTCAAACGAGCAAAGTTATAGAACAATATCTAAGTGCGGTTTCCTCCCGGTCAACGGGCCCTAATAGTGTGATTGACCTTTCAAATCAAAAGCGGGATGGAACAGGAAAAATTCAATTTGAGTCCGTCTCTTATACAGGAAAAAACCAATCCCTGGGTTATCATCCCTACACCAACGGCCCTTTGGATATTTCTATAAATTTGGTCGCACAGGCCGACTGCACGCTGGGAAGTATGGCAGTCAGTATTTTTGATCGCTATGGAACAAAGCTGGTAAATGCCGACACCCTTTCTTTTGGGGTGCCGATCCAGTTGCGGAAAGGTGGAAATACCCTTAAAGTAAAAATGGAACAACTCCACCTTAATCCAGGCGTGTATACACTGGCATTATGGGCTGCTGATCCACCAGGTGAAGTTCATGATTATATTGCCTCGGCAGCGCTATTTGACGTGGTTGAGATAGATAAGGAAAATATTAGAGTGCGGGCAGATGGACTTGTTCCCGTAAAATTTAGTTTCACAGAAGGCCCATGAAATAAAAGTTACGATATGGAATATGCAATTATGCCAAAGGTTAGTGTGATCATGCCGGTTTATAATGGCGAGAGTTTTGTAAAATTCGCCATTGACAGTTTGCTCTCTCAATCCTTCCATGACTGGGAACTGGTTGTTGTCGATGATGGCTCAACAGACTCCACACCTCAAATCCTCCGGGAGTATAGGGATACTAGGATAAGAGTGATCCGGCAAAACAACGGGGGCGAGGCTGCTGCTCGAAATACTGGATTAGATCATATGGTGGGTGAGTACATGGCTTTTCTTGATGCGGATGATGTGTATCTCCCACATGCACTCGCTGATTTGTCAGCCTTTCTTGATCATAACCCTCAATACGCGGTTGTATTTTCAGATGGTTATATATGCGATCATCTCGATCGGCAGCTGATGCGTTTAACGGATGTAAGACCGGGTATTTTTATTGGAAATATACTCAATCCGTTGGTAATGTCTCCGAGTGTGATAACAGTTCCGGTTTGTACAATGACGCGCATTTCTGAAGTACGGAAATCCGATTTGCGTTTTGATGAGCAAAATAATCTCATTGGTACCGATTGGGATTTTTGGATTCGCCTAGCTGTACGTGCGGAATTTGGCTACCTGGATAAATTAACATGTAGATACAGGATTCATAATACTAATATCACCAGGACCACTGGATCAGAAAAGCGGCGAAAGGATCAAATTTACCGCCGTTTGAAAATCATGAATTCAGAATGGTTTAATACACTTTCGTTAGAAACCAGGGATTTGTTTTTTCTTGATTTGTTGACTGATGCACTGTCCGGGGACATTGAAAGGCAACAGTCTGTTCTCATAAGCGAGCAGTTTAGCGAGCTATCGTCTGCGAAGCGGGCTGATCTTTGGCGTATAGTGGGGATTGATGTGTTGAAGAATGATCACAATTCTGATCAGGCACAATCCTTCTTCTTAAAGGCACAGGATATAAATCCTAATGATCTTAAAACTCAGTTTCTATTGCGACTTCTGAGGCTTGGGAGACCACTTGCTCTCGCATTCATAGACCTGTGGCGTTGGCTTTTGTTAATTGGAAACAAGATGATTGCTGTGAGAAATTCCCGTTCTGAACATTTGCAGAAGTTGCTAGGAACCAAGTGATGGGTTTTCAAATGAGTCGTAATAATACTGGCATTATCGATAGACTTGGAATGAGTATTGGTCGAAAATTTGAGCTTCTTAGAGGAAACTTAGTGCAATGGCGGGGTGCACAAGTCGGTATTCATTTTGGAGTGGGAAGGTCGACCAGGGTTTTATACCCGGCCTGTTTTGTTGCAGGCGATCATGTGTCAATTGGAGATTTTTCCTACCTGGACTGTTTTTCGAATCGAGGCGTAAAGATTGGGCATCATACAAGCATCGACCGAAACGTATGGTTAAGCTGTGGCGGACCATCGGGCACTGGAAGTGGCTATTTTGAAATCGGCGACCATTCCTATATCGGTTGTAACGCGGTAATCGGAGCCGGGGGTGGGGGCATCAAAATTGGAAGCAATGTGTTAATTGGACAGTCTGTAAATTTCCATTCAGAGAGTCACGTGATTGCAGATACATCCACACTGATCCGCAACCAGGGTATTTCATACCAGGGCATAGTGATCGAGGACGATGTTTGGATCGGGTCCAAGGCGACAATTTTGGATGGTGTGGTTGTTGGCGCGGGAGCAGTGATCGGTGCGGGGGCTGTCGTAACCAAGTCCATTCCTGCGTATGGCATTGCTGTCGGAGTCCCCGCAAAGCTTATTGGAATGCGGGATCATGCACATTGAAAATCGCAATTTACCATAACCTTCCATCCGGCGGGGCAAAACGGACGCTTTACGAGTCGATGAAGTGGCTATCGCAACGACACACTCTGGATGTGTACACCCTTGACACATCCGATCAGAACTTTTGTAATTTAAGGGACCTGTCGAACAATGAATTTGTTCTTCATTTTTCACCATCGAAACGCTTTCACAGTCCGTTTGGGCGCCTGAATCAGTTCCAGCGATGGCAGGACTTGCAGAGGTTGGACAAGCTGGCACGCCAGACTGCCAAAACGATCGACGAAGGGAAATACGATCTCGTATTTGCCCAGCCATGCATGTGGACCCAGGCCCCATTGGTCTTGCGTTACATTAAGACCCCTGCAATTTATTATTGCCATGAACCACCTCGGCATATCTACGAAAGCTCATTTAAAAGCGTAGAAACAAAGATAGGTCTGCGTTCCACGCTGGATGCCATTGACCCACTCATCCGCCTTTATCGGACAACTGCCCGTCGCCTTGATAAATCTGCTGTTTGTGCTGCACAATTGGTTCTGGTGAATTCAGTCTTCATTCGTGATCGGGTCAGGCAAATTTATGATTTGGAGTCGGTCATCAGTTATCATGGAGTCGATACCGACGTATTTTGTCCGGAGCCACGCGATCTGGGAAAGGCCTATGTTCTTTCTGTGGGGGCCATCCAACCGCACAAGGGATTTGATTTTTTGGTGGAGAGTTTAGGTTATATAAATAAGGAAGTTCGTCCAGCCTTGTATTTAATTGGTAATATGGAAAACCCCAAGGAACAGGGCATTCTACAAGCTCTGGCAAAGGAAAAAGGCGTTGAACTGCAGATCGAAGTGGGAGTGGATCAGGGTACATTAATTCGAAGATATAACGACGCGGCGCTGGTGGCGTATGCACCGTACAACGAGCCTTTTGGGCTTGTTCCATTGGAAGCGATGGCATGTGGCAAGCCCGTGGTAGGAGTTAACGAGGGTGGAGTCAAGGAAACTGTGGTGGACAACTTTACCGGATTTTTGGTTGATCGCAATCCCCGAAAATTTGCTGAAATCATACAACTTTTGCTTAAAAACCCTTCTTTGGCAGACCAGTATGGGAGGAATGGACGCAAGCATGTCCTCGAAAACTGGTCCTGGGAAAAGTCTGCGTGGAATCTTGAGCAGCAAATGTATCGCATTGCTCAATAACACATTTTTTATATTTTCTCGCTTAGTCCATGTCTCATCCACTCCTGTTCATAATCGTCTTAAATAACAATCACCGAAATGATACCCTTGCATGCCTGGAATCATTGATTCAAAGTGACTATGAAAACGCCAAAATTATTCTGGTTGATAACGTTTCAGCTGACGGAGATTCTTTTGAAAGCATTCGCCAGCAATATACAGATATCCAGATTATCCCATTGACCGAGAACCTTGGTTATGCAGGAAATAACAATATCGGGATCAAAGCAGCATTGGAGCAGGGTGCGGAATGGATCTTCATCTTGAATGATGATACGGTGCTGGATCCAGCCTGCCTCTCGTCATTGGTTGAAGTTGGAATGCGCGATCCTGCCATTGGCATCGTCGGTCCCATGGTATATCACTTCGATGAACCCAATGTAATTCAATCCGCCGGTGGGATGCTGGGAAAGTACTGGCAGAGTATCCATTTGGGCAGAAATGAGCTTGACCACGGACAATTCAATTCTGTCAGGCAGGTACAATGGATTTCGGGTTGTGCGATACTTGTCCGTCGTGCCCTGATCGAGGAAGTTGGCATGTTGGATGCAGAGTACTTTCTTTATTGGGAAGAGACAGAATGGTGCATTCGTGCAGGCCAGGCGGGTTGGAAGATTTTTCACGTCCCATATGCAAAGTTGTGGCACAAGGGAGTAAATCGTGATTATCAACCCAAGCCATATGTCACCTACTACGTGACGCGTAATTATCTTTTTACACTTGCCAAACACAATGCCCCTTTCACTGTCCGTATATCTGCCCTGATCAGAGTGACTCAAACCTTGCTAAGCTGGTCCATCCGGCCCAAATGGAGAATAAAACGGGATCATCGCAATGCCATGTGGCAGGGACTGATTGATTTTCTCTATCATCGTACCGGGCCGATGCCATCTTGAGCATTTTATGAATATACTCTTTTTGTCGAGATGGTTTCCCTTTCCGCCTGATAATGGATCGAAGATCAGGGTTTATCACCTATTAAAGGGTTTATCTCAGTTGCATGAGGTTACGTTATTAAGTTTTTGTGAATCACCTCTGCCCTCCCCTGATGACTTAAAGCAATACTCAGGATTTTCCGAAATACAGGTTGTACCCTGGAAGCCTTTTAATCACCAAAGCGTAAGAGCAGGTCATGGATTCCTCAATTCTTCCCCGCGCTCGTTGATAGATACCTACTCACCCCAAATGGAATTCCTGATCCGTAGTGCATTGGTAAAGCGCAAATTTCATGTTGTTATTGCCTCTCAACTATCCATGGCTTCCTATTACCGGGCTTTTCAAGGGATACCTGCCTTATTTGACGAGATTGAACTTGGCTTGTTTTATGATCAGGCATTCCAGGATGCGAATCTGATAAAGCGTCTTAGATCTAAGCTGACCTGGTTCAAGTTACAAAGATATATTTCTCGCATCCTTGACTCTTTTGCAGTAGGCACAGTTGTATCTGAGCCTGAGCGTAAAATCTTCATGGATAGTTTTTCGCGGCATCAGCAGAAGATCCAGGTTTTGCCTAATTGCATAGATATGAAGGATTATCAAAACATAACCGTTATACCGAAGCCTTGTCATTTAATATTTTCCGGATCATTCCGTTACAGGCCAAATTATCATGCCATGCAATGGTTCATCCGTGATGTATATCCGCTTATTTTGGAAAGAGTTCCTCATGCACAACTAATTATTACAGGAGATCATGCTGGGCTGCCCCTACCTTCAATGAAAAATGTTACCCTTGCAGGCTATGTAAATGATATAAAATCACTGGTGGCTTCGTGTGATGTAAGTATCGCGCCTCTGTGGAGTGGAGGGGGAACGCGGTTAAAGATTCTCGAGGCCATGGCACTTGGTACGCCAGTTGTAGCCACCTCAAAAGGAGCAGAGGGATTGCTAATCCAAAATGGTGAGCACATTCTTATTGCGGATGAGCCGCAACTATTTGCGGAGCAGGTAATCAGAATCTTGCAGGATGGAGACTTGGGAAGGTCTCTTTCATCCAATGCGCTTTATTTGGCTGGAGAGCATTATGATTGGTCAACTGTACTGCCCAAATTTTTTGGACTCATAGATCAAGTGGCAGCCGGACAGATGTAATATGGAATTCACCATGAATCTCAAGTTTTTTTCGTTTACAAAGAAGATCTTCATTAGCAAACAATGGATCCAATATGGCATTATCACGGCTGTCATCCTCTCAAGCACAATTATCTCATTTTGGGGTTCCCCGGTTATCTTTTCCCTTCTGCTTGTTTTTTTTGGAGGCACGGCCCTGATATTTGCCCTCCTACGACAGCCTAATCTCGGCTTTATTCTGGTAATTCTCGGGGGTATGTTTGTTCCATTTACAGGGCCAAGCGGATTAAATGCCGCTACGGTGATGATCGCCCTTATGCTCGGCCTGTGGATCATGAACATGTTCGTGGTGCGACGTAATTTCAAATTCATTTATTCCCGCAGCATGGTCGCCATCATAACGTTTCTTGTAGTATCCACTCTTGCTTTCGGTATCGGGCAAATCCCATGGTTTATCTTTGCGCGTCAGGCTCCCCTTGATGCACAGGTTGGTGGCTTCGCGATTGTTATTTTCTCCATAGGCGGCCTCCTTTTGGCTGCTCATTTGATCAGGGAAGTTCGCTGGCTGAAGCTCATCGTCTGGCTTTTCTTCGGGCTTTCTGCAATTTATGTTTTGAGCCGTGTGATTGGACTTGGTTCTGTTACTCGCCTTTTTCATCCCGGATTTACGGCACAGAGCATGTTTTGGACGTGGTTGATCGCTCTTGCAGTCGGCCAGCTTATTTACAATAATGCGCTTACACGCCGCATGAAAGGGGCCCTCATCCTTCTCGTTGTTCTTACGATTTATGTGGCATTTATCCAGGCGTATGGCTGGAAATCCGGGTGGGTACCTCCGCTTGTTGCCGCGGCTGTTCTTATTGGAATACGTTATCGCAGACTCATTGTGTTTGGAATTCCGTTTCTGGTAATGGCAGCCCTCTATATTACTTTTGATCTGATCGCATCGGATGAATATAGTTGGGGAACACGTGTGGATGCGTGGAGAATCATATTGGAGATCAGTCGCCTCAGCCCACTTCTTGGACTGGGTTTTGCAAACTATTATTGGTATACGCCCTTGTTCCCCATTCGGGGATGGCGTGTGAGTTTCAATTCGCACAGCCAGTTTGTTGACCTGATAGCGCAGACGGGTTATATAGGCCTGCTCAGTTTTCTATGGATATTCTTAGAGATGGGACGCTCAAGCTGGGATCTTGCAAAGAGACTCCCAGGAGGGTTTGCCCGCGCATATACGTATGGGGTTTTTGCGGGGGTTATTGCCACACTGGTTGCAGCGTTTCTGGGGGATTGGGTTTTACCTTTTGTATATAATGTAGGGTTAAGCGGGTTTCGCGCAAGTATCCTGCCTTGGATCTTTATGGGTGGAGTTATAAGCCTGGAACAAATGCTCTTGCGGGATCCAACAGCACAGGAAGATGAATTCTCATGAGTGAAAAAAACATTAGATGTGGTTTCCTTATGAAAAAAGCATTTCGTGCTGTTGTGACCAGGGCCCTGCCATTTACCCCTTTTTTTATACAGGTTACAATCTGTTATTGTGAAGGCGTTTGAAAATGGATTTATCCATTATCATCGTTAACTGGAATACGTCGAGACTGCTTCAACAATGCCTGAACTCAATTTACAGTGCCCGTATCTGTGTGGCATTTGAAGTGATTGTCGTGGATAATGGCTCCAGCGATGACAGCTTATCGCTAATTGCAGAACACTTCCCTGCTGTGATCATCATTAAAAATGATCGTAATTTAGGTTTTGCCCGGGCGAATAATCAGGGAATATCGGTCGGCTTGGGAAGATACTTCATGCTGCTCAACACTGATACCATTGTGTTGCCCGGAGCCGTCGATGCCCTTATTCAAATTGCCGATCGTCATCCAGAGCTGGGTGTCGTGGGTCCCAAATTACTCAATATGGATAACACCATACAGAAATCGTGGGCTAGCTTCCCCAGCCTCTTATCAGAATTAGTTGGAAAGAACTTTAGAATCCGCCATCCTGTTGCAAATTCCCCTCATGCCTATGAAGTGGATTGGATCATGGGTGCATGCATGTTGGTTCGATCTGCCACCATCGAAGAGGTGGGAAAGCTGGATGAGGACTACTTCTTTTATTCTGAAGAGATCGATTGGTGTTTTCGCATCAAGAAAAAAAACTGGAAGATATGGTACATCTCAAATGCTGAGATCTACCATATAGGTGGTGGCAGTGCCAATCGCGCAAGATTTATTCAACTGATCCGTTTATATCAGGGAAAACTTCTTTACTTTCAAAAATATCATGGCAGCTTCATGACCACCCTGCTGAGATATGGACTGGCAGCCGCAAACACGCTTGGGGTAATTCGACGCTTGATCTTCTTTAATTGGCTAAACAGGCAGGCTGCCGCCCAGCGAATAGCTGATCAATCCAAACTGGTCTGGTGCCTGCTGTGGAATCGATATCCGAAAACTGGCTGATCACTTTACTAGCCCATGGCAGATTTAACCTCGTTCAAGAGACCCAATAATCCTTATATGACAACTCCAGCATCTCAATACCGCCCTTCAACAAAACTTTTTAGTAAAAATTATGTTGTCTCCACCCAAAATGTTCTGCTTGCAATAATCTTCTTTGCAATACTGTTACGGCTCCTGTCCGCCTTTTTGCAGGGAAACACAGTAACTGTATTGCCGGGAATTTATGACCAAATTTCCTACGATAGTCTTGCGCGCCGGCTTATTACAGGTTACGGATTTTCCTTTGGCGAAATGCATTGGCCAATTACAGCAGCCAATGAGCCAACCGCGCATTGGAGTTTCCTTTACACATTTTATCTGGCAGGAATTTATGCACTCTTTGGCCCCGAACCACTCGTTGCCAGAGTACTGCAAACCATACTTGTGGGAGGTTTACAAACATATATCATCTATCGTATTGGTGAAAAGACTTTCTCCAAAAATATTGGACTGATTGCCTCAGCCATTTCAGCGTTCTACATATACTTCATATATTACAGTGGCGCTCTCATGACTGAACCGTTCTATATCACTGCCATTCTATATAGTTTGTATATTGCCATGAAGATTGCCGAGAGCCCCAGCAAGAGGCAGGACTTAAAGCTTGGGATCGCTCTCGGGATTGCAGTCGGGATTACTGTCCTGTTGCGTCAGGTCTTCCTGCTGTTCATTCCCTTCCTGTTCTTATGGATTTGGATCACCCGCTTCCGACGACGCCTGGGCCTGCCCATCATTTCGACAGTACTATCCCTCAGCCTCGTCGTTCTCTTCATCATCCCAATCTCCCTCTATAATCAGTCCCGTTTTGGGCGTTTTGTCCTTCTCAATACCAACTCTGGCTATGCATTCTTTTGGGGCAACCACCCGATTTACGGGACGCATTTTATCCCGATCTTGCCACCTGAAATGCCATCCTATCAGGAGCTTATTCCTGAAGAGGTTCGCCATTTGGATGAAGCCGCTCTTGACCAGGAATTACTGGGGCGAGGCTTGCAGTTTGTTTTCGATGATCCCAAACGATATGTGCTTTTGTCATTGAGTCGTATTCCCGCATACTTTATGTTCTGGCCGTCATCAGACTCAAGCCTGATCAGCAATGTTTCGCGTGTTGGCAGTTTTGGGATTACATTTCCCTTCATGCTTTATGGTCTGATTTTGGGCGTTAGAAGGAACCGATCTGAACAGGGAAACCACCTTTTGAATCTGGTTGCCTCACCAGCGGGGCTGCTCCTGGTATTTGCATTCGTTTATACTGGAATACATTTACTTACCTGGGCATTGATTCGCTATCGGTTACCGGTCGATGCTGTTTTGATGCCCTTTGCTGCACTCGCCTTGTCCGATGTTTTCCAGCGAATAACAGGAAAAACAAAGTTGGCAGAAGCAAATTAACCAGTCGGACTGTGGTCGAAGGCCTTGTCACGTTAAAATGATCTGTAAACTCTGACTTCATTTCATGTTTTTTACATCCATTATTCCCACTGTAGGACGTAAAGCACTCAGGCGGGCTGTTCACAGCGTGCTCGAGCAGGGTTTTTCCAGCGCTGATTACGAAATTATTGTTATCAATGACTCTGGCTCACCGCTTCCAAAAGAAGAATGGCAGAACTCTCCCCTGGTGAAAGTTATCAATACAGACCATGTTGAAAGGTGTGTTGGTCGCAATGTTGGAGCGGCTATCGCCAGAGGCCAATATCTCCATTTCCTGGATGACGATGATTGGCTGTTGCCAGGTGCCCTGGATATTTTTTGGAAACTTTCCCATCAGTATGAGAATCATTCATGGTTATTTGGT
Source organism: Chloroflexota bacterium (assembly GCA_039932795.1). Taxonomy (GTDB): domain Bacteria; phylum Chloroflexota; class Anaerolineae; order Anaerolineales; family Villigracilaceae; genus Defluviilinea. The sequence continues at coordinate 12,319 of JBDTPH010000257.1, forward strand.
GGAACACTAATATGTGATCGCGAAGATCAACCTGTCATCCATTTAATTCATCGACTGGAACCAAATTGCTTTGCCCAGGTAATGGCCGGTGAGTGGATTCCACTGCAGGCTTCGTTCATAAACCGCATTGATTTCCACAAGGTCGGAGGATTTAATCCACTGATACCCGGAATCGAGGACATGGATCTGGCACGCCGTATGGCATTGCATTTTGACTTCCATGGTACGGGTGAACTGGTTGCGGGTGTAGGTATGGGCATTGCAGGCAGCACCACGGATCAGAGCAAGGCCCGATTGGATGGACGTCAGGCACGTGAACTTATCCTCAATGAACCCAGGGTGTACCAGCGATTATGGCAGTCTGCCAATACAGCATACTGGTATGGAAGAATCGTTCGCGTGTATCTGACATCAGCGGTCTGGAACCTTTCTCACCGCAGGTTTTTTACCGCCATCAGTCGAATATTCCATGGGTTACGGGCAATATTTGCTTCCTTGTTTTCCTCGTTGTTCCAGCGGGACTTTTGGAGAGCGATAACAGGTCCGTACGAAAGCGAGACTTTTGCCCGCGGGCTGAGCGAGCGAAAAGATAAGAAGATCCGCGAAATGAGGATGTTATGAGCCTTACACTCTCAGGTAGACAGTGTTCAATGCAGGGTTCTCGTGGATCAATCAGCTCCCGCAACTGCACTGCCCGCTAATTTGTTCAACCCTTCAAATGGTTAAAATATCCAGGCCGAGATCTTAATAGGAAATCATCCTGGCTCCTTAGGCCCATTTCCGGCGATGCTGTTTCATGCATCTGTACCAATACTCCCCAACGGCGAAAATCAAACCTTCATGCATATTCTTTTTTTAACTCAGATATTACCCTATCCTCCATCCTCCGGCCCCAAGGTGAAGACCTGGCATGTTTTGAGATATCTGGCTCAAAGTGGACATAAGATCACCCTGGCATCATTTGTCCGCCCGGAAGAGTTGCCCTACATTGATGATGTCAAGAAGGTTTGTTCGACGGTTCACACCATACCAGTCCACCGCTCACGGGCGTGGGATGCGTATTATTTTTTGCGTTCTCAAGTGACTGGTCGTCCCTTTCTGGTGGAGCGGGATGATCTTGCTGAAATGCGTTCTCTTGTGAACCGGGTTGTGGCATCCGAATCTGTGGATGTCATCCACGCTGATCAATTGACAATGGCGCAGTTTGGCTTCCCGCTCAACATCAGCGGCGGAAAAAAGCCCGTCTTGATTTTTGATGCTCATAATGCTGTCTGGACGATTATGGAGCGAATGAAACAGAACGCTCCCTTCTATTTCAAAATCCCATTGACGTTGGAAACCAGGCGCATTAAACGATATGAGGGCAAGATTGTCACCGATTTCAACTCGACACTGGCAGTCACCGAGCCTGATCGCCTGGCGCTTTTGGACGCGGTACATGGATATGGTTCAAACGGGGTTATGCCCATTTCCGTCATTCCGATCGCGGTCGATACTCATAAGATTATGCCTGTCCCGCGGGCAGAAGATTCCTTGAACATCCTAACCATGGGAACACTCTATTATCCGCCTAATGCGGACGGTATTCGCTGGTTTTTCCAGGAGGTATTTCCACTGATTAGGCAGAGAGTCCCCAAGGCTACACTGACCATTGTAGGAAAGAATCCTCCCAGGGATTTCGTGCGACTTGCTGCGGATCCAGGCAGCGGTATTGTCATTACTGGATTTGTCCCGGAGCTTGATCCTTACTTTGCGGCGTCAGCATTAACGGTTGTCCCGGTTCGGGCAGGTGGTGGGATGCGAGTCCGAATCCTGGAGGCATTTGCACGTGCCATGCCTGTTGTTACCACAACAGTCGGCCTGGAAGGGATCGAGGCCAGGCCCGGTGATGACGTGTTGGTTGCCGATAGCCCGGAAGATTTCGCCAAGGCCGTAGTTAACCTTTTTCAGGATAAAGAACTCCAGAGACAACTGTCGGCGAATGGACGCCGTTTGGTGGAGGAAAAATATGACTGGCAGGTGGTACTGGGAGACCTGGATAGAATCTATCGTGAGTTGGTTCGGGCTTGAAATCCATGAAGATAGCCTTTGTTGTTCCCTATGTCCCCAATCAGATCAGAACCCGATCATATAACTTCATCATCCATCTATCGAATCTTGGTCACGAGGTGGATGTCTTTACTGTTGGGACCGGAAAAAACGATCTTGCAGATGCAGAATCCCTCAAATCGAAATGCAGGAATGTATATTATTATCATCAGCCTCTTTGGAGATCGTTATTGAATTCAGCCCGTGCAGTAATCTCTGACAAGCCTCTGCAATCTGTCTATAGCCTACAGTATGAACTTGTGGAGCGCTTGAAAACAATCTTTATGAACTGGAAAAATGATCGTGCTTATGATGTCGTTCACGTGGAGCATTTGAGAGGTTCTGAATACGGGGTGTTTTTAAAATCTCATTTTCCCGAACTGCCTGTGGTATGGGACAGCGTTGACTGCATCAGCTATTTGTTCCGGCAGGCAGCAAGTCAGAATAGGGGCCTGTTTGGCAGGTTTATGACAAGGTTTGAATTGGGTAGAACACAGAGGGCAGAGGCGAAACTTCTCAATATCTTTGATCATGTGTTGGTTACATCAGCTGCTGATAAAACCGCTTTATTGGACACAATTGTAAATGGAACAAAGCCTGCCTCCATAACGGTACTATCGAATGGCGTAGATCAAAGCTACTTTAAACCCAATCCAAGCATTACACCAGAGCCCGATACGCTGATCTTTTCCGGCAAGATGAGTTACCATGCGAACATATCGATGGTGATGTATCTTGTGACAGAAATCATGCCGATCGTTTGGAATCACCGTCCAGGTGTTCGGCTTCTGATTGTGGGGAAAGATCCGTCTCGGGAAATCAAAAAATTGGCAGAACATCCTCTTATCCATGTAACGGGAACTGTTGAGGATATTCGTCCATTTTTGTGGAAGGCCATGGTCGCTGTGGCACCTCTTGTATATGGCGCTGGGGTCCAAAATAAGATTCTTGAAGCAATGGCTGTAGGTACCCCCGTTATCACAACGTCGAAAGCAGTACAGTCTCTGGGCGTCATTCCGGGAAGAGAAGTATTGATTGGAGATACGCCTGCGGATTTCTCTGCCGCAGTCTTGCATCTGTTGGAAAACCCCGAAGTCAGGTGTGCGATAGGAGAGGCAGACCGAACACATGTACAAAAACATCACGACTGGAACGAAATTGCCCAAAAGCTGGTCCAGGTTTACAGCCATTTGGACGTTCCTGCAGATGCAAACTTCAGTACCTAGCGATAAAGTAACCTTTCCCTGGCACGCACGTCTTGAGACATATTCTTCAAACGTTCAAGGCTTTGTGGAATACTTTATCGCCTCAATCCAGTAATTTATGAACCTCCCTAATGTGATATATTCAAGAACAACCTATGGATATTAACGCTTATCTTAAACCTTTGATCAAATGGTGGCGCTTATTGCTGGTTGCAACGTCGATTGCAATCATTGGAAGCTCCCTATCTGTATCGTTTCAACCTGAAGTTTATGTTTCGCGAACCACGTTAATGATCGGCCGAACGATCCTGGATCCCAATCCGGATTCCGGACAGATCATTATCGCTTCCCAACTGGCATCCATTTACGCGGATATGGCGAATCGAGAGCCGATTCAAGTGGCAACAATGGAAGCATTGGGGATTACCCGGCTTCCCCAGTATCAAGCGCGTGTAGTGCCCAATACACAACTGCTGGAAATCTCGGTAACCGACACCAATCCACAACGCGCTCAGATTATTGCAGACGAATTAGCCAACCAGTTAATATCAAAAGGTCCTGCAGCAGGGAGCAGTGAAACGGGAGAACGACAGGAATTCATCAAGCAGCAACTGTCCAGCTTGCAGTTACAGATCCAGGAAACAGAAACAAAAGTCGAAGCGCTGCAGAAGAGCCTTGCAGGCTTGAACAGTGCGAGTCAGGTAGCCAATACAGAACAGGAAATCAATGAACTGAGTCAAAAGTTGATCGGTTTGCAGCAAAGTTACGCCGATTTTCTTGCCAATTCGCAGGAAGGTGCGTTGAATATCCTTTCTGTCGTCGAGCCTGCCAACCTGCCCACCCGATCAGTAGGTACCAATAAAATGCTGATCGTTGCCCTTGCTGCAACAGTGGGATTCAGCCTGGCGGCGGGTGCGGCATACCTCATTGAATATATCGATCGTACAATAAAGACTACTACAGATGTGGAACGGGTTCTTAATTACCCAGTTATTGGTTATTTATCTGAAATAACGGAAGATGGGAACAACGCCACATATGTTCTGGATAACCCTGATACCAGCCTCGCAGAAAGCTTCCGGTTACTTAAATCAAACCTGGATTTCTTTGGGTTGGATAGCCCCGCCAAGACCATCCTGATTACAAGCCCAGGCCAGGGAAATGGTAAGACAACAATCTCGGTGAATCTGGCGTTGTCAATGTCTCAGGGGGATCAGAAGGTAGTTCTAGTGGATGCAGACTTGCGAAGACCCGCGGTTCACAAAGCGCTGAAGATACCTATCCAGCCTGGTTTGTCTGAAATCATCCGAGGTGATACAACTGCGCAAAGCGTGGTCAGAATGTGGGAAAAGGACAAGCTTGAGTTGATCACCGCTGGATCCCGGATGCCCAATGTAACTGAAATTGCCGGTTCAAAAAGGATCAGTGCCATCCTGGCAGATCTGAAGGAAGTTTTTGAGGTGATTATTGTGGACGGCCCTCCTCTCGTCATCTCTGATGCTTATAACCTCGCCTCCAAAGTGGATGGCGTGATCCTGGTTTTGGTGCCGGGGCAAACGCGCGAAGAGCAGGCCAGGGTGATGAAGGATCAGCTTGACCGGGCTGGCGCAAAAGTTATTGGGGTCGTCTTTAACAAGATGTCGTTGGCAAATGCCACCAGCCAGGGCGACTATCAGTATCTATCCCTCTATTCGCCGAAGTACTACAGTGATTATATTTCGGGCGAGCCGGGCGATGCTACAGTTGCGGATAATGGGAACTCAAGGAAGTTACTTGAGTTCTTTGAGCATGGCGAGCTGCCTCCCGAAGTCGAAAGAGCTGTTACTGCCATAAAGACGCAACCGCGGAATCTGATAGGAAAGTTTCGGAAACCTCCAAAAGAGGATTAAACCCTTCGGAAAGTATTAAGTGTCAATGCGTGCTTGTGCAATTGCATGAGTGCGCATTGATTTTATTATCACCAACAAAGTGAACGATAAAATTCTCAGAAGGACAGATTCACAATGAAAATCCTCCTTTTTGGCTCACATGGACAACTTGGTTCGGAACTGCAGCGCTCGCTCGCGCCGTTGGGTGAGGTTGCTGCGTTCGACATTCATAACCTGAATCTGGAGAATACGCAGGATGTACGCGAAACGATTCGGAACGTGCGCCCGCATGTGATTGTCAATGCTTCTGCCTATACAGCGGTGGACCGGGCAGAAAGCGAAGCCGGAACAGCCTTTACGGTCAACGGTGATATTCCCGGTTTATTCGCCGAAGAGGCATCAAAGTTGAATGCATTCTTCATCCACTATTCGACTGATTACGTTTTCGACGGTACGAAAGGGGCAACATACCAGGAAGATGATGTGCCAAACCCCTTAAGCATCTATGGAAAAAGCAAACTGGCTGGTGAACAGGCAATCCGGATGCAGGCAGCAAATTACCTGATTCTGCGAACAAGCTGGGTCTATAGCACGAGCCGCAGCAGTTTTGTCACCAAGGTACTGGAGTGGGCACGCAAACAGGAAGTGCTGAGCATTGTGAGCGATCAGATCAGCAATCCCACGTGGGCGCGTACCCTGGCAGATGTCACTTTGCAATTGCTGGGCAAAGGCATTGACTCCCTGAGCGGGCATAATGGACTGTATCATGTTGCTGGTGATGGTTATGCCAGCCGCCTCGACTGGGCAAAAAAGATCATTGAGCTTGACCCCAATAAACAGGAACAAAAAGTCAGGGAAATACTGCCGGCTCTCACATCCGATTTTCCCACACCCGCGGAAAGACCCCTGTTTTCAGCTTTGGATTGCAGCCTGTTCCAATCCACTTTTGATATAAGGCTTCCCAAATGGGAAGATGCTTTGAAGCTCGCGATGACAGAATAAGCACCATCGCTATGATTTGGGTGAAAAGAAGGCATCTGAAACAGATGCCTTCTTTTTTTGTCCCTGCCCGACATCCTGTCCCTTTGAACAGTGTATACTCGGAAATATGAAAAGTAACTATTTACCTATTCTTATTGTGGTTGCGCTGTTGTGTGTCGTTGCCTTCCTGACCCTGCCATTTTTTAGACCGGTGGAGCTTCCAGACATTACCATGTCTGCAATGGGATCAGAGACCGACAAGGCAAAAGTGACAGAGATCATTGAAGAGGGTGATATCGACCTGGCCGGCACAATTCAGCGCTACCAGATCGCGCGTGTGGAATTACTCGAGGGGGAGTATCAGGGAATTGTCATGGAAATGGATTATGGCAGGAGGCAGATTCTGTCAAATAACATTTACCTGCAAAAGGATGATACTGTTCTGGTCACCATTGGTGCACGCCCCGATGGCCTCTTAACCGTATACTTTGTGGATTTTGTACGCATCAATTCCATTTTGTGGCTGACTGCCATTTTCGCAATCACCATTCTAATTATCAGCCGCTGGAAGGGGCTCCGTTCCCTTCTCAGTATGGCGTTCAGCTTGACAGTGATAATCAGTTACATTATTCCTCACATCCTGGCAGGCGAAGATCCATTGCGGGTGGCTATCACTGGATCAGTAATTCTGCTTTCTGTCACACTATATCTAACCTATGGTTGGAATCTGAAGACTCACGCCGCCGTGTTGAGCATGGTGATTGTTCTCTTGATCACCGGGATACTGGCAGGTTTGTTTGTTTTTATCACGCGCCTGACGGGTTCAGGAGATGAAAACGCCTTGTTCCTGTTGCAGATGCTCAACACCCAGATCAATCTACGCGGACTTCTCCTCGGCGGGATGATCATTGGGGCGTTGGGTGTGCTCGACGACCTGGTGACGACACAAGCTTCGGCGGTTTTTGAGTTGCACCACGCCAATCCGTCATTGGATTTTCGTCAGCTTTTCCGGTCCTCGATGCGGATTGGGCAGGATCATGTGGCGGCGACAGTGAATACACTGGTATTGGCGTACGCGGGCTCGTCGCTGCCCATGTTGCTCATGTTCTCCCTTGGGCGTGGCGATTATGGTACTCTCATCAACTTTGAGTTTGTAGCAGAGGAAATTGTACGTACATTAGTGGGCTCGCTTGGGCTGATCGCGGCTGTCCCTCTGACAACCGTTATTGCCATATTGTTTGCTCTCAGGGCTGATTCGTTGGGGAAATGGAGGCAGTTTCTCGGTCCGGAAGGAAGCGGAGAGTCGCATAGTCACGCACAGCAGGATGCAACTTTTCCCTGGGTCCAGCGTATGGAAAGTACAAGGAGCGCGAGTGAATGACGAACTTACCTGGGTGATCCAGGCTCAGCAAGGCAGCGACGAGGCATTTACCAGGCTCGTTGAAGAACACCAAACACACGTCTACAACTTGTGTTATCGCATGTTGGGCGAACCGGAAGCCGCCGAAGATGCCGCGCAGGAGTCCTTTCTGCGTGCCTATCAGAATCTGCATAAATTCGACCAGTCGCGGCCGTTTACAACGTGGTTGCTTTCCATTGCCGCCCATTACTGTATTGACAGACTGCGCCGGCGCAAGCTCTCGGTCTTCTCTTTGGATGAAGAAAACGACGATGGCACGACGTACGAAGTAGCGGACCCCGCCTCGCCCGACCCGGAGGTTGAATCCGTTAAACGTGAGACTCACGACCGCCTTCACATCCTGCTGAAAGGCCTGGACGAGACCGACCGCGCCGCAGTCATCATGCGTTACTGGTACGACTATTCTGAGATTGAAATTGCCGAGTCATTGAAACTGACCGTCAGTGCTGTAAAAAGCCGACTGCACCGTTCGCGGCGCGCGTTGGCTGGCATGTGGCAGGAAGAAAAACCCCTCGCTCGCACCGAAAGGAGGCCCCATGAATCACCAGCCTTTTGAAGATTGGTTGTTGAATGATATGACCATGACGCAGGAACAGAAGCGCGAGCTCGATATGCACGTGCGCACCTGTGCCTATTGTGGTGCCCTTGTTGATACTGGAATTGCATTGAGATCGGTAAAGAAGTCTTCGCCGCAGCCAGGTTTTGCAGTACGTTTTGAGACGCGTCTTGCAGCGCGCAAACTGGCTGAACGCCGTCGCAGGCTTTTGGGATCAATCGTATTCACCGCCGGAGGGTTGGCACTGCTGATGTGGCTGGTTTCGCCATACCTTGCGACCTTCCTTGCTGCGCCGGCCACATGGATCTCTGCGCTGGTGGAATGGGTGGTGTTCATTATTACAACGATCCAGGCGCTTGCCCAGGCAGGCTCTGTGCTTTTGCAGGTTGCCCCAGCTTTTCTCTCACCCTTTATATGGATGATTCTGGTTTCAGCATTTGCCGGGATCAGTCTCTTATGGTCGATATCAATATGGCGGTTCGTTAGAGTTCCGCGAGGAGTGTAATCTATGAAAACAAACTTAAAATTTTTGACTTCGTTTGTCCTCCTTGCGCTGGTGTTGATCCCAACAAGTTCAGCATACGCGCAGGGATCAGGGCCTGATAATGGTGGCCGTGTCATTTTTGGCAGTAACTTCACATTGGAAAGTGGCGATAGTTTCTCCGGTGACCTTGTTGTTTTTGGCGGTAATGTGACCCTGGAAGATGACACAGAACTGAATGGAAACCTTGTTGTTTTCGGTGGAACTGTTGTCAGCGATGGTAATGTAAATGGGGATGTTGTGATCATCGGTGGACAGGTGCAACTGGATGAGAAATCTGTAGTTAATGGTGACGTGGTTACCATTGGCGGGCAGGTCGAACGCGCCGAAGGTTCAGTTGTTGAAGGCGAGGTCCTCAATAATGTAGCACCTGAAATCGATCTTCCCAATGGACGCGTTCCTCCCGATATCGATGTGCCCAATGTTCATATCCCGAACGAGATCAACGTAGGCTTCAATCCGTTTTGGGAGTTTGGGCGGGTATTTGGTTCCGCGCTGATCGTTTCTTTCCTTGGAATTCTTGCTGCGTTATTTTTCCAGGAGCGCCTGGACCGGGTTTCACAGGCGATCGTTACCCAGCCATTGATGACCTCCAGTATAGGCCTGCTAACCATCGTGGTGATGATCATAGCCGCCTTCACACTTATCCTTTTGCCAGTCGTGGGACTTGGCTTGATACCGCTGGCATTTGCCTGGCTATTCGGTGTAATTTCCATGGGTCAGGAGATTGGAGATCGATTTGCACGGGCACTCCGCCAGGATTGGGCTCCAGTTATTACGACAGGTCTGGGCACATTCGTTCTCGTCTTCCTGGTTGCGTCAGTGCAATCCCTCGATAATCTGATACCGTTCATGGCTTGCTTGACGTGGATCCTGCCTGCCCTGGTGGGTCTGCTGGCAATCGGAGCAGTGGTGATCACGCGGTTCGGAGCGCGACCGGTTCAAACTCCTGCGTTGACCGTTTACACTCCACCGACAGACCCTGGCCCGCCGCCTCCCGCGTCCCAGCCTTAAATCCCGAATGTTATAATTTATCCGCCCCGAGCAAACAACGGGGCGGATTATTTTTTTGGAGGATGTATGGCATTAAGAGAAACACCCATTCCCAACACTATTATTCATAACTCGCCACCTCCGCTTGTGGAAGTCTATGGAACACATCGTGAAATGGGATGTCAGATCGGGGAGTCGCGCCGCGAGCAGGTGCGGCACAGCATCGACAATGCATACCTGCTGATCGAGCAATCGTATTCGACACTTGAATTGACCTGGGATGGTGCAAAAATCCAGTCCCGTAAATATCTGCCTTTTGCTGAGGAGCGTTATCCGCAGTATATCGAAGAAATGCGCGGCATTGCAGATGGCGCAAATGTGACGTTTGATGATGTGATGGTGCTCAACGCGATGGAAGCGGTAACGATGGATGCGCTCCATCTGACACGTTGTACAAGTTTCGCGGTTAACGAAGAGCGCACCGCAGATGGACATGTTCTTGCCGCGCATAATGAGGATTGGATACCCGAGGATGAAGGTGATGTATACGTCATTTCTGCCAAGCCGAACGACGAACCTCCGTTTCTCGCGATGACCTATGGCGGCCTCCTGCCGAACGTGGGATTCAATGCGTACGGTATTGCCCAGCTAATTGATTCAGTGTATCCGAACGACTCACGCATTGGTATCCCGCGCCTGGTAGTTGCACGTGCGGTTCTGGCGTCACGCCGCCTCTCGGGGGCAATCGGGCGTACGCTCATCTCGCATCGAGCCGCGGGATATAACCACCTGCTCGTCCACGAAAGTGGAGAAATTTATTCAGTGGAGGTTTCCTCACGCAAATTCGAAATTTTGCATGGCACAGACGGATATATGGTCCACACTAATCATTACTTGAGTCAGACGATGAAGGAGATCGAAAATGAGCCGGAAGAGTTGATCTCTTCACGAGTGCGCTATTTCCGTGCCAACCGCTTGCTGAGGCAGAACTCCACGCACAATATCAAATCCCTGCAGGCGATCCAGAAGGATCATGTCAATCTGCCAAACTCGATCTGCAACCACAACATCGCAGGGATCGATCCACTTGACCGGGAGAACACGATCTCGGCCCTGGTCATTGATCTGACCTCACGGGAGATGCACATTGCATGGGGTAATCCCTGCCAGAATGCGTATCACACCTATCATCTAAATGCGTAATAAAAGTTTTTTAGAAGGTCGGAATAATAGACTTTATCGGTAATTAGAAAAAACGTCCCGAAGGTTGTTGTTGGGCGTTCAAATTGCTCGAAATAAACCCTTCGGGACGGTGCTTGTATGTTATTTCCGATAACGTCTAATAAAAAGACATGCTGGAAAGCATGTCTTTTTTCTCTAAAAAACTTCCTCCATGGGACACCTGTGTAAAAAGAAGAGCCACCTTCAAGGTGACTCTGTTTGTGCCCCCATGGGGATTCGAACCCCAGTTTGGGCCTTGAGAGGGCCCCGTCCTGGGCCTCTAGACGATGGGGGCGTTTCAAAGCGGCGAGATTGTATCATTGCGTTACTGAAACGTCAATCAAACCGTTTTGTATCTCGATGGTAGTTGCCCGTTGACAGCGAGAGATCTATTTCGGGGTGAGCAGATAAATATCTCCACCCTTGCTTGAATGGATTAACTGGAAATCAGCTCTTCCGGTCAATTGCTCAGGCTGGAGCACATATGGTTTGAAAGACAGCGCCTTGATCCATACCACATACCCATGTCCATCTGTTCCAGGCCAGGCCGGAAAGTCCTTCAGGACCTCGTCCGCCTTGACTCTTTTCTCGCGGACTCCCCCATGCGGTAGTTTCGTGATGGGTTGCCGTGTGATAAACCATGCTGCGGCTTCGTAATTGCTATATACTTTCAGGTTCGGGTCAAAGGGTTGAGAAAAGAATTCTCTGATCCCAGATTCTCTCAATACAGGGATGTTGTACAAATTGAACTCGCTGGTTTCACCCTGAGAGTACGCTTTTCGCATGTATTTTTGAATGTTATAGACCGGGAATGTGAGCCAGGTTAAAAAAAGGATGACTGAAAGGATCTCCAATTTTCGGGTGGAAATGCTGCGCAAATAAACTGGTGTCAACCCTCGTATAGTCACAAAGATCAATGCCAGGAGCGCAGGCAGGATCACAATATGGATACGATCCATATAAAGATATCTCACCTCAAAATAACTCACGTTGAACACCAGCACACAAAGATACAGAATGAAAAAGACAAGACTTGGAAGGAAATGAGGGGTAATGAGGGTATTGATCCAGCGTCTCCAATCCACAAGGCGGTTGCCTGTAACCACAAGTAACAGGCTCACGATGACAATTACCCACAATGGGATGATGCTGGTCACCGTGAGCGGCACGAACCAATGAACAGCCTTTTCTATGGTGACTTGCAGGTTGCCCAAATAGACAGGAGGCATGCGTACACCAAATAGGATTCCTGTTCGTAGGTAGTTGTGGAATATCACCCATAGCACAATGGGGAGACCCGTGAGCAGGCCGAATACCCCGGCCAGCAAAATACCCTTCAGACGATTCTTTGTGAAGAAAAAAAGCAGCAGGAATACCCCTGTAAAAACCAATGCAAGCCCGGCGTATCTTTGAAACGGAGAAAGCCCGGCAATCAACCCGAGCAAAACAATATTTTTCGTCGCACCTGTTTCAAGGATATCCGTTGCTACGCTCAGAAACCCAAGCGTGAAGGCAAGGAATAATAGATCCGATAGGATATTCGAAGCCATGATGATAAGCGAGAGAGAGGTTGCAAAGACAGCGCTTCCAAAATAGGAATACAAGGGTTCGTTTGGAAAGATCCTGTAAAAGAAATATCCCGCCAGCCAGATCACCAGCCCAAAGGTTAGGATGTTGAGATATTGCGCAACTATAAACACGTCAACAGCGGTGAGCAGGCTGATGCCTGCAATGATGACTGAATAGAGAGGTGGGAACTGGGTCAATGGATTATTCAGATAATCGTAAAAGCCGCGGCCTTCGATCAAATTCTGTGCAGTCGATAAATACCTGGCTCCATCTGTGGAAATCCCTGGGCCGAATTTATGGGTGACCAAAAAAACCAGCAGCATGCCGGCCAGGGATAAGAACAATAAATAAATAGCAAGCCGCTTTTGTGCCTGAATAAATCTCATTCGATGTTCCATCACGGGAATTTTATCATTCCCTCAGAAAGACCACGATTTCCTTGGGTCCGTGGACGCCAATCGTCAGAGTCATTTCAATATCTGCGGTGCGCGAAGGACCCGTGATGAAGACTGCCGCCCGTTTCTCTTTGACCAGCTCCATGGCATCGGGCAGGGAAGGCAGGAGGTCGGATCGATTTAACACCGCGATATGGATTTCTGGCAGCAGGGATGCATGTAATGGACTGCCCTCTCCGTCCGCTTCCAACACGGACCCGGTGTCTGCCAGCCCACAAATGGCCTTTGTCACCCCTGCCAGGATCGCAGGGTCAGGCTCGTGTGTGAAGTTGATGCCAGCATCCTGTAAAAGCCATTCATCCAATGTGCCCGGTTCGAGATGGATTTTGTCGATGTCGCGTGATTTCAGGAATTCAATGATCTCTTGCGTGGCATGATTTGTTTGATGCACTTGTCCGCCGAGCACAGTCAATTCACGCGTAAACTGTTCTACAAGATCTATGTCGCGCTGAGGGATTGGAACGACTTGTGATGAGTCTTCCTTTTTCTTCTCAAAGGTTTCAGTGCCCTGCGTGGCTGCGTGGCGAAACCTCTCCCGAAATGTTTTCCCTGCGAAGCGCGGGAAGTCCTTGCTGTAGCCCCAGCCTGTCAGCGCCGGGAGACGCATCCATTGGGAGCGCGGTGCGAAGATGAAACTTCCCAGTGCCGCGAATTTTTGTGAAATGGTGAACAGGCGCGGGCTGCGCGCGATGTGGCTGTACATCCGCAAGATGAATTTTGCTCTGAAAGAGAGGCCGGCTCCTGCCTCACTCCTAACCCTTTTCTCAATAGGGGAGGATGACATGCCTGCACGTACACGGGTCAACATCTTTGGCAGATCAATATCAACAGGACAGACATCCTTGCACGCGCCACATAGTGATGAAGCCTGCGCAAGTTGTACAAAGTTTTCGCCCAGCAAGCCCGGTGAGATGATTGATCCGATCGGACCGGGGTAGGGTGCGATGGATCCATCTTCGCCGATGTAGGCATGGCCGCTGAGTTCCCGAAATACGGGACAGGCGTTGAGGCACGCGCCACAGCGGATGCAGTAAAGCGATTCTTTGAGCGGAGAGTTTCGCAGGCGCATGCGCCCGTTGTCGAGGATGATGAGATGACGCGTTTGACCTACAAGTGGCTTGCGAAGCAGTTGCGTGTACACAGTTAACTTTTGTCCCGTTGCGGAGCGCGGCAGCAGAGACAGCAGCAATGTGAGGTCATCAAGGTTCGGGACGATACGTTCCATTCCCATCAGCGCGATGTGCACGTTGGGAATTGTAGTGACCATTCGTCCATTACCTTCGTTCGTAATGATACAGAGTGCGCCCGTTTCTACCACACCGAAGTTGACCCCGCTTAGGCCGATATCCGCGCTGAGAAAAACGTCACGCAAAACATTGCGTGCGGTGGCCGTCAGCGTGGGAATGTCTGTTGTGTAGGGGATGCCGAGCTTTTCATGAAAGAGTTGTGCGACCTGTTCCTTGCGCAGATGCGCGGCGGGTGTAATGATGTGACTGGGCCGTTCATGGCGCAGTTGCACAATGTATTCACCAAGATCTGTTTCGACGACCTGAATGCCCGCGGCCTCGAGCGCATGGTTGAGGTTGATCTCTTCCGAGACCATGCTTTTGGATTTGGCGATCAATACTTTTTCACCACTAAGGTCACTAAGGTTCACAAAGGACGCCTTGGTGTTCCTTGGTGTTCTTTGTGGTACATCGTTTACGATGTTCAAGGTGATCTGAATCGCCTCTGCCGCATCTTTCGCACAGTGGACGATGACGCCGTTCTCTTCGTTCTTCGCTATGAATTGTGCAAGGTACGCTTCAAGATTCTCAATGACATCTGCGCGGATCGCGTGTGCGCGTTTGCGTCTCGCGCGCCAATCGGGAATGGATTCGAAGGCCAGTGCCCGCCCTTTGAGTCGGCGTTCAGCATTGTTATCTAATGCTGTTTGAAGAGTTTCATTTTCAATTGATTGACGAATTCTTTGACGGAATGTACCCATGTTGTATCTGTATCCTGTTGACGTATGGGGCCTGCATTTTCATCGCCCCATCGCATTCGTTTCTCCATCATACCTTCGGCGGTTTCCCTGCGTGTACGGCTGATGACTTCAACTGCCTGCTTTCGATTCATGCCGCGCCATCGCAGGAGACCATAGGCGACCGTGCCTGTGCGGTGAATGCCTGCCGAGCAATGGATCAGAATGGACCTGCCATCGTCAAGCAGTTGTGAAAGCCCGGGCATGGCCTGGAGGAGCCGTTCGTGCACATCGCCTTCCGGATATTTCCCGTTCGGGATGGGCAGCCAGATCCACTCCATGCCTGCATTTTTGGTCATATTGCCATAGCGTTCCGCCCCCTCGCTTTCCTTGAGCAAAGTGATGATATGAGTACAGCCCATCTCACGCATCGATGGAAAATCGACATTGCGTGGACGGTGGAATAGTGCAAGACGTCCATTGCCTACTTTGATGAAGTGTATGACCGCAATATCCTTCATCGGGAATTCAGTATTTCAGCGATATGCAATACTTTTTGGGCTTTATTCTGTCTATGCAGCCCACCCGCAATATGCATGAGACAACCCGCATCGGTGACGACCAACGTGGGGGAGTGAGTACTTTCGAGATTGGTCACTTTTCTCTTCAACCATTCGGCTGAGAGTTCAGGATGTTCCAGCGAAAAAATACCGCCAAAGCCACAACATTCCTCGCCGTGAGACAGCTCCACCATCTGCGCGCCGTGGACGTTTGCCAGCAACGCGCGCGGTTGACGGTCAATGTTCATGCCGCGCAGGGTGTGACAGGATGGATGAAAGGTGAGCATCCCGTCCCAATGCGCGCCGATATCTGTAACTTCCAGTCTGTCCACAAGATATTCTGAAAATTCGTAGACGCGCTTTGCAAATGCCTGTGCGCGTGGAAGCCAGACTGGGTCGTCCTCAAATAATTCCAAATAGCCATGCTTGAACATATGCGCACACGAACCCGATGGCGTGACAATATCCCCGTCTGTTTTTTCAAACACGCGCAGGGTATGTTGTGCAATCGGACGCGCTTCGGCACGCAGGCCCGCGTTAAAGTTCGGTTGCCCACAACAGGTCTGGTCGGGAGCAAAATCCACACTCACGCCAAGGCGGCGAAAAATGTCCACGACTGCCTCACCCGTTTGCGGGTAGAAGGAATCGATAAGACAGGTGATAAAGAGCTGGACATGTGCCATGAGTCAATTCTAATCCCAATCCATTCTTTGCAACGAGGCATAAATGCCTGAAATTAATGACCCTGGTGTCCCCGCGTCTGCTCGTTGAATCCTAAAAATTTGGTATGATTACATAACTTATGAACACATTTCGCTCAAAATTACCCGATGGATTTGATCTACCAAAACGTCTCACCCGTCTCAGCCAGCTGGCTTACAACCTATGGTGGACGTGGCAACCGGAAGCCGCGCGCGTGTTTGGCCGTCTTGATTACGAACTGTGGGAACGGATCGGCCATAATCCGATTCGCCTCCTGCGTGAAATCAGTCGCCCTCGTTTAAAGCAGGCCGCGAAGGACAAGGAATATCTTGCACTTTTTGACCGTGTGTTTTCCAGTTTCGATTCCTATATGAATGAAACCGAAACATGGACAAGCCAGGCTCACCCCGAATTGGATGGCAGGCCCATCGCGTATTTTTCGATGGAATTTGGCCTGCACGAAACGCTGCCGATTTACTCGGGCGGTCTCGGTGTGCTGGCAGGCGATCATTTGAAAGAGGCAAGCGATCTTGGCCTTCCGCTCACAGGTGTTGGTTTCATGTACGCGCAGGGTTACTTCTCACAGCGCATCACGGAAGATGGCTGGCAGGAAGCCATCAACAACACACTGGATTTTAGTAATCTGCCCGTCCTGCCCGTGGTGGATGACTCTGGCGAACGGACATGTGTGGAAGTGGAATTTCCGGACCGCACGGTGAGTCTTGGCCTTTGGGAAATCCGCGTGGGACGCGTTCCACTCTATCTGCTCGATTCCAACCTGGACCCGAATACTGATTTCGATAAACAATTGACTGCGCGTCTGTATTGGTCTGATCTTGACCGGCGCGTGATGCAGGAACTCCTGCTGGGTGTGGGTGGCGTCCGCGCCCTGCGTGCGTTGGGATATAACCCGTCTGTCTGGCACATGAATGAAGGTCACGCCGCGTTCCTGACTCTTGAACGTGCCCGCGAATTTGTCAACGGCGGCGAACCCTTTGAACAGGCCATCGAAAAATCGCGTGGACAAAATGTCTTCACTACGCATACACCTGTCGCCGCGGGGAACGATGAAT
This sequence comes from Chloroflexota bacterium, assembly GCA_039932795.1. Lineage (GTDB taxonomy): Bacteria > Chloroflexota > Anaerolineae > Anaerolineales > Villigracilaceae > Defluviilinea. Next base: position 29,514 of record JBDTPH010000257.1, read on the forward strand.
TCCCACTGTGGTTGATTGAAAAATATCTCGCGGCATTCTGGCCGCAACTCAAACTGACACGTGACCAGTTCTTCGATATTGCACGCCACCAGCAACCGCAGGGCGAAACGTTCAGCATGGGCATTCTGGCACTGCGTAATGCAAATGGACGGAACGCCGTCTCCGAGCTGCATGGACATGTTTCACGCAAGATGTGGCAATTCCTGTGGAAGGATAGAGAAGTGGACGATGTGCCGATCACGCATGTGACCAACGGTGTCCATGTATCGAACTGGATGGCACGCCGTTTGACCAACTTGTTCGCTGAATATTTGGGCGACGACTGGGGCGATCATCTCGATGAGCCTGAGCTGTGGTCGAAGATCGATTCCATCCCCGATGATGAACTCTGGGCGGTTCGGCTTCACCTTAAACGCAAGCTCGCGTTCTACATGCGTGAGCGCGTCCGCGAGCGCTGGACGGTGGGCGGATTCCACCCTGTGCAGGTTGTGTCATCGGGTGTCCTGATCAATCCCTACGCCTTGACGATCGGCTTTGCGCGTCGCTTTGCGACCTATAAACGGGCAAGTCTCGTTTTGTCCGACGTGGAAAGATTGCTGGATATCATCAACCGTCCCAACATGCCCGTGCAGATCATCTTTGCAGGCAAGGCACATCCCGCTGATGAGCCTGGCAAGCAGTTGATCCAGCAGGTCTACCGCCAGGTCAAGCGCGCCGAAACGGGAGGGCGTATGGTCTTCGTTGAGGATTACGAAATGAACCTGGCGCGTTATCTCGTCCAGGGCGTGGATGTGTGGATGAATACACCGCGTCGTCCACTGGAGGCAAGTGGTACATCTGGGATGAAGGCCGCGCTCAACGGCGCGTTGAACTTCTCCGTACTGGATGGCTGGTGGCGTGAAGCATACAATGGTCACAATGGATGGTCCATTGGCGAGGACAGACAACTGGAATCGCAAACCATCCAGGATGCGCAGGACGCTGAAAGCCTGTATGGTACGCTGGAAAATGAGATCATCCCGTTATATTACGAACGCGACCCCAAGGAGATCTCCCACGAGTGGATCGCCCGCATCAAAGATTCGATGAAAACAAATATTCCGCAATTCTCCACCCGCCGGATGGTCAAGGAATATGTGGAACGGTTGTATGTAAAGGCTTTGAAGTAAACTTATTGCGCTCGTCGCCGTCCCCGGCGGCGAGGACGCCGCCTGGAGCGTTATGCTTCCTGAAATTACTGTTACCGAACTTTCTGAAAAATTAAAATCCGACGATCAATTCATCCTGCTGGACGTGCGCGAACCCCATGAGTTGGGCTACGCCAAATTAACCGACAGCAGGCTGGACGTCATGCCGATGAGCCGACTCGCGCGCGAAGGCATCCAGGCTTTGTCGGACACGGCAAAGTTGCAGGATGCCACCATTTATGTGCTCTGTCATCACGGCAGCCGCAGCGCGCAGGTCACAGCCTGGCTTGCCCAGCAGGGCTGGAAAAATGTCTTCAATGTGCGTGGGGGAATTCACGAATATGGGCGCAGCGTGGATCAATCAGTGGGTTTTTATTGATTACCTTACACTTTCAAAATCGGGACGCTGATTCACGCTGAAAACGCAGATTTCCCTTTTTGAATCAGCGAAAATCAGCGTTTTTCTGCGTCCCAAACCATTCTATAAGGTAATCAGGGGTTTCTATTAGCAGGAAGTAAACAAAAGAGCCTCCCAAATTTTTCGGGAGGCTCTCTCTTTCGAAGTGTTTACCTGGCTTGGCTACTTGCCCCCGAATACAAACTGTCCGTTCTTGTAAAACAGATCTCCATCTACAAGGATTTCTGACTCGGTCCGCAGGTCACAGATCATATCCCAATGGATCGCGGACTTGTTGTGCGATCCCGTTTCGGGGTAACCCGCGCCAAGCGCCATGTGGAAGGTCCCGCCGATCTTTTCATCGAACAGGATGTTGCCTGTGAACTTGTTGATGTCAAAGTTCGTGCCGATCGCATATTCACCAAGAAAGCGTGAACCCGAGTCGCTCTCGAGCATCTTGATCAGGTATTCCTGATTCTTTTCAGCCTTCGCCACTTCCACGCGGCCGCGGACAAATGTCAGTTCCGCGCCTTCGACAGCCACTCCACCATAAATGGCAGGATAGGTAAATCTCACCCAGCCATTGACCGAGTCCTCGACCGGGCCCGTGAAGATCTCCCCGTCCGGCATGTTATACGTACCCGTCGAATTCATGAACCTGCGCCCCTTGATCGAAAGCGTCAAGTCAACGTTGGGGCCACGCATCACAACCTGGCTTTTGCCAGCCAGCCAGTCGATCGCTTTTTGCTGCCCGGCTGCAGTACTGTTCCAATACGCAATAGGATCCTCTTCGTGGGCGTGGACCGCATTGAAGACGAAATCTTCGTATTCCTTCAGACTCATGCCTGCATCCTGGGCATATCCATCCGTGGGGTAGAGGGTGGTGACCCATTTGAACTTCCCCTCGGCGCCGCGCCGGATCTGTGATTCGGTGATCGTGCTGAGCGCCTTGCCGCGTCGCTGTGCTTTGAGCGGGTCAATATTTGTGGTGCCGCGTGTATTGGTCGCTGAATGGACGCGGATTCGGCTCTCGAACTGGTCATATGCAGTTTTATAGAATGTGGGGACAAAATCGAGCTGTGTCTCTTTTGCATACGTCAGGTACATCTCATCCTGGCTGAATGGCATCATGCCAGGAAAGGCAATCATCGGATGCGGATGTCCGCCCTTTTCCATGATCTGGATGTAAAGCTCACGAACGAGCGGCTCAGCGGCGGTTGTCGCTTCGATCAGGACGCGGTCGCCAGGTACAATGCAGGTGGAATGTTCGACCAAAACTTTTGCAAATTTTTCAACACGGGGATCAGACACAGGCAGCTCCTTGGATTTCCCCTGTTATTCAGGAGCAAGGAATCTCCATGATTACGCTGTGGAGACCCTTCGTTCGCCAAACGCGCTCCCTCAGGGTGAGATAGTATAAGATTGCACAAATTATATCATCCGGGCTTCTTAAGGTATACTCAATCGGCCTCTTAGGATGAAAATACAATGAAACAACTCCTTCAAAACGTCAAAACCGGGAAATCCATTGTCGAAGATGTGCCCGTGCCGACTCCGCGCGAGGGGCAGGCGCTTGTCAAAACGGAAGCAAGCCTCGTCTCTGCGGGAACAGAGCGTATGGTCGTCGAATTCGCCGAGAAAAGCCTGATTGGCAAGGCGCGTTCACGTCCTGATCTTGTCAAACAGGTGATTGATAAAGCTCGCCGTGAAGGGATGGTCAATACCGTCCAGGCCGCCTTCAATCGTCTCGATCAGCCGATGGCGCTTGGCTATTCCTCGGCAGGTACGATCATTGCGCTTGGAAAAAATATGTCAGGGTTTAAGGAGGGCCAGCGGGTGGCGTGTGCGGGCGGGGGATATGCTGTCCACGCGGAATACAATGTTGTGCCGCGAAATTTGTTGACGCCTCTTCCGAAAAATGTGGATTTCGAATCTGCCGCGTTCACCACGCTCGGCGCGATCTCGCTGCACGGATTTCGGCTGGCAGAGACGCAGATCGGTGAAAATGTTGCAGTCATTGGGATGGGGCTGTTGGGATTATTGACAGCTCAGATCGCGGCTGCTGCAGGATGTCACGTCCTCGGCATTGACGTGGACCCCGCGCGCATTACGCTCGCAGCCTCTCTTGGACTTCAAGCTGTTCGCCGTGACCAGGCCGTTGACTCGTCTGTTGCGTTCACTGCCAACCGCGGCTTCGACGCCATCCTGATCTGCGCCGATACACTCTCCAACGATCCTGTCGAGCTGGCAGGAGTCATCGCCCGGGACCGTGCCCGCGTCGTTGCCACAGGTGCCGTGGGTCTGACCTTTCCGCGCAAGGTCTACTACGAAAAGGAAATCTCCTTTATCAACTCGCGTTCCTATGGACCCGGCCGGTATGACCTGGCCTATGAAGAGCAGGGCAGCGATTATCCGCTCGGCTATGTCCGCTGGACGGAAGGACGCAACTTCGAAGCCATTGTGGATTTACTGTCAAAAGGTCAGTTGCAGGTTAAACCGCTGATCACACATCGCTTTGATATTGGCGAAGCTACACAGGCATATGAAGTGATTACGGGGAAGAGGAAAGAACCGTTTTTGGGAGTGCTGTTAACCTACCCAAAAAACGTTGAAAACCTGGAAGACTCGAAAGTTGTACGATTTAACGTTCAAATGTTCAAACATTCGAACATGGTAACGCTCGGTGTACTAGGTGCGGGACTCTTCGCCAACTCTGTTCTGCTACCCTCCATCAAAAGAGCAGGTGACATCGCACTTGTGGGCATCGCCTCCTCAGGCGGACTGCACGCCCAGCATTCTGGCAAAAAATTTGGCTTTCAATATGCCACATCTGATGACGACGAAATCATCAACGACCCGAACATTAATACCGTTGCCATCCTCACGCGTCACGATAGACACGCCGAACTGGTAGTCAAAGCATTGAAGGCAGGGAAACATGTTTTTGTTGAGAAGCCGCTGGCAATTAATAGTGAACAGTTGTCAGTAATCAGTAGGCAGTTACAAAAAACTGATCACTGTTTACTGCTCACTGGCTTTAACAGACGTTTCTCCCCGTTCGCACAATCTCTTTCCTCTTTCTTCTTTGATCGCACTGAACCCATGCATGTCCATTACCGTGTCAACGCCGGAGCGATTCCCCTCAACCACTGGACTCAAGATCCTGGAGTGGGCGGCGGACGCATCATTGGCGAAGGCTGTCACTTCGTGGATATCATCACGTTCCTCGTTGGTGCAGTTCCTGTTTCTGTTACTGCGCACGCGCTGCCTGATAATGGCGCCGCCCTGAGCGTGTCGAAGGGCAAATACCGCGAAGACAACGTCTCCATGACCTTTACGTTCCCGGATGGCTCCATCGGCATCGTGGACTATCTCGCCAACGGCGATAAATCCTTCCCCAAGGAGCGCGTCGAAGTCTTCTGCGGCGGGCAGATCGCGGTGCTGGATGATTTTGTCTCTTTGCAGACTGTGAAAGACGGCAGGAAGAAGGAAGTGCGCGGCGCACAGAACAAAGGCTGGGTGGACGAATGGAAAGTCTTTGCGAAATCTATACGTGAGGGCGGCGAACCGCCTATCCCTTATGAGCAATTGATTGGCGTCACCAGGTCCACGTTTGCGGCGGTGGAATCGTTGAGAAAGCAGGAAGCCATCAAGTTTGGCTAAATGGATTACATCCTCCAACTTCGCGAATTGATCGGGCACCGTCCCATCCTGATGGTCGGGGCGGCGATCCTTGTTCTTGATGAACAGCACCATTTGCTCATGATGAAACGCTCCGACAATGGATGGTGGGGTCTGCCTGGCGGCGCGACGGAGCCTGGTGAAGTAGTGGAAGACGCAGCCAAACGCGAGACGCTTGAAGAAACCAATCTCGAAATCTGCGAGATGTCACTGTTCGGTGTATTCTCCGGACCAGAGCTTTACTACAAGTATCCAAATGGGGATGAAGCTTATAATGTCAGCGTTATTTATGTATCATATCATTGGCACGGCGAAGTAAAGCTCAACGATGAACATACCGAATGGCGCTGGTTCTCCGCGCATGAGATCCCGGAAAATATCAGCCCGCCCATTACGCCATTGATCCAACAGTTCAAACGCCTGGTCTCAAAAATTGAAAAAGATGCTCCCTGAGACGCATCAGGATGTCGGTTCTTTATTGAAGGTGGTCTTAAATAAACCAACCAGAGCGGGCAGCCATATAATTGGGCTCCACAGGACAGTGTAAAAGATTATCTCCGGAAGAGAGTTGTACCAGGGCATGGTTGGTTGGGCCGGCAATTCATTATAAGTGTAGAGATCCCAGGTGGTGGCGCAGATGCGGTCAATGATAAGACTGCCAAAGAAGCCCCCCAGCAGGATTCCTAAACGATGTAAGTGACTTTCAATCCTCATGAAAATCCATGCGCTGGCGCAGACGACCAGTGTGGAGGCGGTCATGAAAGCGATCGTGTAGGGGGAACGAACTTCATCATATAACAGCATCATGAACCCAATCAAGGAATACGTTACCAGAGATAGAAACGTCCAATCCTGCCAGATACCGAAAACCAATTCCCGGAGGGGACGAATGGAGCGGGTCAAAAGGATGGCAACTCCGACTGTGATAAAGAGCGGAGCCCAGGCTCGCCAGCCCCAGGCTTCGTTGCCAAAGGTGTATCCAAATAGTTTGAGTCCCCTTGTCTGCATGGACGTCCACCACCATGCAAAGACCAATGACCCACCCAGGTAGCTGTATGCCCAACGCGGGAACGCTTTTACCAGTCCGATCAAAAGTCCAAGAAGGACAAGACAATAGAATGTCAGAAAAACATATATGCCGATGGGCCATGGGACTCTAACCTTGTTGATTATGCAAGCGACCCCGAATACCGCGAATGGTAACGCGCTCAAGAATGCTTCCCAGTGGCTAGACCTGACACTGTTCGATAGATCCTGTTCTACTTTTTCGTTCGTGACCATGACCGTTTCCTTTCTCCCGAGCTCATGCCAAAATTCCCGCAGGATGTTGAACGGCAGTCCGCCTAATTCTCTCAAGCAGAGGATCACCAGCCGAAGGATGCCGTCTCTGGCTGTTTCGTTCACTGAATCCCTGAACACAACTTGCATCTCATCGGCAAATTCCTCCCGGAACCTGCCTGGATACAGATTCAGCATTCGCGAATAGACACTGACAAGAAGCTGCGTCAGGAAGTTCATAATGGACTCTCGGATGTGCGCTGTTCAGCGGTGCGGAGCAGGGCCCTCAAGCGCTCCGTTTCTTTGTTGACCACTTTGCGTCCCTTATCGGTCAGGGTGTATGTCTTCCGCTCCCGGTCGGTGGGATTCGGTTCCGGATCGCTCACGCGTTTGATCCAGCCTTGTTCGAGCAGGCGCCTCAACGCCCCGTATAACGTTCCGGTGCTGAAAACGATCCGCCCGCCGCTGATTTCCCTGACCTCCTTCATGATGGCGTATCCATGTTTGGGTGCAGGAGACAGGCTCAGGAGGATAAAGAACGTGGCTTCCGTCAGAGGCGAGGTGGACTGATTTTTCATGGCTGGGAACAAGATCCTTTTGTGTAATATGTCGTCTAACGACATATTACAACTTTCGGAATCAAAAGTCAATAGGTCTGCACTGGTGATTACCCACAACTCGGAATCGCGGGGCTAAAGCCACCTGCTCAGTACATGGAAGCCCTCCGGGCTGGCGCAACCAGTCGGATTTATCCGACTTTCACGAGCTGAGGCAGGGCTTCAGCCCGCCGAATTAGGCAACGCAAAGATGTGGGTAATCACCAGGTCTGCATGATAGAATTTGTTACATATCCCAGGAGGGAGCCATGCACCAATCCTTTGTCACGACAACCCGCGGACTCAACCGCGACCTGCCTCCCATGCGCCTGTATGAAAAAGCAAAGCGCCCGGGTATCTGGAATCCATCTGATATTGATCTTTCACTGGATAAAGTGGATTGGTCGACTCTCAAGGATGGGGAGGATGACTTTATTAGCTACGCCATGAGCCAGTTCACCAAACGCTTTGAGCGGCTTGAAAAGGCTAGAGCCGCACCACTCGATGAAATCAACCGCCTGGCGAAAGAAACAGAGGATGCCTGATGCCCATCAAGCCCTGGAAAGTCTTAGAGACAAGTTACTTCCGCCCAAGATTTCGGATCGATAAATGCGAACTATCCAATGGAAATTTGTTGGACGCGACGATCTTTGAATTTCGATCCTGGGCAAACGTTTTGGCATTAACGAAGGACGGTGAAGTTGTCCTGGTAAAACAATATCGCCATGGAGTGTGTGATGCGTTATTGGAATTCCCCGGTGGAGTTGTGGAAGATGGTGAAGACCCCCTGGACGGAGCCAGACGTGAATTATTGGAGGAGACAGGTTATGTATCTTCCAATATGATTCAGATAGGAAAATTCTATCCAAACCCTGTTCTCCAGACCAATATATTACATTGTTTTCTGGCTCGTGATGCTGAAAGAGTGAGCGGGCAAAATCTTGATGCTGGCGAAGATATTGAAGTTCATCGGGTGCCACTGGATGAGTTGATCGAAATGGCGAGGCGCGGTGAATTTCCTCATGCATTGATGACCACTGTCCTGTTTTCCGCGCTGTCCTATATGGATCGTATCCATTAAATTCTTTGAGTTGGGAGGAACACCATGAGAGTTCGAGCTGGAATTGTGCTGATCAAAGGTGATAAAGTCGCGTTGATCGAACGTCACCGCGGCGGGCTGGACTATTTCGTTTTCCCGGGCGGCGGCGTGGATGCGGGTGAGTCAGCGGAGCAAGCCGCCATTCGCGAAACAAGGGAAGAGCTGGGTATTGAAGTTGTCATCCGGCAAAAGGTTATTGAGGTCCAGCTTGGGCAGAAAAGCAGGCAGGTTTATTTTCTAGTCGACCAGGTTGGCGGTGAGTTTGGGACAGGCACAGGCGAGGAATATACAGATGCAGATCCTGATAACCCGGAAGAAGGGGTTTACATCCCGATCTGGATGGCTATCAATGAATTATTGCTCCATGAAAATATTTATCCCGCCGATCTGGCAAAACTGGTCATCGGGTCTGTGAACAACGGCTGGGCACAGGATGCCACGTTTTCTGTTGAAGCGTCCACATAAAATCCACTGCTCCCATCGAATATCTGGAAGCAGAAGTGGTCTTGAAGCAAAGACATAAACAATATATGATTGACCATGGGCAGTGAATGGATCTGGCATTCACTGCCTTTATGTTTGCCATCGTCCATCGTGCATGGTCAAGCCTTTGGGGAACTTTAATTTTTTCTCATCGTCATTCGATTAACGCCGAATAAAAATCTATTTTTCACCACGGAGGATAAAATGAAATCCCGATCCGGTCTGTTCATGTTGCCTGTCGTTGCAATGCTGGTTCTCGCCGCGTGTGGAGGTGCGGCTGCCACCGAATCGCCTGTCACTTTTTCCAACGAGCCAGCCGCCGCAACGGAAGCTCCTGCCGCTGAATATGATGTGTTTGCCGAGCCGGGCGCTCCTGAAGAGAAGTCCATGGGACAGGATCAAACCGATGATGCAAGGGCAATTGCTCCGCTGGCTACTGCTGCGGTGTACGAGATCGCCAATTCATCGGGGGATTTAACAGTCATTGAACGTTCCAACCGTATGATTGTCAAAAATGCGGATGTCCGCCTGATGGTGAAGGATACCGATGTGGCGATTGACCGCGCCACTCAGATCATCGGTGATGCGGGCGGATACATCGTCAGCTCGCGTGTCTGGTATCAGGATTATTATGGCAACAGCTTGAAGTATGCTGCCGTTACCATTGGTGTCCCTGTGGATGAGTTTGAGAAAGCCCTCAGCCGCCTGCGCGGACTGGCTGTCCGTGTGGTAGACGAGACTGCCGCGGGCGACGATGTCACCGAACAATATGTGGACTTGCAATCACAACTGGTGAATCTCGAGGCCACGCGTGCCCGCATCCAGGAATTTCTGCAAGATGCCAAAACGATTGACGAAGCGCTGCGTATCAACCAGGAACTGGCGAACATCGAATCCCAAATCGAACAGATCAAGGGACGTATGAACTATCTCAATGACCGTTCCGCCTATTCGACGATCACCGTCAACTTTGAGCCTGAATTCCCCATCCTGACCCCCACTCCGACCGCGACTCCCCGCCCGACTTCCACGCCCGTCCCGTGGAACCCTGGTGAGACCTTTGGGGAAGCCAGGAGCACGGTCACTGTCCTGTATCAGGGAATTGCCAACTTCCTCATCTGGCTGGTTGTCGTCATTCTGCCGATCGTCCTGCCGCCTGCGTTGATCCTTTGGGCAGTTTGGAAATGGCTGAATCGCAAGACTGTGAAAGCGGTCAGTGCAAGCAGCGAAGGGGATTAGGCACGGTAATTTGTAATTGGTAATAAAAACAGGGACAGCACATGACGCGCTGTCCCTGTTTTTATTTGCAGCAATAATTTATGGGTAACTAACACGGGCAATTACTCGCCGCGTTCGAGCGCCCAAAATCTCCACAGCAGGCTTCTGAATCCAGCACGCACAGTATTTCCAAATTCATGCATGTCAAATTTCGATTTGCTCTCCACGCGGTCCGGGGCGAACCTTGGTTCCTTCACCCACTCCAGAAAGGGCTCAGTTGTCTTTTTGAAGGAAAGGTATTCGTTGGTATATTTTTCAGCTTGCTCTGCAAGTTTTTTTTGCATTGATTTATCACTTGCCATGGCACGGATGTGATTGGACAAGGTTGCTGCATCTCCGATAGGAAATGTCAGCCCAAGTTCCTGATTTTCAACAATATGGCTTAGCTCACAGCCCAGGGTGGTAATGACCGGTAAGCCATAATGCATCATCTCAACCAGGCGCGTGCGGGTTCCCAGCAGGGTTTCATAATGGAACGCATCCAGGTTCACTCCAACATCTGCCTGGCCGTACAAACCGGGCACAACGTAGCTGGGCTGCCATCCAAGCAGGTGGAATCGGGCGCAGTGCGGCGATTTGGCGATCATCTCCTGGAAACGCTCATAGGAGTTGTTTTCCGCCATCTGCACTCCCGCACCGGCGGATACGTAGTGGATGCGTGGATCCTTTTCCATTGCGTCATTCAGGGCATCGAAAAGTGTATCCACATCGGTCCACACATTGTAGCCTCCACACCACAGCACCACAAAAGCATCCTCGGGCACCGTCTCACCGCGTATTTTCAAAGTGTCCATGGTCTGTGCCTTCCTGGACGGTGCGCCAGGCAAAACCGCATGGACAAAATCGTACCCCATGGTATGGCGGTTAAGGCGCGATACCATGCTGAGTTGTCCCACCATGGCGAATTTTTGAGGAGTGCTGCATGTTGAGTAGGCATCTGCATTCCGCAGAATGATATTCAGGTATTCAAACAAGATCTTCATACCCCTGTTGCTCTTACGTACATGAGATGATACCTGCCCCTCTGAAACCCTGTCACCATATAGATCGATCCATAAGGGTTGCCTGTGCGCCAGGCGGGTGGCGCGTAATCCATTGTTGAGCATGATCGCCAAAGTGGCATCCGGTTTGAAGTCATCGCAAATAGCATTCACCCGACTGAGCCAGTTGAATTCCATCAGGTTCAAGCGGTGATAGGTAAGCGATGATGACAAATTATAGGGGACATGCAATTGATTTTTACGCTGGCTGGCGATCAGGCAAATTTCATGTTCGCTCGTGAGCAATGGCTCCACAAACTGCCACGTCCGATAACTGCGGGCTTCCACAGCTGCCTCTGCCATGCTGGGGAGTTCATATCCAAGGACTAAAATGCGGCTCATACGTTCTTAACTCCGGGCTTCATTGTGTGCTGTTTATGTCTCGACGGATAAATCATAAAGAGGTTACCATCACAGGAATGAAGCGCCCATCAGGGCTAAAAGACTGCCGAGTGCACTGCACGCAAAATTAACCCAATCGTTATCCAGCCACTTCCAGCCGCGGATGTGAATGGTCTGTGTACCACAGGTGTGAAATGGATGCTTCTCGGTTTCCTTTTGGTCAGTGGGGCAGAAGTACATGGCCTGTACGGTCGCGCCGAGCAGTGAGTCAAAAAGCGCGCCAGCCAGCCCGGCAATGCTAATGAGTAAAAAGAGTGACCCGTTATCAGCAAATAGTGCTGCGGGCAGCGCGATCACGGATGCACCCACCAGCGACGCGAGTGTCCCAAATAACGAGATCCCGCCCGAGGTCCCTTTTTCGACGCGCTTTCTCAAATCCGTGATCAGGCGTGGCGGGGTTGGATTCAGGACTCCCAACTCAGTTGCCCATGTATCCGCATTGACCGCGGCAAGCGATGAGGCGAATCCCACCCAGCCGACAATTGATTCCGGATAAAGCGCGTGGATCAGCACGAAGAGCGTTGCCAGCCCGCCATTGCCGAAAACCTGGCCCGCGTCGCGTTCATGCCCCTTGGAAAACTTTTCAGTGAGGCCCTGTTTGCGTTTCTTGAAGGCGCGGCTCAAACCAGATGATGTGATGAAGAACGTCAGCAGGAGAGCTGCCCACTGCCATCCACCCAGACCAAAGATGACGGTGCCGATGAAAGTGGCAGCAAATGCCCCGCTTTTATTGAGGCTATGAGCACGGTAAGCAAGATAGGCGATGACAGTTGCGAGAATAAAGCCGTATAGGATCTGCATTTAGACCGGTGTGGTGATGAGGAATAAGACAGCCAGGAGGAACAATAATGCGCAAAGCATGCTCGATATCCACATGATGAACGCCAGTGGACGTTGTTTTTCCCAGCGATAGAAATATAAACCGGCCGTCACTCCGATCACGAACAGCACCGCGCTCACCAGCGGGAGCAAAATTAACTGCGTGGACGGTGCCATTTCAATTGGCGTTCCAAACGGGATTGCTGGAAGCGAAGGAATAAGAATACCCACCCAAACAATGAGACCGAGATTAAGAAGAATGCCACTCATCCAAAGGAAACGGGCGATGGGGCTTTCCCAAGCCTGGGTAATAAGAAAGGACGGATAGACTGACTTTGGCTCAGCCCGAGTGAGGCTTCCCATTTCCGTGGCTCGTGCAAACGTTTGGACAAGAGCGGCCGGGTTATTGGGTGAGATGGCAAAGATGCGTTTCGATGTGGCGATCAAAATGAGACTTCTTGAACTGGATGCAATGAACTCGACAAGTCCAAGATCGGGATGGCGGCGTGTGCCAAGCACTGCGCCGGGCAGCCTGAGCCGTGGCAATAAAAGTGGGCTGGTCAAATCGGAGGCCGGACGAACCCATTCGATATCTGTAAGTGGAAGGTCCTCCACGCGAAGTCCCCAAAGGATCGCCAGGCTGTCGCGGTCGATATAATAATCTGCGCGCAGCAGGGCGTAGGCGCGATACCCAAGGAAGGGAATGGGAACGAAGGCGAGCAATGCCATAAGAAGATACAACACAAACAGCGGCCCTGCCGGCGCACGCGAAAGATTGACAAATCCAAATATGGAAATTGCCGCGAGCACAAGCATGATGACCGCGTGGATGATCAGGCCAAGCTGCCGGGATGGGGGGAAGTGCCCAATTTTGGAGTTATTCATGATTGGTTTTGTAAAGGCAATGTTTGCATCGCCTGCACGCATATCACAAAATGGATTTTATTTTTTTAACAGTAGCATCAATTGCCACACGTTGATTATCTTTTTCCGCGCGCAACTTTAATTCTACCATCCCCTCTTTGAGAGCTTTTTCTCCAACCGTGATCCGAATTGGACATCCGACCAGATCCGCATCATTGAATTTGACTCCTGCACGTTCATCACGATCATCGAATATAACTGAAATACCCGCGCTTTGCAGAGTGTTGTAAATCTCCTCGGCTTTGGAGTGCGTGTCTACTTCCTTGCCAGGCAGGTGCATGAGATAGACATCAAATGGTGCGGCAGGATGGGGGAGGGTAAGTCCCCTGTCATCATGATGGATTTCTGCCAGCGCGAGCAGAATGTTTTCAAATTGAAGCTCGTTGCGGGTAGTCAAACAGATTGCAGACAGTACGGTAAGCGGATTGCCGCAGTTTATGCAGGCATCTCCTGCCCTGGCCTGGACCAGGTCCGCGATAATCGCGGCAGAGTAATCACGTCCGTAGTTTGTGTTCTTGAGATGATAACCAGCCTCGTTCGCGCCCGCGACGAGATCCTGTGATTGTGGAATGATGTCGTCCACAACGATCAACACATCCTTCAATCCAATGGGCGACGCGTAGCCTGCCGCGGCACCTGATCTCTCAATCTCTTGCGCGGTCGCTATGCGGACATCGCCAACATGTGCCTTGAGTTTTGCTTCGCTGAGCTGCATGTCCCCGCGCACGACGATAAAAACAAATTTATTGTCCGCAATACGTGTATACATCAACGCTTTGGCGGTCTTCTCCTTCGGCATACCAAGAAAGTTTGACAGCGCTTCAATGGTGTGACAATCGGGGGTCGACACTTTTTCAAGTGGAAGTTGTTGTTGCGGTGGAAGGGGAGTTCTTGCAAAGCGCGCCAGGTCCAGTCGTTCGGTATATTTGCAGGTTGGGCAATACACCATTTCGATCGGGCCAAAAGCAATGGGCAAAAAGGTCTCATGGTCGTTGTTGATCGTTGGCAGGGAAAGATGGAAGACAAAAGATGGGTTGGTGGATAGGTTGCGTAAATGTTCGAGCGTGTGTTCGCCCAATTGTGTCAGGACGTTTTCACGCGTTAAATATCCTGCGCGGACGAGGAAGGAAAAGCCTTCGGTGCGCGCGTTATTGGGAGCTTCTCGTTGTGTTTGGATGTTGAGGTCGCGATATTTCATGGCAAGTAAGATCACCCCTCTCGTAATGGAGAGGGGTAATGTCTATTCTTCTTTTTTCTTTCTGGCAATTTTTCGAGTCGTCCCATCTAAGCCCTGATCGGGCATGATCATCGGCGTGGAGGCGATGGATTCGGCCTGGGCCGCCTCAGAAGGCGTAGTCTCGGGAGCAGGTTCGAGGTCCAGTTCGACCGTTTCTTCCATTCGGATCTGACCCCTCAGGAATGCGCCTTCCTCCGTCACGAACGCAGTTGTGACCACGTCTCCCCACACGCGCCCGGTCGAGCGGATTTCCAGCTTCTGAGTCGTGATATTGCCGCGTACTGCACCTGCTACGATGACCGTATTGGCACGCACGTTCTGACAGGTCACGCGTCCTGTCTCACCGACGACGAGCATGCCGCGCAGGGCGATCTCACCTTCGAACGCGCCCTCGATGCGGACGCCACCGGAGCCGTTGATGGAACCATGCCAGACGACTCCTGACCCAAGCACCGATGTGATGCGCTCGACAGCCTGCACAGGTTGTTGTGTTTCAGTAGGGGTGGTATTGCGTTTGAACATATGCAGTCAATTTTACCGTTAAAACAAAAAGGGCGACGGAACGTCGCCCCTGACTCACCACTTTACACTGATTACTGCTTACTGACTCTACTCGCTCTTCTCTTCCTTCATACTCATTTGCACGCCAATCGTATTGAATCCCGAATCAACATACAGGATCTCCCCTGTAATGCGCGCTGAAAGATCAGATGCAAGGAATACCGCTGCGTTGCCCACGTCGTCAATTGTTACATTCTCGCGCAGGGGGGCAGCGTCTGCAAAGTGCTTGTACATATCGCGGAAGCCGCCAACGCCCGCCGCCGCCAGTGTGCGGATCGGCCCGGCTGAGATGGCGTTCACACGAATCTTTTCAGGTCCGAGATCATACGCCAGATATCGCGTGGATGATTCCAACGCGGCTTTCGCCACGCCCATCACGTTGTAATGCGGTGCAACTTTTACAGAACCGTAATACGTGAGACACATGACCGACGCACCAGGGTTCAATAGCGAATGAAAGGCATTCGTCAACGCAACGAATGAAAACACAGAAATATCCAATGCGTTCTTGAATCCCTCGCGGCTGGTCTGATAATAAGGCCTGCTTAATTCATCACGTCCCGCAAACGCAATCGAATGGACAAGTATGTCGATCTTTCCGAAATGCTGCGCGGCTTTTTCTGCCACTGCTGCGATCTGATCGTCCTTTGTCACATCACATTCCTCCACCCACTTGCACCCCACTTTTTCTGCGAGTGGCTTTACACGTCGTTCGAGAATTTCGCCCGCGTAACTGATGCCAATGTTTGCGCCCTCGCGATGGAAGGCTTGCGTGATTCCCCATGCAATCGACTTGTCATTTGCCAAACCAAATATCAGTGCGTTCTTACCTTCAAGTAAACCCATTGATCCTCCGTTAATTTGATGACATGCCCTTTGACTAAAAACCGCCAGGGCTTCGACAGCCACGGTTCTGGCGT
>JBDTPH010000258.1:0-8522 GCA_039932795.1 Chloroflexota bacterium
TCGGTCACATCAGAGATGTAAGCCTGAGCGACACTTAAGTTGCCGCCAGTGATTCCGTCAAGGATGCGGGCGGCGAATAATATCCACAATGTGTTTGCAAAACCCAGCAATAAGAAGCCGAGGAAGGTTCCGAAGACACTGACCAATAAAATGGGGCGGCGTCCGTAACGGTCAGAGAGACGCCCGAGGATGGGAGCGCCGATCAATTGCATGAGAGCGTATACCGCAATGAGTAATCCCGTTGTGAACTTGCTGGCGTTGAATGTCTCAGCGTAATACGGGAGCAGAGGCAGGATCAGGCTGAAGCCGAGCAGGTCTATGAAGACAACGAGAAGAATTGAGAAAAGACGTTTTTTGTCCATGGTTCCTTATGGTTTTTTCTTGAATTGGTAAGCAGGTTGGTAATGTACTTCGTATGTTGGCGTTGTGCCAGTTTTTGTCAGGTTCTCCCAGCCGACGCGTATCAGCCCGAGCAGGGGAGTCCAGGGTTTGAATAATTTTACCTCGGCAAATTCCTTGCGATGATTCGCAATTGTTTTCACCAATTTCTCGGCGGCATATTCGGGAGACCAGCTTAGGAAACGCAGCACGAAACCAAAATTTTTCATCTTTTCTATTCCACGTTCGCCGGCGACGGTGGGGCTGGTGAGCATGTCGGTGGTCATCATGCCGGGGCTAAAGCCTAAAATTTGCACACCGCTGTCCCTGATCTCACGCGCCAGCGTACGGGTGAAGGATGTCATCCAGGCCTTGGTTGCGCCGTAGAGTCCAGTGGGCGAGGCGGGCCGCAGAAAACTTCCCTGCCCGTAAATGTTCACCAATATTCCCTGTTTACGCGGCAGCATGTGTTGCATGATCGCCTGCGTACAACACATCACACCGAGATCGTTCGACATGAACATATCCAGTGCGTCCTGCGGATTCATATCCAGCATCATGCCCGCCGCGTTCGAGTAACCGGCGTTGTTGATCCAAATATCAATGCGACCGAACTTCTGGATGACGTGTTCAACAACGTCATAGACCTGCGCTTCATTCGTGACATCGAGCTGTTTGCCGCTGACCGAACCGAATCCTGCCAATGAGTGGACTGCCCAATCCACCGCCTCTTTACTTCTGCCTGTGACGACAACCGTCGCGCCTGCTTTGAGCATTGATTCGGCGATGGAGTAGCCGTAACCGCGCGTTGAGCCTGTAATGACAGCGATCTTGTCTTTCATATTTGGCACCCTGCTGTTAGTCTGTATCTGCTTTCAATGGATCAGAAGGTTTGAATGTGTTGATCGACCAGTTGGTAGCCAGATAAACCCCGTAAAGCAGGAATATGAATGCGTAATCAATGATGAGAATATATTCGTTGGTTGGGTCTGTTTTTTTGTTTTGCATAATGTATGATGTTTTATTCTTTTAATTTTTGCACTTCAGCAGAGACGTAGGACATGTCACCCAATTGAGGGCAGCGGTGATGTTCTCGCCGAGGAAGTGAATGGCCCGTCTTGATGTTTTCAGGCGAAACGGCAAGAGGTTCGAGCATTTGCTTCAGGCTCAGTTCAATTTGCGTCCACTTGGATTGATGGGCCTGATGTGCAGCGATGTGCATTTCTGAGGCGGCTTTGAGACCTTGTCTCTTTGATTTGCCAGTGAGTAAAACGCCGGTCTCATCTATAGCATACCCTAATTCGCTTCCAGGAAAGTGACCAGATATATATTCGGTCAACTCAGAGACTGTTTCTTAACTCACCACAAAGGACACAAAGAACACGAAGGTTTGACGTTTGATGGGCAAAATTCGTGTAAATCCGTGAAATTCGTGGCTCAACATGGTTTGAAAGGCGTTTTAACGTGGCTTCAAACTACTTAAGAAACGCTCTCTCAGGCAATACCTTCGCCAAAATTAGGTGAATGAAATAGGGCTAATCGAGTAAAGTTGTGTCTCTCACAACCCAACCTACTCGGAAAAGCCCATGACAGAGATTTTAGCACTTTTACAAAACATAGCACCTCTTTTTGAGAAAAAGACTTTCAAACAGTTGAACCAGGTCATCTTTGCGATACTGGTTTCAAGCGGAAGAATTACCATGCTTGGCTGGGCACGCTGGTCGCCAACGTGGTTGGGATGCTTCTCGGGTTTGCCGTCATGCGGGATAGATTTTTCGCCTACGTGGGCTGGACCTGGCTGATGATCCCGTGGCTGTGGATCCGGACCCGTAATCCTGTCTTTGCGATCCATGCGCTTTCTGTAAACCTGGCTTTCTTTATTGCACTGATCCCCCCTCCGACTTCCAACCTGCGGCGAGCGCGACGGGGCTGTTGACACTCGAGCATCAAGGGAGTGAGAACTTCGAGGAATAAGGTGGTGCGTCTTGCGTTGAGTTGCCAACAATATGAACTTACGGGCGGCTATGTTACACTTGCGCCGTTCCATCTCGGTTTGGAGATTCTCATGCCCCGTCCTCAGGATATTGCTCCGACATACGATCAAGTGATTGAGAAAATCCTGCGCGAACGCGAAGCGTCCGCGCCGATGTCAGTGTTGGAACTGGCGCAGCAGATTTCCGCGGCGCGCCCGTCCACTTCAAAAGACCCGATAAAGGCAGCCGAGAAGAAAATCAAGGAAGCCGCTGGGCGGCAATTGGTCTATCTGGATTCCAATACCATTGTGCCACTACAGGTTGCGTGGCAGGGAGTCCGCTTTCGCATGGACTTGAGCCGCGAAGAAGTGAACAAGGGCTTTTTCGATGTGGGCATTGCGCTTTCTTATTATTTACCGAACGGATTCAACCTGGCAAACCTGCGTTTGGTGGACACAGACGCGCAGGCGATTCAATTCAAAGTAAATGCCGTCAATAAAAAGGTCAGGGGGATCTTCGGGCCTTCTGAACACACCTTTTACCACTGCCACATATCTGAATGGCTGCGTACGCGCAAGTTTGCCCCAAAGGATCACCTGCTGTTCACTATTTTGGACCGCGAGAATGGCATTCTTAAAATGGAACACGAGCCTTACAAACAGATAAACGCAAAACTGCTGGAAAGCCGCAACCGCCTGCTTGCCGATATACTTTATGAGGTGCTGGAGTATTCATCACACGAAAGGGTTTTCCTGAGCGAAGCATTGCCCACCGCCTACGCGCGCCTTCCCGAAAAAGACAGTTATCCGCCCTATCATTGGGTCATGCTCTTATCGAACGACGAACGCATGGAAACAAACGGCTGGGACATCGTGTACCGCGGCGGAGAAAAATCCATGCTGGACGCTTTGTTCGAGGAAGCCAGCGGAAACAAACCCAAACCGCCAAAGAAGTCTATTTCAAAAGAACAAAAGGAACAGGTCTATCATTTCAAGGCGGAATTAAAACATCGCCCCAAAATTTGGCGCGTGATCGAAATTCAGGGCAAAAACACGCTTTCAGACTTCAACAGGATTCTGATTGACGTCTTCGATCACGACTTTGATCATCTCGGCGGATTTTGGAAACTTGTCCCGCGCGCAGGCGCAAAGCGCGGCGTCACCCGCTACCGCGAAGTGGATTTGGGCAGCGTGGACCCGTTCGGCGGAGGCGACGGCGCGGATGTCACCCTTGCCGAACTTGAACTGACAGTGGGGAATAAGATGAAATACGTTTTCGATTTCGGGGATTGGATCGAACACGTTTTGACTATTGATGCAATCGAACCACCTCAGCCCGGCGCGAAGTATCCGCGCGAAGCAAAACGTAACACGCCCAAATACGCCAATTGTGTGGATTGCTTGAAAAAAGGAAAGGAAGTCACTGCAATTTACGTATGCCTGACCTGCACAAAGAATCCAGATGACGAAAGGCTCTTGTGCGAGGCCTGTGGTGAAAAGCATGAAAGCAAAGATCATTACGTGGAAGAGATTCTGTATTGATGAACTCGACACCTGATATTCGATTGGCGCCTGTTGACGAATCCATCTTCAGAACGATCAGCGCGGGGAAATTCGCCAGCCGCGAGGTGTATCGCCTGCGCCTGTGGGCAGAGTACGCGCAGTTGGTGGGCGGCTTCGATGAGTTGATCTGCCTCGACCAGTTGAGTTTTACACCGTTCGATTATCAAACGCGCGCGGCGCAGATCATGCTGCGCCGTTTCCGCGGACGCGGGATGTTCTGCGACGAAGTCGGTTTGGGCAAAACCATCGAGGCAGGATTGGTCATCAAAGAATATCTCGCGCGTAATATCGTCCAGCGTTTGATGGTGGTGACGCCTGCCTCGTTGGTGGAGCAATGGCGCGAGGAACTCGCGGTTAAATTCGGGTTGACAGGATTCGTCACGACTGCGGACGCGGAATTCCGCGTGGCTGGAACGGAGGCGTGGGAGAAATTTCCGTTGCTGATCGCTTCGCTCGCCACCGCGCGCCGCGCCGAACATCGCGCCCGACTTTCCCAAATCCCGTTTGACATGGTTGTGCTGGATGAGGCTCACCATCTCAAGAATCGTAATAGCGCGTCGTGGAAGTTCGTCAACGAGTTACAGCGCAAATATATTCTGCTGTTGACCGCCACGCCTATCGAGAATAATCTCGACGAACTATACAACCTGATTACGCTGCTCAAACCTGGACAGTTGAAAACGCCGCGCGAATTCCGTAAACAATTCGTGGTCAGCGGCGACCCGCGCCTGCCGAAGAATCGCGGCCAGCTGCGCGAACTGCTCGGCGACGTGATGGTGCGTCACACGCGCAGCCAGGTGAACATCAACCTGCCGCCGCGACAGGCGAATACCGTGCGCTTGAATCTCTCGGATGAAGAAGCGGAGTTCTATAAAGCGGTGAGCGACTGCGTGCGCGAACTGCTTGCGCAGCCGAAGATTGAGAACGGACTCCAAAGTCTCCCGACTTTGGAGCAAACAGATTCAGTGCAAAGTCCGGAGACTTTGCACTCCAAAACAATCCGCCAGACGGATCGCTTTGCCCTGCTGACTCTCCAGCGCGAGATTGGCAGCAGCCCGAAGGCAGCCGAGTCAACTCTGCGTTCGCTTGGGGCGCGCGTCACCGATGAAGAAAGCCGCCAGCGTTTGCTCGCTTTGGCGGAACGCTCCACTCAAATCCATTCATGGGCAAAAGCGCAGGCATTGGAAAAATTGCTCAAAACGATTTTGCACGATCCCATGGAGAAGGTCATCCTCTTCACACACTTTCGCCGCACGCTGGAAAAACTTGCTGAACTCCTGCAGAAGATGGGCGTGGATTTTGTGCAATATCACGGCGAGATGGATATGCCCTCCAAGAATCAAGCCATCGCAGACTTCGAGAGCCGCGCGAATATTTTGCTTTCCACCGAAGCGGCAGGCGAAGGGCGCAACCTGCAATTTTGCCGCACGATGATCAACTTCGACATCCCGTGGAATCCCATGCGGATCGAGCAACGCGTGGGACGTATCCACCGTGTGGGGCAAACGCGCGATGTGCGAATCTATAACCTGTCGGCGCGCGGCACGGTGGAAGATTACCTGCTTGAAATCCTCGACCAGAAGCTCAACATGTTCGAGTTGGTCATCGGCGAAATGGATATGATCCTCGGTCAAATCGAAGACGAGCGCGACTTTGAAGATTTGCTGGTGGACGCATGGCTTGGCGCGCAAAACGCGGAAGGCCTGCGCGCCAACTTCGATCAACTCGGCGCTAAACTGGTCGAGGCGCGCAAGACACATCAGAAGACCCAGGAGTATGATGAAGCGTTGTTCGGAGAGGATTTCGTGGCTGAATAAACATGGCTCAAGATTCAACTTCCCTCGAAGGACTTGTGTTGGGATATTTCCGCCAGGTCGGCGCGTTGGTGGAACCCCCTGCTTACGGTGCGTATGAAGTCCTGTTGCCCGATGAAGCGGCGGCGCGCTGGGGAATCCCCCCGCACCAGAAGATTGTCTTTGACGCGGCACACCAGCAGGCTGGCCTGACCTTTTTGCATTATGGACACGCACTGATCGAAACGATTGCCGAAGAATTACGCGGACAAAGCGCGAATGGGCAATTCTTCATCAATAACGTCAGACCCGAAAAGCCTGGATTACCCGCCGAGATCGAAAAAGCGTTTTCGCTGCCGAACGCGAAAATCTTTTTTATCCCCGCAGAGAAGGAAAAAATCCGTCATCATCATTACGCGCGGTTCAACTTCAAGGTGAGTTTGGTCGCCGATGAAAAGCGCGAGTTGGTTTTGCCCATATGGATGGACTTGCAAAACGGATATCCCGTCAGCGGGGCGGAGATCGAGCGGCTGGGGATTCTCGACGAGGAGAATCAGTTTCTTCACATACCCTCCGCGCCCGCGTTTTGGAGTAACCAGCGAAGCAGTCCTGTGGATGAGCCTGCCCTCAACCCAAAGACTCTTTCCGCCCTTTTGGAACGCGCACGTCAGGCTGTCCCGCATGAATTGGGCGAAACCTTATCGAACTTGCAAAGAAGATTGGCGCGTTTCCTCGAGCTTGACCGCGCCCGCTTGAATGACTATTACGCCGATCTGCTCAAAGACGCGAAGAGGCGTTTACAAAAAGCAGATGAAGAGCGCCGTTCCGCGCTGGAAACAAAGATCGAGGTCATCAATGCGGAGCGCGAATCAAAATTGCTGGATGTGGAGCAAAAATATCACCTCCGAATTCAACTGGAATTGGTCAACCTTGCCATCATTTCCGTTCCCAAATTGGACTTGACGGTAGAGATTCGGAAACGCACGTCCACGATCAAGCGTACGGTGACATGGAATCCGCTGTTGCATACGATCGAGCCTTTGCTGTGCGACGCCTGCAATCGCAGCGGGATGACGCTTCACCTCTGCGAGAACGGTCACCTGGTTCATGCGGAATGTCTCGCGCCGCAGTGCGTGGAATGCAAGCGAACGTATTGCCAGACTTGCGCAAAGGAAGTGACCGAATGCGTCGTATGTGCGCGCCCGATTTGCGTCCACAGTTTGACGCGCTGCAAGGAATGTCGGCGTGTGACCTGCGCCGAACACGCGGGCGAATGTCACGCCTTGAACGAATTCATCGGGGTCGAGAAAAAAGCTTGGCCTGAGCAGGGTCGAAGGGTCGAGGAAGCGGGATCAAATTCGGGGAAGAAGGACGCGTCGACAAAGGACACGTCGACGAAAGTGGTATCTGATCCGCAGAATGTCCCCAAAAAAACCGCGCGGAAGGAAATCAAAAAAACGAAACCAATCCCGCACAAGATCATCGCGCCGCCCAAGCCGCTTGCCGATTACGTCGAAGTGTATAGCGATCCCACAGACGGGACGATCACCGCCTATATGATTCGCAGGCATAGTGAATTAGCCGTACGCTGGTGGACGATGACTGACGAGGGGATTTCCGTCAATTGTCAATGTGAAAAAATGTGGAACTGCAAAGAGCGCGGGCTTGTGTACTATCCGTGGGATGATTTGGAAGCGCAAATGAACGACCTGCTCAGGCGCTTCCGCGAGGAATATGACCTGCCCGAAAAGAAGACACACTATTTTCATATCCGCGTGGGAAAGCCTTTCGAGGAAAAGAAGTTGAAAATCCCTTCGGGCTGGCGGGATGAGGCGATTCTGGAAAAAGCAAGGAATGGGTTCGATGGATTGAGCAAGAGGAAGTGAGAAACGGCTTTCGCGTTCGACGGGATCGTTCAGGCTACAACTCCGCAATGGCCTTCTGCATCGCGGGGCGTTTTGCATACACGACACGCAAGTTATCAATATACACCTTCCACTCGGCGGTTTGACCTTTATGCTGGTAAGCCTTCTTGGCGCGTTCCAGCCACCTCGCGGCGACAGGATACGTTTTACTTTGGGTCTGGGCAATTAGGTTTTCCGCTTGTTTGATGGAAGTATGGATCACCCAATCGGGACGATGTGGGATAAGGGCATCGGCTACTTTTTCAAGCAGATGGAGGGAGAAGATGTCCTGTTGAGCAATTTTGATGGCGTCATCCCATTCACTTTCTTCAAGATAGATATCTACCAAGACCTCTGAGTGATACGTCTCGCTCGCTTTCTTCAAAAGCGCGGGGCGGATGTTTTCCCAATTCAAGCCAGAAAGTTTTTTGATGCGGCGATACAATTCAATGGTAGGATGTGTATCGTAAGCGGCGCGATAAGCCAACAGCGCCATCTCTTTCCTTCCCTGTGATTCCAGCGGCGCAAGCCATGTCCCAAGTTCATGTGCGGCGTTTCCTTTGAGATCTAATCCGCGTTCAGCAAGTGCAATTGCCTCATCCAGCCTTCCCTATTTTTTATCAGCCTTTTGCTCAAGCATGGGAACTCCACTGACACGGGTCAGAAGCAATGTGACAAACACAGGCGAGATCATGGCAACCCACTGCCAGCCTTGCGGAACGGGTAAAGCGATAATGGCAACGCCGATCCAGAGGACGATCTCTCCGAAGTAATTGGGGTGGCGGGAGCGAGACCATAAACCTGTTTGGATGAACCTGCCTTTGTTATCGGGGTTCGCGCTGAAGCGGCTTTTTTGGGTATCAGCTGCAACTTCAATCACAAAACCAAATATCCATACCAGAAAACCGAGGA
>JBDTPH010000259.1:0-6558 GCA_039932795.1 Chloroflexota bacterium
CCGTTTCTGGAAGAGGTACTTTTCGTTGGGCTATAAATACAAATAGAACCAGAAAGATCGCGGCGATATCCACGAGAAGTACAGTGGTCATGGCTTGCGGGCCCGTAAACGCGAATATTTGTCCAATAAACCAGGGCAGAAGCATGCTTCCCGCCCCCGACCCCACCAGAAACCAGCCAGTAATAGTGCCTGTGATCTGCATCCGTTCACCGGCAAGCATAATGAGGGTTGGGAAGATGGATGCCATGGACAGTCCCAGCCCAAATGTACCGATCCACAGCGCAATATTCGAATCTTTCCAGAGCATGATAATGATCGTACTGATCGCGCAGCCGATCAAATCCATAAAAAGAATGGTTTTTGAATGAAGCCGCGTGGACACCCAAACGCCAAGCAACCGTCCAAAGGTGAATGACCCCCAAAACGCAGAGGTCAGGTATGCAGCGGTAATCGTGGTTTCAAGGTTGAGTGTTAATGCATAGGTATAAATCCAGTTCCCGAAGCCCAGCTCGAGACCGACATAGAGTAAAAACAATACTACGATCAAGGTGACCGGGATTAACTGGATGGGTGCACTATTTCTTTCCTCCGCATGAGTATGGATGGACGGCTCCGGTAATAGCCAGAGCCAGATACCGATCGGTATACAAATAATGGCAAATGACCAATACATCCAGTGGATATCACCGGTTCCAAGGAGAACCTGGGCAAGCACAATCGGAGCCAGCAGTGATCCCACACCAAAGAAGAAATGTAATCCATTTAGGAATGGACCGGCTTTTTCGCCGTGCGTCCAAAGCAGCAGGGTGTTGCATCCCACATCCAGAATGCCGGCTGCCAGTCCGCTTAGAAACATGGCGAATAAAAGCAAACTCAATGTCTGCGACAGTGGGATCAATACAGAGGCGAGGGCAATGACCAGTAAAGTAGCTGCCATGAGCTTATGGCCGGAAAGCCTGTCATAGGCGCGTCCGCCAAAATACGAACCGATTAGGTACCCCAGGGAACCGGAGACAAAGATGAGGCTGATGCGTTCCAGTCCGCTGGATGTATGTTCGGCAAGCTTAAGCAGGCTGGGACCGCTCGCTGCGGTGGTCGCTCCCAGAATGATGAAAGACATGTAATATGCGATGGTGGCAATCAGGGGGTGCGCAACAGCGGGCTTGGTTGAGGCGAATATCATTGATGGAACTCTTTCCTATGTAGATTTGGTTGATGCTACTCTATGGCTCGTTTACTTTCGAAAGGACAACTTAAAACAGCTTTACCACGTACATTCAGATCAGGCAGCAGCAGGCTCCTTCTCCGGAGCTTTCGGCACAAACCGTTCCTGCGTTCCCAATTTCAGATGTAGGGAAAAATAGCTCAAAGCGGCGAGCAGGCAAAGGAATCCGCCGATATACCAGAGCAGATGTGGATTCAGATTATCAAGGATATAACCGGCGATGCCAGGGCCAATTGCGTTCGGAACTGAAATGATGTACCCCGCCACTGCCATGTAACGCCCACGCATTTCCCTGGGAGCAAAACCGGCTATCAGCACCTGACTGGTGGGAAAGTACAGCATTTCTCCAAAGCAAACGATGATTGCAGAGATCACGAACATCACAAAGCCACTTACGATGCCATACATGAACATGCCGACTGCGAATACGCCAGCGCCCAACATCATTATCAGGAACGGTGGCCGGTAGCGGATCATGCGACTGATCCAGAATTGGAATAGTACCACTTCCAGGCCAGTGATCGAGAGGATCAAACCATAACCTCTGCTATCAATGCCCTGTACGTTCTGTAAATAGACGGCCAGCGCTCCATATTGTTGGATATATATCAGGAGTACCAGCATTCCGGAGAAAATAAATCCCATGAAAGCCAGGTCGCGGACGACGATCCTATAACCCTTGACCGTTTCCCAGAATGATTCTATCTTTTGGCCTGCTTCTTCCTCGGTCTTTGGTTTGGTCTCGGGTAGCAGGCGGAACAGGATCGCTGCGACGATGCAGCTGATGATTGCATCGATCACAAACAATGCAAGGAAGGACCGGGTTGCGATCAGCCCGCCGGCAGCCGTGCCGACAATCCATGCGTAGTTGTACACCACTCGCAGGATGCCATATCCTTCCTGTCTCTTTGCATCCGGGAGAACATCTGCCAGCATCGCTTCATGCGCGGGATTCGCTACGCTTGCAAAAAGACCCACAATAATGACAAGTGGGTACATTACATTGATGTTGTTGACCAGGCCCAGCGATAGACTGCTTAAGGCGCTGACTACCAGCCCGAACAGAATGATGTTTCTGCGCCCAAACCTATCGGTAAATGCACCTCCTGCCGCACTGCCTATCAAGGTAAAGAGTGATTTCATGCCCAGAAGTATCCCGGCTTGCGCCATGCCCACACCGAATTTTTGTGTGACGTAAAGGGCAAAGAAGGGAAAAAGTATGGTGTCTCCGAGCGCGTCGATGAAACGCGTCATCACAACAACCCAGAACAGGCGGGGGAATTCGTTGTAGGTCTTCCTGATATTTCCGAAAACATTTTTCATGATGCGTACCTCGGCTGCGTGGTGGAGTCCGGAGAGTTTGCGAGATCAGCAATGCCTGCATTCTGTTCAGGGCAGGGGCGGCCAGGGGATTTCCGCGGGTCCTGCATAGCCATGTTTTTCCTGCACGAAAACGCGTCCATGAGATGGTTGGGAGCAACCCGCTTCATCGATAAAGGTGATAAAGGTAAACCGTGTCGCCAGCGGATCAAAGACGAGCTGCCCACCTTCGCATCTCCATGTTTCGATGATATAGGTTTGCATCGAATCGTCTTCATAGTCCCCCAGGCTGACGGGGATCTCCACCCAGGTGACAGTCACTTCGTTGGTGTTGTTGTTCCGTGTGGCGCTTAATACTGCCGATGGAGGATAATAGGGAGTGACAGGTAACTTCACGCCCTCGGGATACATGGCTGGCAGACTTTTTATATCGCCTGCCACTTCAAGATGTTGCGCGCTGACCCAGCATTTGACCTGGTTCTCCACAAGCACCCAATCCCAGTTGTCCGCGTCCACACGGCCGATGAGCTTGATGTTGGCGGTGGCCCGAAATGCAAACAGATAAAGATATTCGGGGCCGGGTCCATAGCGGCAGCTTAATCGGTCCGCGGTCACTTTGGCATTCAGGCTCTCGACGCTCGGGTAGGGACTCGGTGCGACTGTCTCTGTGGGAAGAGGCGTGAAGGTTAAGGTCAATGTAGGGGTGGATGTAAATGTTTCTGTTGGAGGGATGGGCGAAGATGTCTCAGTGTGGGGAATGCCTGTGGATGTATTTGTGGCTGCGGCTGAGGGGGATGGAGATGGGGTGGGTTCCAGTCCGGGATTGGAAACGCTGCATGAAAGGGTTGTCAGAATCAGTAGGAGTACCAGATATACGTTTTTCAGCTTCATCTGCCCATTGTACTAAAAACCCCGCCGTTACGTTAGGCAGGGTTTTGAATTAGTGTTTTCTCTTGTCTGGATGCTGTTCATTTTCTTCTTCGTTGATAAGTGCCTTGAGAATGGCAATGGCCGTAGCTTTACGCTGGTTACTGTGCATGCTTTTGAGGACGTGGATCGCCTCTTCGATGGTTTCATCATTATCAGGACTGCTGGGGAGCAACCCCGCAGCGCGATAGGTGATCTCAATGGGAATTTTGAAGGCACGGGAAATGGACTCCAGGGTGGATGGCTGTGGATGGCTTTTACCATTCAACAATTTGTTGATTACAGCCCGATTTAGATTTGCCGAGCGCGCCAGATCAGACTGCGACCAGCCGCGTTTGTTCATTTCTGCCTGAAGCCATTCGGAAAGGTAAATTCTTTGACCCACATCAACCATTTTGGCACAGTCCTTGTTTCTAATGGGAACAGATTCGTTGCAAACGTATTTGCAAGATAGAGTGCTTTGAAAAAACCCCGCCGCTCATTAGTAAGGCATACATAACGTATTTACTTCTGGTAATCCCCGGACCCCGTGTCCAGCCATACCTCATTATAATCATATTGATGCAAACGATAAGGATTAACCGTGAGATGCAATGCTTGTTAATTAAGTAGCTCTGCCCAGCCTGAGGGGGGCAGGCTGGACAGAGCTACTAGTAGTGTAGCATACTGATTTATTCTTTTCAAGCCCTTGTTTCTTTAGAAAAACTTAATGTTTATCGGGAAATACCGGTAACGATCCTTTTCGGCAGGGTGAAATTACCTCATGCATGAGAATAAAAGCCATATCAGTTGGGTCACGTTCCAGGCGATCAGCGAGTGGACTGCAATGGCGATCAGAGAAAAGAATTCGATCTGAATACCTACCAGAGTGGGGTAACGGTGATGCCCTGGAACGGCCAGAGAAATGGAGTGGTGAGGAAATAGATAAGCTGGACAAATGGATTCGCCGGGTTTGCAGCCATCAATTTTAGGAGGAAGCGCAGGGCGATCTAACCATTCAGGCTGACGAAAGCCAATTGGATCAAGCTGGTAAGGCGGCGCAGGGCACCCTGACTGATCGTCCACCCATACCAGGTGTACGTTTTTTCTGTTGTAACCGTTCGTACACGATCGGTTTCTGGTAATTGTGTCATGTCAAACTTCTTCCATCGTTGCGCGATAAAACGATTTACCCCTAATCGCATATGATGCTGTGTAAAACGATGGAAGAAGGCTTTTCTTACCTGTGTCTCAGGCCACGGAAGTACTGTCCTGATCGCTGGAAAGTCCGAATAATAATGCAACACCCTGAATGAACAGGCTGCCGCCATAGATGATCATATAGTATTCCATGTCGCCGGAGAGTTGGGCGCGGTGGAAGGTCCACACAGTGGTTGCCGCGCCGAGTGCAACCAGCGCCAGACTGCATAGTGCCATAAGACCCGGGTTGACATGACCGATACTGCCGGCCCATGTGATGACACCGATCACGATCACAGACAGGGCAATGATGATCCGCGCAGCTGACCACCATGACGGAGAGTATTGAATGTCTACACTCGATACAAGAAAGGTGATCAACAGAGCTGCCAGTAGTGAATTGACCAATGCAAGGAATATGGAGATTGTCTTCATCACAGCGCCTCCTTTGAGATTTCTCAAAGCATAGGGCGGCAGCGCTATCAGAGTCTATACAGAGGCTATCAATTTCTATAAAAAGAGAGCGACGTGGTCAGCCGCCCTCCAAACTATTGGCTGCCCACTCTGACGGCGGCCTGTTTCATATGTGCCAGCACACTCATAAAACCATTCAGTCTTTGCTGGCTTACAGCTTCATCCAGCTTCATCGGCAGGAAAAAATCCGCGGGAACCGACAGAATCTCTTTAAGGGTTGCGCCATGTAGTCCGCTGGCGAGGATGGCTGCGAGTCCGCGCACAGTGGGGGATTGAGGGGGAATGTCAAAGTGGAAGATGATGCCGCCATCGGCTTGTTTTTCCGGGAACAGGAAAACAGGAGTCATGCATTCCGGCACGGCTTCCATTTTGTCGCGTTCTTCTTTGAGCCGCTCAGGCAGCGCTGGCAGGGATTCGGCATAGCCGATCAATGTTTCCAGTTTTTCTTCGCGCGACATACTGGCGAAGTCGTCTACTATTTCCTGAAGTTTGGGAGGAAGATTTGACATGATTTACTTTGCCACAGAGAACAAAGAATAACTCCGTGTTCTCTGTGGCACATTTTTATTTTTCTATCGGTGCATCCACAAGGTTACCCCATTCTGTCCATGAACCATCATAGTTCTTGACATTCGGATAACCCAGTAAATATTTCAACACAAACCATGTTAATGAAGAACGCTCGCCGATACGGCAGTAGGCGATGACCTCCTCGTCAGGTTTGACGTTCTTCCCTTCGTACAGCGCGCGCAGATCCTCGGGAGTCTTGAAGGTGCTGTCCGCTTCGTTGACTGCCTGCGCCCAGGGAATGCTCACAGCACCAGGGATGTGCCCGCCACGCGTCGCTCCCTCCTGCGGATAATTTGGCATCGAGATCAATTCACCGGAATATTCCTTTGGAGAGCGAACATCCACAAGCGGCTTCCCTGTACTGGACTGCTGCAGCACCTCATCGCGGAAGGCGCGGATGGATTTATCCGCATCCTTCGCACGATAGGTTGTGGCCGGATACGTGGGGATATCCTTAACGAGCGGCCGTTTCTCCTGCTCCCACTTGAGGCGCCCGCCGTTCATGATGCGGACGTTTTGATGTCCATAATACTGGAACAGCCAGAGCGCATAGCAGGCGAACCAGTTGGACTTATCGCCATAAAAGACGACCGTTGTATCGTTGTTGATCCCCAGTTTGGAGCAGACCTCTTCAAACTGTTCCCTGCTTAGAAAGTCGCGGCGTACTGGGTGCTGCAAGGTGCTGAACCAATCCACCTGCACCGCGCCAGGAATATGCCCCATCGGGTAGAGCAAAGAGTCTTCATCCGATTCGATGATGCGAACATTGGGGTCGTTCAAATGTGCGGCGACCCATTCTGTATCTACAAGGTATTCGGGGTGTACGTAAGCCATGATTATTTCCTTTTTGAAGTTGTCTTAAA
>JBDTPH010000260.1:0-7901 GCA_039932795.1 Chloroflexota bacterium
TTCAGTATCGACTTTGTAGCCTTTTTTCTCCTTGTATTCAGCCATCGGATGTTCAAAGACTTCATCGTCAAGATCGAATACGGTCGTGCCAAACATTTCAACGAGACGGCGGTACAGGTCCCATACAAAGCGCGGGTTGCCAGTCAGTTTGATCATACCTTCGACAACTTCGTCATTCAAACCGATGTTGAGGATGGTGTTCATCATGCCCGGCATGGAGAACTTTGCGCCCGAACGGCATGACACCAGAAGCGGATTCCTGGCATTCCCAAACTTCTTGCCAGTTGCTTTTTCAACGCGTTTCATTGCAGCAAGTTGCTGATCCCACTGCCCGGCAGGGAACTTGCCGGTTTTACGGAATTCATTACAGGCTTCGGTCGTGACCGTAAAGCCAGGCGGGACGGGTACCCCCGCGCGAGTCATATCGAAAAGCCCGGCGCCTTTACCGCCAAGCAGGGAGCGAACGCCTTCCCAGGAACCGGCATACCTTTCCGCTGCCGCTACCTCTTCGAAAACATAAACCCATTTTTTCATTGTGAACCTCCAGGGTTAGGAATTTAAATTATTCTGTGAAGTTTACCACGAAGAATTAGAGACAAATGTGACTATTTTTTTGTGCGTTTGTCAGGCTAGTTGTTAGCCCATTGCAAAGTCACGTTTTATGTTTATCTGTGATAATATGTGCAGATTGGAATTGCAAATGACCATAAAATTACTCGTAATTGACGACGATACCGCAGTCACTGACCTGCTTTCACTTCTTTTGAAGTCGCAGGGCTTCGAGGTTTCTGCTACAAACAACGGCACAGAGGGGTTAAGCATGATCCGCGAAATTCAACCAGACCTGGTTGTGCTGGATTTGATGATGCCTGAGATGGATGGTTGGGAGGTTTGTCGATCTGTACGCCAGTTCAGCCAGGTGCCGATCATCATTCTTTCCGCTCTTAATGATCCTTCGATGATTGCCAGCGTGCTTGATGCTGGCGCAGATGATTATCTAACAAAACCGACTCCCAGCCGCGTTCTGGTTGCCCATATCAACCGCCTCACCAAACGGACCGGAACGTTGCGCTCCTCTGCGATAAACGATTCGTTCTCCCCTCCGCTTCCAGCATCATAGGACACGATCACTTCCGCTTCGCAGCAATCGAAAAACGTCTTCATTAAAAAAATCCCATCACAACCCGTGATGGGATTTTTGTTTAGGCGAGATGTTTTAGAGCTTCTGCAGTTTTTTCTTTGGCTTCCATCATCGGCATATGACCGACACCGTTCAGTTCCACCAGATAGGCATCCTGGACTGCGGCTTTCACTTCGCGAGCGCGATCGATGGGGATCAATGAGTCTGCGTCCCCATGTACGATCACGACAGGAAACGTAATAGAGGCCAGCAGCGGAGTAGAATCAACCCGCTCTGCCATGGCCTTGAGCGCGCCGATATATGCCGCGGGCTGTTGCTGTTCCATGGACTTGCGGGCGTATTCCTGCAAGCGGATATCCGGTGTGAATTTCGGCGTCATCATCTCAACGACGCTGGCAATGCCTTTGTCTGCCACTTCCGCCGCGGACTTGTGACGTCCCTCTTTTCGCTCAGGCGCGTCAGCCAGTACCTGTGAGGAAACCAACCCGAGCCCCAGCACACGTTCAGGGAAGAGTCTTGCGAAGGCAAGTGCAGCATATCCACCCATGGAATGTCCGGCAATCGCGGCTTTGTCAAGACCAAGATGATCGAGCAGGCCCGCAATGTCCAGGGCAAAGTCCTCCATCGCATAAAACGAATCGACTGTGCTTGATCCGCCGAACCCGCGCAGATCAGGGATGATCAGATCGAAACTATCTTCCAGCAATGGGACAACGTCATCCCATACATGCCGATCGAGAGGAAACCCATGCAACAGCACCAGTGGAGTTCCTTTTCCATGTCGTTCATAAGCAAGTCGTACATCGTTAACAATTATTGTTTCCATTTTTTCCTTCCTATTCATTTCCAATTTACTGCCACTTTTAATTTACTACCCAGTTTCGAGTAGTAATACACAAATTGATTGGTGCGGCCAAATTCATACACACGGCGCGTAATATCCACATCTGCCTTGCAGTATTCAGCAACCTTGTCCAACTCGCCGTTGCGGTACCATTCAACAGATTGGATGCCATCTGCAGTCTTGGTTGTCCCGAGTGTTGCCTTTGCAATGGAGTCCAGACTCAAACGGAAATTCAAAGTACGAAAGATATCCTGCAGCATATCCGTTGAGCGGAACGAGCGGAAATTTTCGTACGGCGCATAAGGTTTCAACACTTCGTAATCAAAGTTGATGATGTTGAATCCAATCACGCGGTCTGCAGACTTTAACTCGGCAACCAACGAGGCCACATCCTTTTCCCAATAAATAACAAAATCATTCCTGTGTGATGACCATGTTACGCCACAAGCCAGCAATAGTTTTGAAGCATCGCGTCCGCCCACTTCCTGAAAGAGTTTCTGGCTTTCGAGATCGAAATATACGATGTTCATGAATTCTTCATTTCTTCCAATTGTTCGCGCGCAAAGCCGAGCGCCTGCTCGCGTGTTTCGATCCTGCCTGTTGCCTGCTCCTCCCGAATGGCTTCCAGCAATCGACCGACGATACGCCCCGGCTCGAGATTCAGCTCACGCATGAGATCATTGCCGTCCAACAGGCGTGGGGGAGCGATCGTCTCTTCGCGTTTCTCCCAGTAGTTTTCAAGCAAAATACGCGCAACATCCAGTGCGGCAGCCCAATTTTCCTGTGTAAGTGTGTTACCGCGTGTGCCCCGTAGATCAGCAAGACCCAATAATACAAGATCAACGCCCGCTTCACTCGCGTCGCGAAAGAAACGGTACATGGCTTTGCGTGAGGGCTCCTGCTTGTTGTCGCCTTCCATTCGACTTGTGAAAAAATGGAAGCGCATGTGGTTCCTGATGATCTTATTGATCCGCTCGACCTCATCGTTGCTTAGATTGAACGCCTCTCCACGCCGTGATGCGGTCCCCGCGCCTTTAATGTCGTGATCAAAAAATCGGATTCGTCCCGCCTCGTCCATGGATCTTGTGGCTGGCTTTTCGACATCGTGATACAGTGCCGCGAAGAAAAGTGCTGCACGAACAGAACGGTCCATGTTAAGGGTTTCGGCGAAGTGCGCTGCAAAATGCTCGCGGAAACGCCCGATACGGAGCGTGAGTAAACCTGTGAAGAGATCGTTCGTATTGTCCGCGTTATATCCGGGAGTAAGCGCAGACAGGATGTCTTCCAAATATGCCAGAACACGCAATGTATGTTCCCAGACGTTGTAAATATGCGGCGCAGATTGTTCCACACCTTTTAATGCAGAAAGTTCAGGGAGCAGATGAGGGAGAACGCCAAGCATTTCCAACGCGCGCAGCGATGCATCCGGTTTCGGACCTTCAAGGATTTTGAAGAGTTCATCTCGTAAACGTTCGGGTGAAACATTGGTCAACAAATGTGCGGCCTGCTTCATGGCTTTGCGTGTTTCAGGTTGAATCTTAAAACCAAATGCCGCGGCCTGGCGTATGGCGCGCAGGGTTCGCAAAGGGTCATCCTGCAGGGACGTGGATGAGCAGGCTCGAATGGATTTCAACTGCAAATCTGAAGCGCCATTAAGAGGATCGATCAACGTCTGTGCATGCAAATCGAATGCGATGGCGTTAATGGTGAAATCCCGGGCGCGCAGGTCTTCCTCAAGAGTGCTACCGCCGCGATAGGTGGCAAAATCCAGGAAGGTACGCGTGCCAGCTGTTCCAGTCACGATGACGCGCCCAGTGTCGCGTTCAGCATCGAGAGCCATAAAAGCCGCGTCCAGGTTGTTGGCAACCTGTCGGGCCAGGGAAATACCGTTCGAAGGCACGGCAAAATCAAAGTCGCTTGAGGGGCGGTTCAGTAGCATGTCGCGTACTGCGCCGCCAACCAGGTAAATTTCCTGTTTGGGCAGTGCCTCACGCACTCTATCAACTAGATCCGAATACGAAAATGGGACAGGCATAAAAACAATTTCCAGTTTTTCCTTGTGGCGGCTGGTCTGTGCAGCCCGTAGCGCTTGTTCGGGTGTCCCTCCCTGGGCAATGATCCTGCCATGCAAACGGGCAACCCAGCGTCCGGCGTAGGGGGAGGAGGGAGTATGAGAATCGCTGGACATGGATCCTGACTCAGGAAGGCGGAACGTATTTGTCGAGATCTACAACACCAACAAAGGGCAGGTTTCGGTAGTATTCGTCGAGATCAAGACCGAAACCAAAGACAAATTTGTTGGGAATGCTGAAGCCTCGATAATGGATTGACACGAGGGCTTCTCGTCGCTCGGCTTTATCAAGCAGGGCACAGACCTTTAGGCTGCGG
Source organism: Chloroflexota bacterium (assembly GCA_039932795.1). Lineage (GTDB taxonomy): Bacteria > Chloroflexota > Anaerolineae > Anaerolineales > Villigracilaceae > Defluviilinea. The sequence continues at coordinate 4,374 of JBDTPH010000260.1, forward strand.
GGCTGACGTAATTGCAAAAGTTCAAGCACGGATGCAATGGTGTGACCGCTGTCGACAATGTCCTCGACCAGAAGCACGTCTTTATCGTGGATGTCGGTTTGCAGATCAAGAGTCACACGAACGGTGCCGCCTGATTCGCGTTTACCCACACCATAGGATGAAACCGCCATAAAGTCCATCATATGCGGCGATGATATCTGGCGGCTGAGATCGACCAGAAATGGGACACCGCCGCGCAATATGCAGATGAGCAGCAGATTCCCGTCGGGGTAATCCACGCTGATTTCGGCTCCCAATTCCTTGATACGATTCTGAAGCGGCTCTTCAGCTATCAATATTTCGGCAAGAATGTCCTGGTATTGTTGCATATGGATCTCTTTTTAATGTTGTGGGCGCAGGGTGGGGGAAAGGTTTTCCTTTCCATATTTCTTCAGGAGATAAATTGCCAGCGCCCAGGGCAATATTCCGAAGATCGTCATCGCGGTCATGTTCCCGGAGGAAAGGACCAGGTACGATTGAACGGCATTTGTCCATCCATGCAGGATGATCATCAAAAACAGGCTACGGGTGTTGTTGTACACCCATGTGTTGACGATGGTCCAGCCGACTGTGCCAAGCAATAGCCCAATGACCATGGGGATGATAACAACCGGACCGGCTTCCCAGTTCAAGTACAGGTTTACGGGAAGATGCCACGCACCCCATAATACTCCCAGAATCCAGCTGGAGGTTTCTGCGTTGAACGCTTTCTGCAAGCGTGGTAGTGCAAACCCGCGCCAGCCTGGTTCCTCCCATAAGCCTGTGAAAATGATCATGTACAACAGGAATGGTAGAAAGTAAACACTCGGTAGTCTTGGGTCCAAATCCAGCGGACTCATCCCATTTGAAAGAAATCCGAACAACAGACTGACCAATGACAGTGCAATAGGTAAAGCCAGTATGATCAGATACCAGTGAGCAGGCAACTTCCATATGCCCATTTGAGCGAACAATCGTTTCAGTCCTTCGTGTCCTTCAAAGATTGCCAGAACAATGACTGCCGCGAGCAGAGGGCCGGCTCCCAATGTAAATACCAAATAGGGTAACCGCACATCTCCATTGAATATCACAGCAATAAAATGCCAGAAATTATCTTCATTGCTAAATACGATGCCGGTGGATTGTGCCATTTGCATGCCGGCAATCTGGGCAGTCCAGGTGATGGCAAAGGCAAGTACAAAAAACAAGATCAGTGCAGTTCGCTCTTTTCCAGTCATTGCTGTCTCCTGGTTCAAGGAATTGAGTGATTTTGTGTAGCTAACGCGGGGTTTCGCACTCTTATCGTGGTACTTCGCACCCCTAGCGGGGCACCTCGTGGTGCAGCCTGCAGCGGGCTTCGTACATTTCTGATGCACCGACGATGACCACGGGATCGTTATAACGTGCCGGTTTGCCATTGACCAGCCTCTGGGTGCGTGAGGCTTCGCCGCCGCAGACCATGCAGATCGCATGCAGCTTGTCCACACGCTCGGCGCGCGACATCAAAAATGGCATGGGACCAAACGGCTCACCGCGGAAGTCCGTATCCAGTCCAGCCACCAGGACACGTATGCCGCGTGATGCGAATTCATCTACAATCTGAACGATCTCCGGGTCGAAGAACTGCGCTTCGTCAATTCCAACCACGGTAGTATCCTTGTCGAGTCTGCCATGGATGTCTGCTGCTCTTTCAATAGGGCAGGCATCAAAGTTTGACCCTGCGTGCGATGTCACTTTTTCCACCGCATAGCGCACGTCAATGGCTGGTTTGAATACCTGTACTTTTTGCTTTGCAATGGTGGCCCTGATAAGACGACGGATCAACTCGTCCGTTTTGCCACTGAACATCGAGCCGCAAACCACTTCAATCGAACCCTGGGTATGACGCATACATTCTCCTGAACCCCCTCCCACAGGGCGGTGGGGGTAAAAATAAAACGGGCAGATGCTTTCACATCTGCCCGTAAGTTTACCTGAGATTACTTAATCCGCAAGACTGCTATGATGCTGCGGCTGCCGGGATCTCATAGCCAAGCGCGCGCAATTTCTTCTTTGCAGCGGTCAGTGATGCCTGTCCAAAACCGGGCACTGACAAAACGCCTTCGTTGCCTGCGTTGAGTCTCTCGAGGAATTGCCCGACATTCTCAATGCCTGCTTTTTTCAAGGAGTCGACAGCGCGAGTTGCAAGACCGAGTTCGGCAATCGGACGTTCGGGGGAACCCTTCAGTTCTTCCTTCGCCTTCTGCTGTTCAACATAGGTCTGGCGGACAGACAGCTTCTTGTAGAAGCGGTCCACCTGACCTTCGATATCGAGCAGGCGGGAAGCTTCACCGGTAAAGAATGGGTGACACTTCGAGCAGATGTCAACGCGCAGTTCCTTGCGGGTGGAACCGGTCGTCCATGTGTTGCCACAGGATGCACAGGAAACCTTAGCCTCAGTGTAAAAAGTGGGATGAATATCTGGTCTCATTTTAGATCTCCATGGGCGGCTGAGGGACGATATTGACACGCTTTTGCCCATGCGTAATATCGTACATCACGATCCCGTCAGCGGTAGCGAACAAGGTATCATCCTTGCCGGCGCCCACATTCAAACCGGGTTTGATTTTCGTGCCGCGCTGGCGCACAAGGATGTTGCCAGAAAGCACGAACTGACCAGCATAGCGCTTGACGCCCAAACGCTGGGAATTCGAATCTCTTCCGTTGCGGGTTGAACCGCCACCTGTTTTATGTGCCATGACTACCTCTCTTACTTATTCTCGGTCTTTTTGGAAGACGACTTGGTTGTTGCAGTTTTTGCAGGAGCCTTCTTGGTGGACTTCGGCGCTTCCCGCTTGGCGTCAGCCGTGGCTGGTTTCTCGGCTTTTGCCTTTTTCTCAGCTTTCGGCTCTTCCGCCACTACGACAGGGATGGGAGCGGGCTCAGCCTTCTCGACTTTGCGCTCCTCATCGGGCTTGCCGATGAAATCCACCAGCAGACGTGTGTAATGCTGACGATGCCCGCCGCGTACACGGATGCGTTTCTTTGGGCGATATTTGAATCGGTCGATCTTGGGGCCTTTGGTGTGATCAACCACTGTAACCTTGACCAGGATGTCACTCACAGTGGGCATTCCGACCATGACATCGTCGCCGTCTGCCATAAGCAGGACACGCTCAAAGTCAAACTTTTTACCCGCTTCCACGGGAAGGCGATCCACTTCGATGGTGCGCCCTTCGACGACACGGTACTGCTTGCCGCCAGTTTCAACAATTGCGAATCTCATTTTTCTTTTCTCCAGTCATTCACTTCGCCGTGTGCCTGCGGAGTTCCTGCACTCGTCGCCTGCAAAACGGGGAAGCTGGGGGTTTCGATGCTTCTCTACAAACATCAGCCCCGGCAAAATTCCGCCAGGGCAGAAGCGGACAATATTATACATGCGGGTGTGGGATGTGTCAACGGGGGAAGGCCAATTGTGTTATCGCAAAGTGGTAATGTCCCTTTTGTGCAAAGTTAAAATGTCCCCTTTTG
>JBDTPH010000261.1:0-9015 GCA_039932795.1 Chloroflexota bacterium
GCGCTCTTCGGCTCCGGAGGCCGACACTCTGTCCACTGAGCTACGGGGGCGGGCGACAAAATTTTATCACACTGCAAAGCCCTGCGAAGGACAAGTCTTCCTTCATGGGCTTACATGCTATGTCTTTGCTACAGGCGCGAGAGCCACCAGTTCGGAGCGCAGCTGCTCGATAATGCGTGTGTTGCCTCTTTCTTCTCCCAGTTTTATGCGTTGCTCCTTCTTGTGGGCAAGTTCTCCGCATACCTGGTAAAAGCGCGCTGTTTTTAAGAAACTCCCCGAAGTAAGAGCAGCCCAATAGGCGTTGGTCTGGAAGAACAACATGGCACTGGTATATTGCTTCTGCGAAATATAACCTTTTTCCACCTCTTCGTGCAGGTTCCTTTTCAAGATATTCCGCTCATGGGTAATCATCCAGATGATAAAAGCGAGCATAAAGGCATAGCCAAGGTAATCTATGGCCGTCCCTGCAAGTAAACCCTCAAAGCCACCGATCAACCCGCTGAAGGTATTGTGGAAGGCATGCAAAATCACTGCAATGATGTATCCCGCCGGGACAGCCAGGATCTTCACCAGCGTATTACGGCTCATGCGTGCGACCGCAAGACCGATGCCCGTAAATGCTGTGAAAAATGGATGCATCCAGCCAACGAGCATGACCCGGATGACAACCAGAACCCAGAAGCCTTCCCAGCCGCCTTCCTGGTACCCATTGCGATAAATGTACAGGACATTTTCTATGGCAGCGAATCCCATGGCTGTGATCGCGCCATAAACGATTCCGTCCAGTATCGAATCGAATTCCCCGCGGAAGAGCAGGAATACCACCAGGACGGCAAGTCCTTTCAGGCCTTCTTCAATGATGGGGGCAACAATGGAAGTCGTTCCAAACTCGGCTGCGCCTGCCGAGCCTGTCAATGCGTAAATACCCATGCCAAACGCGGTATTCAAAACATATGCGCCCCCGCCGGCAATGACAACGCCCCAACCAAAGGCGGCACCCAGCAATAACTTTGGCTCCTTTTCATAACGGTCCAGCCAGTTGACAAATGCCGCGAACAGAAACATGGGGACGAACCCGAAGAAAAAGGCTCCGATGAGTGCCATGACTTCCTCCACCTATGATTTAAAAATGATCTGAGTTCTTTCGATGCGCGTCCCTTCGAACGCAATTCCCAGTATATCCAACACTTCTTCAGGGCGTCCCGTTGCGCCTTCACGCGCTGCAAGCCGCATGAAGATTTTACCCTCAGATGAAAGATTCAGTTCCTCCATTAACGGACGGAGATCATAGGTCTTGCCGCGCCGTTCACGGATGATGGATTCGGACTCCATAACGGAATCAATCCTGCGCTTCAGTTCGGAGCTGCCAACTGCTTCCGTCAAATGGACTTCATACTCCGCCGCCGCCACCTGGGTCTGCAACGCGGGAGATTTTTCATCCACGCTCTCCACATTGAATACCTGGATGCCAGTGGGCAATGTTCCCTGAAGTTTGTCGCACAAGCCATCCAATGGAACATCATGCTCGAGCCGCATGTCGATCACCTCGCAACGCGATGAAAACCCAAGCGGAAGCGCAGCCGCGATCGTCATCTTCGGCTGCGGATGAAATCCCTGGGAATAGGCCAGCGGAAGCTCTGCGCGACGGGCGGCACGTTCCCACAATCTATGCAAGTCGAGATGTCCTGTGTAACGCAAAGCTCCCTGTTTTGCAAAGGTGATACGAATGCGCATTACGAGTGCCTGGAGTTGGCCGCGTTCACCCTCATCCAGTGCCGGATGTCACGGATATGCGTACGGTAATGTTTGTAGGTGTTATTGGCAACACGTTCATAGATGTTATGACGGGTGATGGTTTCGTCCCCCATTTTCTCCAGAGCAGCAACAATGGACGCGAATGCCTGGATTTCCTGAGCAACCACATCCTCCAGGGATACATTCCTGTATTTCTCGATTACCCAGGCGCCAGGAACCTCATCGTCCAGCAGGGGGGAACCGAAATCTGGATACCCAAATTCTTCGAGAAATGCGTCCAGAGCGGTTTGTGTTTTGCAGGGAATATAAATTTCACCCTGAATGATCTCCTCCATGCGGTCTGCAATGTATTGCTCATAGGCAAGGAGATGAGCAAGCATGTCTTTGATGGACCATTTCCCTAAAACGCCCGGCATGGCGATCTGGCGCGTAAAACCAATGCGGTTGACGATCAACTCAAATTTGTCACGCTCACGCAGGAGACGCGCGAGAAAAACATCCTTATTGGTCTTTGCCATTAAATCAATCTCCCACCACTCGCAAATCCGTCACGAAAGATGGTTTGCTGGCTGGGCTTTTTACATCCGGGCATTTCCACACGTCACCGGGGTTCTCGCGGCGCATATTTGCGAATATTGGCAGGATGCCGCATGCAAAACAGTTCAAGCGGCAGTCCACGCGGATCTGTCCTTCGAGCGATTGCCTGAAATCCTGGAACAGGAAGTTCTTGCGGACCGCGGCGGTAATATGCTCCCATGGGAAGACCTCGTCCGTGCGGCGCTGGCGGTGTGTATAAAAGATCGGGTCGAGCCCGTGCTCTTCAAATGCCTGCATCCATGCGTCATACTTGCGCCCTTCATCCCAGGCGTCAAATTTCGAGCCATTCTTCCAGGCGCCATACACCACTTCCGCCATGCGGCGGTCACCGCGTGACAGCCATGCTTCGAGGAATGAGTCGTGTGCTTTTGTGAGGCTGAGTTTGATGCTTTTGTCGCGCATCAACTCGCGCCGCAATAGTGATTGCTTGGCCTGGATCTGTTCAGGTGTGTCACATGAAACCCATTGAAAGGGTGTCTGCGATTTAGGCACGAACGTGCTGACGCCCGCGTTCAGTTTGGCTTTCATGCCGATCACTTTGCGCCCTTCAGCCAGCACTCGTTTGCACAGGTCAGCGATGGCCTGCACATCCTCCAGCGTTTCGCTGGGATGACCGATCATGAAGTACAGCTTGATGGTTGTCCAGCCGCGGCGGTAGATCTCACGCGTGGTGTTGATGATCTCTTCATCGGGGATGAACTTGTTGATGATACGGCGCATGCGTTCGGTGGCAGCTTCCGGGGCAAGCGTAAATCCGCCGGAGCGGCTATCCTTGAGTTTTTCCATCAGGTCAATCGAAACTGATTCGATGCGCAGGGATGGCAGTGACACTTTGAGATGTGTGCCAGCGAATTTTTGCCCGACTTTTGTGACCAGTTCCAGCACGTTGCTGTAATCGGAGGATGACAGCGACAACAACGCCAATTCTTCGAAGCCCGTGGACCTGAGAGCGTCTTCTGCGGCTTGCAGGACTTCGTCCACGGTTCGTTCGCGGACGGGACGCGTGATCATCCCCGCATGACAGAATCTACAGCCGCGCGTGCATCCGCGCATGATCTCGACCGAGATGCGGTTGTGGACGATTTCGATGTTTGGGACGATGAATTTGGTCGGCGGGGGAGGCAGCACAGGGACGATGCGCTTGGTGATGATCCTGGGAATACCTGCAACGGTCGGCTCAATATGTGAGACCGTGCCATCTTCCAGATAATATGCCTCATAAAAAAGTGGGACGTAGACACCCGGGATCTTTGCAAGTGCTCTCAAGATGTCAGTGCGGGACACCAAAGGTCTTGAAGCGATCTCCCCGTTTGCCTGGGGATTGCTTCGTCGCTGCGCTCCTCGCAATGACATGATTACGTTGATAATATCGTGAATGACCTCTTCGCCTTCGCCGATGACGAATGCGTCGATGAACGCGTGCATGGGTTCGGGGTTCATGGTGGAATGTCCACCGGCGATGATGAAGGGATGGGTTTCGTCGCGGTCGGCAGAGCGCAGCGGAATCCCCGCCAGATCGAGTACATTCAGCGCGTTCGTGTAGAGAGTCTCGTAGGGGAGGGAAAAGCCGATGAGGTCGAAGCAGGCCAGGGGCTGTTTTGATTCGAGCGTGTAGAGCGGAATCCCATGCTCGCGCATGAGGGCTTCCATATCCAACCAGGGCGCGTAGGCTCGTTCCGCCAGCGCATCATCCCGCTGGTTGACCTGGTCATACAGGATTTTGAGCCCGACGTTCGAAACGCCAATATCGTAGATATCGGGGAACACAAAGGCAACCCTGGTCGCCACCTTATCCCAATCTTTTACCGTGCTATTCAGTTCCCCACCGACATAACGACCGGGTTTTTGTACCTTTAAAAGGATACGGTCAAGTTTGTTTTCGATCTGCGCAGGCGTAAGCCTAAGTGGAGTAAGCATGGGGCGATTATAACAAGATTTATCCAATTCAAAAATCACAGAAAAAACTGGGCGGGTATGATGAGAATGCTCTCATAGTAGATTTACCCCCCTTTTCAGCGTTGAAAACCAAAATGAAGTCAACCCGGGATTGCCGTAAGGGACAGGCGCAAGCCTATCCTTTTTGATTCACTCTGGCTTGGGCCTGAACCTCCTGGTTACTCCTTCGCCAAGTAATACAGTTGCCTTTTCATACCCTGCGTCCATGGCGATATCCATCGCTGTATTGCCGTCTTCGCTTTTAATGGTCAGGTCGGCGCCGCCCAGGAGCAATGTACGTATTATGCCTACATTCCCATTTTGTGCCGCAGCGTGCAGTGGGGTAAAGCCACCCTGTTCAGGCACGTTTGGATCTGCTCCATGCTCGAGAAGCATTTGTAGGATCTTTTGGTGTCCAGCTGCCGATGCGGAATGAATGGGCGCGGCTTTGAGTTCATTTTGAGCGGACGAATTGACCGGTGCACCTGCCTTGACCAGATACTCTGCCGTGTCATACTGCCCGAAGAAACATGCCAGTCCCAACGCCTGGAATCCATCCTCCGCATAGGCGTAGACAAGCTCCGGGTCGCGTGCCAGCAGACGGATCACATGGTTGATCTTGCCAGTGGCTGATGCTTCGAAGATCGTCAGCGTAATGGTTTTATCCGCGAGGAAGGATGCAATCTCGGGTTCGTGGTGATAGGCAGCGATCAGGATCGGGCTGAGTCCATTCTCCCTGAGGTGGATCAGACTCGGGTCCACGATGAGCTGGCGTTCCACCTCATATCGGTTGCCTTGTTTGATCGCGTCAAAAAAACTAATGCTCATTCGATTACAGTTTTACCGTTCTTGTAAAACAGGTCACCATCCAGGCTTATTTCTGAATCGGCCATATCGCAAAGCATATCCCAGTGCAGGCCTGATTCGTTTTTGCTTCCACTTTCAGGATAACCAGAGCCGACCGCAAAGTGGATCGTGCCGCCGATCTTTTCATCGAAGAGCATGTTCTTGGTAAAGCGCTGGATGCCATAATTCGTGCCAATGCCCCATTCGCCGAGATAACGTGAGCCTTCATCCGTGTTGAGCGCAGAGGTGAGCAGCTCCTGATTCTTACTGGCTTTTTCCTTTACCACTTTTCCCTTTTCGAACCATAATTCAATATCATTGATCTCCTGCCCGCTGAAGATGGCCGGATATTTAAAGCGGATCCAGCCGTTCACTGAATTTTCCACGGGACCGGTGAAGATCTCACCATCCGGGAAATTTTCCCTGCCTGAACACTCAATGAATGGGCGCTCCTTGATGGACAGGGTGATATCCACGTCCGGGCCTTTGAGCACGGCTTTGTCATGACCTTTTAGCCAGCTGATCAACGTTTGTTGTTTGGCACCTTCTGCTTTCCAGAAGGAGACAGGATCATCCTCGTTCAGCATACCCGCACCATATACGAAATCTGCATAATCGTACAGTGACATATCCGCTTCCTGCGCCATGGCGTTGTTCGGATGGACAGTAAGCGACCAACGGAACTTCCCTTCAGCAGCGCGCTGAAGGAATTTCTGGTTGACAGCAGACTGTGCCTTGCGCGAACGCGCCACACGCGTCGGATCAATGCCGCTTAGTTCGCGGGTGTTCTCGGCAGCCCAGAGATGGATGTAGGCATCGAAGGTATCAACGATCAATGTAGTGACAGGGGAGACATGATCAAGTTGCTCGTCAGAGGCAAACTTGTAGAATGCCTCCTGGGTTCCAGGGACTTCGTTCGAAATGAAGGGATGTGCGCCTGCCTTGATGATCTCTTCATACACGGCAAGCGTAAGTTCGTTTGCAATCGGGCTGGTGCGCAGGAATACCTGCTGCCCCGGTTGGGCTGCAATCGAGTAGTGCACAAGCACTTTTGCCAGTTTGGTGACACGTGGATCGGGCATTTCTGCTCCTATGGAAACAAGGGTTCGTACTTCTCGCCCGATTTTATCATTTCCTCCATTTGCTCATGATTCAGCTCGAGAAAGTTTTCACATGCTTGAATGACCATTGGCAGAATGCGGATGTCACCTGCGGTGCAAAGCCCGCTGACTTCATAGGAGAGCGCAAAATTGACAGCCTGCTGGATCTCGTCCATTTGGTCGAACGGTTCATACCAGGTGGTGGCGGTATGCTTTTTCCCGCCCCAGGGCCCCCTGGTGATGGTCTTGATCACCATCGTGCCCACGTCTTTTGCCCGGCATACGGAGATCAGCTCCTTGGCGTGCCGCCTGTATTCCGGGTTTGCCATCTGGACGAAATTCAGCGGGAACAAAACGGAGTCAAAATCGAATCGCCTTAACGCTTCGAGATAGATCTCCGGAGTTTCCGCCCCGTGGCCTGTGATGCCGATAAAGTTGATCAATCCCTCCTGACGCGCTTCCTCGAACGCCTCCAGTGCGCCACCCTTCCTAGTAATGGCATCCAGCTCTTCCATGGTATTGACGGCGTGACATTGGTACAGGTCAAAAGCCTGGGTCTGCAGGCGCTTGAGAGACTGCTGCATCTCGTTCCAGGCGCCGTCCCTCGTTCGCTCCATCGTTTTACAGCCCAGAAAGAAACGACCGCGCTCGCGCTGCATCCAGGGGCCAATTCGCTCCTCTGCCTGTCCATAGGATGGGGCAACATCGATGTGATTGATCCCCGCAGCGATGACCTGTTCCAACACCTTATCCGCGTCCTGCTGGGTGATCTCCCAGAATGCCGCTGCCCCGAAAATGGCGATTGTGCTCATATGGCCTGAGCGTCCAAACCGGCGTGTTAGCATGATATCTCCTCTTTCATCTTATGAAATGTCCCGCAGGCTTTGCTCAAATGATCCTCGTTTGAGAGTGCCCGCTGCGGGACAGTACCTAGTCGTCGTCTTCCCTTTGTTTTCCGTAGACTCTTTCCACGGCTCTTACGATTTCATCTGCACTGTGGATCTCACAAGCCACCAGCGGGCGGCCTGCGCCACTCACTTCCTTCCCGCCTGCACTCATCACCTTGCTGCCAATAAACGCACCTTGTGCATCATATACAGCGTAGAGTTGATAAAGTTTTCCGCAAACGATACAGCCGTGCATCTCACCTTTTGTTTTCGTCTCAGACATTATTTACCTCCAAACAAAATATTTCTAAAAGATTCTCGCTATTCGCCGATGATTTTCACCAGTACCCGTTTTTTCCTGCGGCCATCGAACTCACCGTAAAAGATCTGTTCCCATGTGCCAAAATCAAGCTGACCGTTTGTCACTGCAACGACAACTTCACGTCCCATCACCTGGCGTTTCATGTGTGCGTCGGCGTTATCTTCACCTGTATCGTTGTGGCGGTATTGATCGATGGGTTCGTGCGGGGCCAGTTTCTCCAGCCATTTGTCATAATCATGGTGAAGCCCACTTTCGTCATCGTTGATGAAAACGGAAGCAGTAATGTGCATGGCATTCACAAGCACCATGCCTTCCTTGATCCCGCTCTCACGCAGCGCCTCCTCCACCTGTGGAGTGATGTTGACAAACCCGCGTCGGGAAGGGATGTTGAACCATAACTCTTTTCGATGCGATTTCATGCCTTACCCTGGGAACGATCCTGCACTCACGAAATTTTCCTTGAGCGCTTCCCGCTCCTGCACATCGTCAACATAGACTCCATTACGTCCGCGCGAGGAATGGATCATTCTCCAGCCGCCCAGGCTGATGCCCACATGTGTGATTTTCCGGTTGCTGTCTTTTTCTGCAAAGAATAACAGGTTGCCCACTTCGAACGGCGGTTCGACGGGTTTCGCCGCGGCGTGCTGCATATCTGCGTCACGCGGGATATCAATACCGACCCACCTATGAAGCAGGCGCGCCAGGCCCGAGCAATCGATGCCATTGCCGCTGCATCCGCCCCAAAGGTAGGGAACACCGACCATGCGCTGGGAGTCTTCGATAAGAGTTTTACGTTTCTCTTCAATAGTCTTTGGTAAATCAATTACTGCCCGCACATGTGCTGACCGGATCCATCCTGTTTTGTTTGCGGAGATGAAAGACCATTCGCCTTGAGTCTCTTTAATAATGACGCCCGTGCCGCTGACAATACGGGTGACAATTTCGCTGGTCTCATTGGGCTCAGCGCGCAGTTCCAGCGCCGGTGCAAGCACCAGGTGTGTTGCTTTGGGAGCGGATCCTTCGCCTAAATACGCACGATATGCCCAGCCCAGATATCCATCCCGTTGACGTGTGAATACCCAGCGATTTTCTTCCTCGAGCACTTCAAGCTCTGTTCCATAACACAACTCACTTGAAAGCGGCATGCCGAACGTCGGCTTTTCGTACAACCCTGTGATATTCGTCGCAACATGGACACGCTCGCGCGGCTCGCGGCTGAGGATACGTATCAAAGCGGTATCCAGTTTTAGGCTTGAAAAGACGCGCTGTAGATCGTCCAGTTGGGATTCATCGAGCAAACGTCCGCCAAGTGTCAGATGGCTATTTTGGATCCGATGGATCTGGACATCAAATACAGATGTGCGTTTGTCGGTGTGTTTTGTGAATTCATCGAGGGTGGATTGTATGTCGGTCATGTTTTGATTTTACACGATTTATGTTACGGAATGTCACATAACCTGTCAAACCAGGATGGGGGAGTGTCCAAAAGAATGGGCTAAGGCTTTGCCACAGAGATCACAGAGTTCTCTGAGAAAAACTCAAAAGTCTCGGTGGGCTCTGCCGTCTCGCACCG
>JBDTPH010000262.1:0-20339 GCA_039932795.1 Chloroflexota bacterium
AGGCGGAAATGGACGCAGGCGGCAACCTGTCCAACACGGTCACGGCTGATTCGACTGAGTCGAGTGCGGCTACGAACACTCTCAATATTCCCGTCACGCAAACCCCTTCAATCAAGGTTGAAAAATCATTGGCATCTTATACTGACAACGATTTCTCTTCAACGATCACACGCGGCGACAATCTTTGGTATCAGTTTGTTGTCACTAATACCGGCAATGTAACTCTCAGCAACGTCGGTGTTACGGATAACACCTTTGCCATTCCGGTGACCTGTCTGCTGACAACGCTGGCGTCATCCGATTCAGTGGTTTGCACGGCGGATACCTTCCATACCATCACATTGACCGAAGCCAATGCAGGAAAAGTAACCAACACAGCCACTGCCTCCGGTGAATTTAGCGCTGTGCCCTATACTGCCAGCGATACACTTGTTACCCCTGTCCAACTGTTGCCCTCCGCGCAGGTTTCGGGTCAGGTGCGGGACGACTCAAATGGGAATGGAAACCTCGGGGATAGCGATGCAGGCCTGGCGAACGTCAAGATCGAGCTGAATAATGGCGTTTGTACCCTGGGTGTCAACTGTCCGTCCACGCTTACAAACACGAGCGGCGTGTTCACCTTCAATGGTGTGGCGAACGGCAGTTACATGCTGGTCGAGACCGACCCGCCAAACTACATCTCAACAGCCGACTCGAACCCGCCCAACGACAATCAGATCAATGTCATCGTTTTGAATGGGTTCAGTTCAACGAACAATGTCTTCCTGGACACTGCCAATCCCGCTTCCTGTTCAGCGCCGGACCCGGTCAATGGCTTCGTGGTCAGTACAAATCCGAGCAATGGAGCCACGGGTGTTCCCATGAGCACAACCAACATCTCGGTAACTTTCAATCAGCCGGTGCTTACCAGTGGCGCAGATTCCGTATACTCGTCCGGTAAAATCGAGCTGAAAAATCAAGCCAATGGCAAGACCGTGGCAATTACCGGCGTGACCTATGACCCGGTTACCTTTACTGCCACCTTGACCTTTGACGCCAGCGACCCGAACTGGCAGGCTGGCACTTTGTATACCATCACTGTCAAGAATGTTAAAAATGCCTGTGGTACAGCGCCGCCGAACGTGGTCCGTTCCTTCACAACGGAAGTTGCGATCTCCGGCCAGGTACGAAACAGTCTGGACAGCCAGGGCATCTACGGTTCCACAGTCCAATTGACAGGCGGAAGCTGCGGTGCCAGTTGCGGATCCACCACCACCGATCAAAACGGCAACTTCCGTTTTGCCGGCTTTGCCCCGGGCAGTTACACCCTGACGCAGACCGACCTGCCCGGATACTCCTCGGTCAGCGACTCGAACCCGCCCAACGACAACCTGATCGCTCTCACATTGACGGCGGGCAGTAACTCGACAGGGCATCTCTTTACCGATGTGTCTACCTGCACGGGCGGCGTGAGTTTTGTCGTTAGCACCAATCCAGCCAATGGCGCCACGGGAGTTTCGCTCGGTATCACCACACTGACGGTCACCTTCAACCAACCGATGATCACCTATGGCGGTGGCAGCATCCTGGATGTTAGCAACTTCAACAACGCCATAGACAATCTGTCTCTGGGTGGGAATGTGCCCATTCTGGGAATTGCCTACAATCCCAACACCTACACTGCCACCCTGACGATCGACACTACAGACCCGCAATGGCAGCCAGGTTCACAATTCCGACTACGGATCAAGAACAGCATCAAAAATGCCTGCAATGTCAATCCGACTGGGTCTGACGTGGACGTCCTCTTTACCACCGCGGCATACATTTCAGGGCAGGTACGTAACAATCTGGATAGTCAAGGTATTTATGGTGTCACGGTCGGTTTGAGCGGTGGTAGCTGCGGTGCCAGTTGCGGCACGACAATTACCGATATCAATGGCAACTTCCTATTTTCCGGTTTTGCCCCTGGCAATTACACACTCACAGAAACCGATCTGCCAGGTTATATATCCATCTCTGATTCAACCGGCCCAAATAATAATCTTGTCACTCTTACTGTAACTGCTGGTAGTAACTCGACTGGACACTTCTTTATTGACAGTCCCTCCTGCACTGCTGGGGCAAACTTTGTCGCCAGTACCAACCCGGTCAATGGCACAACAGGGGTCTCACTCAACACAGTAACTTTGACGGTCACGTTCAACCAGCCGATGATCACCTACGGCGGCGGCAGTGTCCTGAATGTAGGCAACTTTAATAGCGCCATTGACAACCTGACCTTGGGCGGGAATGTACCCATCCTGGGGATGAGCTACAATCCCAACACGTACACCGCCACCCTGACGATCGACACTTCAGACCCCGATTGGAAGCCGGGCTCCCGGTACCGTCTGCGGATCAAGAACAACGTCAAAAATGCCTGTAATGTTTCTCCCTCCGGCGCAGATGTGGATGTGCTCTTTACCACCAATCTGGTCATCAGCGGTCAGGTGCGTAACGACATTGATGGTGATGGCAACCTGACTGATCCGGATGCTGGTATTGCAAGTGTCACAGTGCGGTTATACAACAGTTTGAACGCCCTCGTTGGAACAACCGCCACAAATGCCGGCGGATATTTCACATTCGGCAATCTTTCGCCGGGTACGTATTATGTCCGTGAAACCGACCCGCCCGGCTTCGCTTCCACTGCCGACTCGTTCGGAGCGAACGACAACGAGATCACTGTCACGCTGACAGCTGGCGCAAACTCGATTGGGCATAAATTTCTTGACGCGCCCTAATTCAAGGCACGCTTCTTCAGACAACACATGTCTAGAATATTCTAAGATAATGAAAACAACTTTTAATCTCGATATGTTTAGTTTTGACAAGGGAGATTGATCATGATTCAATATCTTAAAAAGGAACTTGCACCGAGGAACCCTTTGAATTTGATTTGGGTTGTAATGGGCGCAGCTGTTGTTTTAACTGGTCTGTTAAATTATCTTCAAGGCTTGGTGTGGTACGGGCAGTTATCATATGATTTGATGATTATTGGAACTATTGATTCTATTGTCGTATCGCTGGTTGTAGCACCCCTGGCAATCCAATTGGGCCTTGTTGAGCAGCAACGTGTGCGGGATCAACTCAATGCTTTGGCACTAACCGATGAGCTGACAAAGCTAAATAACCGAAGAGGATTTTTCCTGTTGGCAGAACAACTCTTAAAAATGTCTTCTCGCACAAAAAATGGTGTGTATTTAATGTATGCCGATTTAGATGATCTAAAATCAATTAATGACACTTTTGGTCACAAGGAAGGTGATCGTGCGTTGAAAGCCTTTGCTCACCTTTTAAGGGAAAATTACCGGGAGTCGGATATTATCGCTAGAATAGGCGGCGACGAATTTGTACTATTGCCAGTGGGATCATCAAGAGATGGTGTAAACATTATAGGTAATCGATTTAATACATTGCTTTCAACATACAATAGGAATAGCAACAATCCCTGGACATTGTCAGCTGCATTTGGTTTAGCATACTTTGACCCTGCATTACCCAGTTCACTTGATGAACTTCTGGATCAGGCAGATGCCAATATGTATCAACAGAAAATGCACACAAACGAATAACTCTATGATTGGAACTATTGTTTGCTTTTAATAGAGAAGGTATCCTATAAGTGTCCTTGTGCGACAATAAATAATAAAAACTTGCATACAATCAGTGCTGGTGTCACCACACTTAACTGTGGTTAGTTTGCCCAATGTTGAGCCAATTGAAGCAGGGCAGTAGAAGGTCTACGGCGTTGTTTTGGTAGGTTGCAATGAAGCAGCGGAACTTTGAAGTTGAACAGTTCAATGGGTGTCCATAGGTGATCGGTTAATCTAGACGCAATAGCAGGAGTTCTGTGCACCCAACGATACCCAAAAGAACCGACCGATAGTTTCAAGCCCAGGCTATGATGAAAATCGCAGAAGTTGTAGAAGCAACCCACGAGGTACATAGCTGCCACCAAAGTTTCGGCGCGTTGGGCTAAGGTGCGAGTGCGCCGCGTCAGTGAGTTGATGCGCTGGCGAAAAGTGGCGTTGAGACGCTCAATAAAGGCCGTGTTAATGACGCCCTTGCCCTGCGTGAGTTGGATGAGGCGTTCCACCCGGTCTGTGGCACCTTGGACAACCCGTCGATCTACACGCTGCGCGAGGACACCGTCGATTCGTTGTTTGACAACTTGTACGATCATGATGTTTTGCCAGACGAACATCTCGCCCTGCTGCCTCGGGAACGGCGCTGCGAAACGCATTGCGAAAAGCGCTGACGTAACTGGCTAAACCATCGACTGCCAGCAGGAGCGGACGACACAAAGCCATGTTCCGCACTTTGTCCGCCAAGGTTTGGATCAAATCCAAATCGCGTTTGGGACTCACGACCCCACCTATCCATAGACGGGTGGGCACCCAGATCGCCAAGGCCATCCAAAGCGTACCTTTCTGTATCTTGACTTTGATGCATCGGCCTGCACTTGTTTTAAGTCATGTTGGCTGCTTTCGACCAAATGTTCATGGACTTGTTGACAATGCTGGCCTGCACGTTTTTGCCAAGCACTAACCGTGCGCTCGTCCAAGTCAAAAGCTTTGACAATTGCTTGAATTGGACATCCATAGGCTAACAGGATAATCACCCGCATGACCAGTTCCGGCGCATGACGTAACCGATAGAAGATGGTGCCCGCTGTGGTTGTAAAGGTTTGTCCACACACTTCGCAAATACAGCGCTTGTCTTTCTGGCTGTGAGAACGAATGTTACCTTTTCCTTTTTGCCCTCTTGCAGGGCAATCCATATTCGGGCAAAATAGCTCTTGTGGGTTCATTGGCTTCTCGCGTGATTTGATCGTCGCAAGAGTTTGCCAATGAACCCCGTTTTTGACAAGGTTTACGCCCCTCCACGCTTTACTGGGGTGCTACCTCCTATGATTTTTCAGGTTTGCGCGTGCCGATTGAAGGGATACTATTCCCCTAAAGGGGACGATGTCGAATCCTGCCCTTTTTGCCAAAAGAGACGCCCCATTTCGGGGCGTTTTTTTCTTTTCGGTCGATGGCTAAACGTGAGACCTGGCTTTGCAGACAGTCAGGTCTCACGTTTATTACGGTGTTGGTGTTGGGGTCACTTGCGCTTTTTCAGCCTGTTGACCCGCATACAAAAATATCGGGCCGAGAGGGGGCGCATCTGGTGAATGCCCGTGAGGGACTAATCCATGCACAACAAGCACATCGTGAAGAGAAGATACATCCCAGTTGCCGCCACCCAAAATATCGGTACCCCTGGCGCCCTCATACGAGCGGTTCGAACCTGCCAGTATTCCATCAAGGGATGACAAGTCCAACCCGGCACTCCGTTCGGTCAATTCTGCGTTGTGGCATGTGGTGCATCCTGCTGAGCCCGCATACCATAAACTGTTTTCCACAAAGAGGTGTTGCACATCCTCAGCAAACGTCCCTTCGCACGGATTTCCATTTACGTCGGTGAACGGAAACGACCCGGTCTTAGGATTACCTGCCGTGACCCATGCCCCGATCAGATCAGTAGCTGAAACCTGACATTGGCTGAAATCCACCGTGCCGTTTTCCGCGGCCTGGTTTTCAGTATGCCCGTAAGGGATCAATGTTGGGACGGGAGTACGAATCACGAGCGGCTGGGCCCGGACGCAGTTGAACGTGAAGCCGCAGGCTGAAACATATATGATGCTAAACCACACTGCCATCAACAAACCGAACCCAATAATGGTTCCATAAATATAGTTGCGAACATCATTCATGGCTGGCTCCTCCCCTATTCCGATGATTCCAACGTGCGGATGAAGTTGACCAGATCCCAGCGTTCGGGGACGGTGAAATTCTCATTGAGCGGTGGCATTCGTCCCTCAATACCATTGGTAATGGTCAGGAAAATGGAACCATCACTCTTCGACTGGACAACGTCGGAGGTCAGGTTGGCCGGCTTGAAGTTGATCAAAAACGGGGCAATGGGCCCGGTCCCTTCGGCGGTCGCACCATGACACATTTTGCAGTGAATATCATACAGCTCTGCACCACGGGTAATGGATGCTTCGTCGGCTTCGACCGGGTTTTCAGGCGCGCCCATGCCGGGGATGGCAATCGGTCCCTCGATCGGGATCGAGCGTGCAGGAGGTGGAAGCGGGTTTTCCATCGGACGGTAGGACGGCTGGATCTCCATGAAACTGATCCACTCGATCTTGATGACATCGAAGGTGAACAGTAATATGACCCCAAAGAGAACTGCCAGCGTAAGACCAACCCAAAATAGTTGCCGAAGTAATCTCATAGTTGCCGGGCCTCTGCAGGTTTAACGGATTCAGCGCCCAATTGATTCAGGGCATCGGAATATTTTTGCTGTTCATCCTGTGGAATTTTGAAAAAGATCCCGATCTTGCCATCACTGATCTCAGAAACATATTCCATTGGGCCATAATTGGGGAAAAAACTATCCAGGAACACACCCAGGAATGTGGAGAGCAATGCCAGCAGAAAGGTCATTTCAAAGATGATGATCAAACCGGGAGGGATTGGCGTAATATACTGGCCGCCTACACTCATGTTGTACAACAAGGGTGTGCCGAAGTTTAGGAACACCCCAAGAAAGAAACCGATCACAGCACCACCCAGCCCCAGACGCGAAACGTTTGTCCACGGATGAGGGCGGCCCAGCATCTTGTGCGTGATGGGTATGCCGGAGATGACATTGAGCCTGTCATCAGTAACGCCCATCTCGTGCAGTTTATCAATTGCATCCGCTGCCGGATCAATATCTTCGAAGAGAGCTAACAGAGTGGTATCAGACATGTTCTGCTCCATTATTCGAACTCACTGACAGTCGGAACATTTGCCTTACCCACCTTACGAAGAGTGTGTACCATCTGACCCTCCTGCACTTCCCATACCGGGATCAACGGAATGAGGCGGGATGCGATCATGTAAAAGAGCAGGAACATGGAGAAGGTACCGATGGTCAGGTAGATCTCAATACCGGGCTCGTACAGTTTCCAGGTGAACGGCATGCGGTTGATGGAAAGCGTGACCGGAATGATGAGGTAGCGTTCCCAGTACATGCCCACATTGATCAGCAAGCCGATCAAGGCGAGAAGCCAGGGAGTGGTACGTATTCTCTTATTCCAGAGAGTGAGGAAAGGGATCACGATGTTGAAGAGCACCATCTGGTAGAACATCCAGGACATCGGACCTTCCTCCAGCCAGTGCAACAGTGTGTCCGTCCATTTGTCGCCGCCGTACCACTGGACGATGTAATCGTTGAAGAAGAAGTAGGCGTATGAGAACGAAACGATCATCATCAGCTTGCCAAGGGCATCGAAATGCTCCTTGCGGATGAAGTAATCCATGTGTTTCATGGTGGCGCGCATGATGACCAGCACGATCGCCACCGCGCCCATGCCTGAGTGCAACGCTCCAAGCACGAAGTATGGACCAAACACTGTGGATGACCAGCCCGGGCGCATCGCCATGGCAAAGTCCCACGAAACAATGGTGTGTACCGAGAACATGACCGGGATGATCGCGAACGCAAAGATGTTCATGGCTGTCGTTAGATGGCGCCACTCCCCTTCCGTGCCGCGGAAGCCGAGAGCGAGGATGCGATAAAACGTTTTGCGCCAGCCTGTCGAGCGGTCACGGGCCATCGCCAGATCGGGAATAAGCGGCAGAAAAAGATACATGGTGCTGCCCAAAACATAAGTGGTGATGGCGAGCAGGTCCCACATCAACGGCGAGTGGAAGTTGGGCCACAACTGGCGCTCGTTGGGGATCGGGAACATCCAGTAGGCCAGCCAGACTCGACCAAGATGCATGAAGATGCTGGCTCCAGCCTGGATCAGGCCGAAGGTCGTCATCAACTCTGCTGCACGTGTGAACGGGCGGCGGAATTCCGCCTTAAACACGCGCAGGATCGCGGAGATAAATGTTCCGGCATGACTGATGCCGATCCAGAACACGGTATTTACCAGGAAAATACCCCAGTAGGCGGGACGCATGACGCCCGCTACACCCAATCCCTCAGCGATCATGTATCCCCAGGCATAGAAGAAACAGGTTACCACCAGGAATGCCAGAATGCCCAACACCACCCAGAATTTCCAGGAGGTTGTGGTCATGGATTCCATTACCATCGCGTTCATTTCACCGCGCGGCTTGGGATCGTACATCAACGACTCGCGCGGGTCGTGCTCTTCTTCGTGCTGATCTTCGTGCGCTTTTTTAGCGCCTGAAAGATAATTGGAGGAGACAGCCATATCTTTAACCTTCCTTGAGATAGGTTATGCGCGGCAGGGTATTTAATTCTTCAAGATGCCGGTAACCGTGCTTGTGCTGCGCCAGTTGACTCACCAGACTCTCGTGATCATCCAGAAGACCAAATGTAATTGCGTTGGAAGGACAGGCCTGTGCACAGGCGGTGGTGAACTCGCCATCCTCCAGCTCGCGACCCTCCGATTTGGCTTTATCCTCCGCCTTGTGGATGCGCTGGATGCAGAACGTGCACTTCTCCATGACACCACGGCGGCGAACGGTCACATCGGGATTGAACTGGTTATGAAGCGTGAAGACAAATTCTCCGCTCACCTCGTTTGCGTGGAATGGATCAATTGCGTAATCACGCCAGTTGAACTGACGTACCTGATAGGGACAGTTGTTTGCACAATAGCGCGTGCCAATACAGCGGTTGTAGACCTGGAGATTGAGATCCTGCGACTGACTGTGAACAGAAGCGAACACCGGGCAGACCGGCTCACAGGGAGCGCTTCCGCATTGCTGGCACAGCATTGGCTGGAAAGGAGTGGCCTTCACCTCAGGAAACTCGCCCTCCCAAAAACGCTCAATGCGGATCCAGTGCAGCGAACGACCATAGCCGGCATCCTCTTCGCCAACAAATGGGATGTTGTTTTCCATGGCACAGGCAGCCACACAAGCCTGACAGCCGGTGCATATATCCTGGTCAATGACCATACCCCATTTGCCTTCTGCCTCTTCTGCAATTGCGCCTTTCGCGCCCATCTGGTTTAGATCTACAGTTAAGCTCATATTTGCTCCTCTATTGCTCCTCACCAAGGCCTTCACCATACACACCAATACGGCTTTCCAGGCGTGAAAGCGGCTGTTGCCGGCCAGTCTTCTCGATCCTGACCTTCATACCAGCAAACGCCAGGTCTCCAGCCTCATTAAAATGAAGACCAAGGATATCAGCAGGATTGGCTCCGCGCCCCTGGGCGTATCTTCCATAAGCAGTGTGACCCTGCCCGAACGGCATGGCGATCACATCGGGACGAATGGCCGGGTACAGATAAACAGGCACTTCCACTTCCCCAGCTTCGCTCACAATCTTCACGACATCGTCGTTTTTAATACCAAGTTCGTGCGCAGTTTCCGGATTGATCTCAACCCACGTGTTCCACATGACTGTTGTCATGGGGTCGGCAAGCTCCTGCAACCAGGGTTTGTTCGCACCCGATTCGCCTAATGTTGGGGATACATATGGAAGGAAGAAGAATTCGCCCTCGCCGGCAAACTCTGCTGGCTCCACATTCAGGTTTTTACCCAATGCCCCGGAAGCAGAAATAGCCGATGTTTCAGCAGTCTTCTTCCACCAACCACCGTGTTGCTGAAAGTAAGCAGCAAAGGAGTTGATTTCAGGAGCGGCGAAGGAGCCATCCGCTTCAGCGACAAGGTTGGCTAGTTTGCTTTGGATGAACTCGACCTCATCCTTGAACGGCAGTGCCTGTGCAATATTGCCACCCGCCAGCTGGGCTGCAGCGATGAATAGATCGACAGTTGCGCGGGTATCCTGAAACGGTGAAACGACAGGTTGCGCTCCCGAAAGTACGGACTGAGTCGATCCGGCGGAAATGCGCTGGTAGCCCCACGACTCAAGCCCATGATGATCGGGGAGGATGTAGTCAGACTGAACGGCTGTCTCATCAGGAAATGTTGCAAATGAGATGACGGTACCCACATTCTTAAGTGCATCTTCAAAGCCAAGGGATTTCGGTAATTCGAAAAGCGGGTTGACACCATGAATGAAGAGCGTCTTCACGCCGCCACTACTCATCTGCCCAATGAAGTCACTCATTTCCTGTGCGCTGACAGGACGACGATAAACATCTTCGTTGGGTGAAAGCGGCGAAACAAACATACCACCTGGTTTTCCGACGTTATCTGTAAGTGCATTGAATGCCAGTACAGATTCAGCTATGGAGAGTCCATTACTCTGGCCCAACGCCTGACCACCCGGTATTGCAATGGGAGACGCGGCATCCAGGATCAACTGGGCCACATGCTCAAGTGTTTTCAGCGATACGCCAGCAGCAGAGGAAACAGCCTCGAGATCTACGGTTCCAAACGAGGCAGGAATCGCAGCGCCGCGCGCCTCAGCGACGAGTCTGCCGATCGCAAGTGCGACCAGTCCTTCGGTGCCGGGCAGGATCGGAATCCACTCATCTGCCTTGGCAGCAGTTTGAGACATCCGCGACTCGAACTGGATAAAGTGTCCACGATGCTTTGGATCACCCCGACGCATTTTGCCAAACGCAAGGTTGTATGCCACTGGTGAAAGCCAGGTTTCGAGGAAGTTTGCACCAAAGGAGAGCACCAGGTCTGAAGTACCAATATCAAAGAAAGGCAGTCCGGCCTCACCAAAAAGATTTTCGGCTGCCTGGCTCAGTGTAGCATGGGCTTCAAACATGCTCGACGCGCTAAAGCGGATTGGGGCAGGTGCGCCAACGGCCGCCGTCATATCAGAAATCAGGTCAAAAAGATGATCGCTGGTCGTACCCATCAAAAAGGCGACTTCACCTGGATTCTTAAGTGCATCTGCAACCACTTGAATGGCGTCATCCCAACTCAAGTTGGGCTCTACATCCTGGAAATTAGTATCGTAAAGATCCTCGCCGCGTGTGTGCTTAATGGGACCCCGAACACGATTTGGATTGTACAAACCCTGCAGTGTCGTCTGGCCGCGTGAACAGGTCTTGCCGCGGTTGACAGGGTGCTGCGGATTACCCTCCACCTTGATGGCGCGCCCCTGCATGGTGCGGACAATGAGTCCGCAGCCGGCCGCACATTCGCGGCATGTTGTGGCGTAATACGTGCTCAAGCCATTGTAGTTGTACTCGGGCATTTTCGTATACGGCTCGCGCTGCACGTAACGCGAGGCGGGTCCGCAGCCGGTCAAGACAGCGGTGGTGGCAGCACCTACACTGGCAAGTTTCAGGAAATCACGCCGGGAGATTTTTTCACTCATAGTAAGTCCATTCCTTTTTACCCGGTTTAATAATGGCAGGTGCCACAATCCGTGAGCTTGGTCAACTTTTCCTCGTCAGCTCCGGCTTGCTCTCTATGGCAATCCAAACACCAGCCCATGTTCATGATCTGTGGGTTTTCGGCAATTTCAACCGCGGACATATCACCATGGCACCTCTCACAATTCAATCCTGCTGCAATGTGAGGCCGGTGGGTGAAATGGACAAAATCCGGTACCTGGGATACGGGTACCCATGCGATTTCTCTATTATTCAAAACATAATCTTTTAATACAGCGAGTCTTGGGCTGGTATCCGTCTTGGCGATCTGTTGATGACACCCCCAGCACTTTGTTAAAGTAGGCAACCCGGAAGAAGGCCCACGCAGTGCGCCAGGATGACAATACAAACATTGGACTCCCAGGTTTACGTGGATATCATGCCTAAACTGAATTGGCTGCTCAGGTGGCTGCTGGGTTGAGTAAATCCCGAACGCAGCAATGCTGAAAAGTGTCAGCGCTACAACCAGCACAGCAACCCGCCCCATTGGCTGATATAGCCATCTAAATAAGTTTCCGATCATGCATACTCCTGTGGCAAGATGTTTTCAATCATTACTAACTGAAACAAAAACTTTTGGCAAACAACCACTGTCATTCAACAACATAACATTTATTTGTGCTGATACCTGACCCGGAAAACGCTCAACCACTACAAACACACACTCGTCCCTATCATTGCTCAATGATGGGACGAGTACATAATTTAAACAAGAGTAATCGTGAGATCAACTCAACTCCTCAAGTGTTGCTGAACCCCGCCAGCAACGCCGGCATTATACTGCAAAAGCACAAGTAAGTACATGTAAAGGATAGAATTCGGCTGAAATTAGCACATGATATACTTGAAAAATCTATGAAAAAACTCACACGTCCTGCCATAACCATCGGACTGAGTTTACTTCTGGCACTCTTCAGCGCCGCACTGACCTACTCAGCGCCATCATCAACACAGGCGAATCTTTCTGCCACCGGTTTCCTGGTTCAGGTCACTCCAACACCACAGGTGGAAGACAAATCTGAGATTGGGTCCACAGATGAAATTGTCATTATGGGTGGGGTGATCGCTTTTATAATTATCGCCCCGATTTTCCTGCGTAGAAAGGCATGGCGGTAACTTCAGCCCGTAACCGAATATCCTTTTTCAAATAAAAAATGCGGACGAAAAATCGTCCGCATTTTTATGATTTTATGCTGTTCCTACTTTTGCATTGCTTCTTCGCGTCCCATTGCATCCATTACGGCTACGGCAGCAATTTGAACAATGGCATTTACATCGTCGCCTGTCTGCAATACATGGACGGGTGCGCCCATGCCAAGCAGAATGGGTCCGATCGCTTTTGCCTTACCCAAACGCGCCAGCAATTTATAGGCGATGTTCGCCGATTCAAGGGATGGGAAGACAAGGATATTCGCATCCTTTACCCCGCTGAATGGATAGCGGTCTTCAATGATATCCACCACGACAGCTGTGTCGGCCTGCATCTCACCATCCACCTCGAGGTCCGGACGGCGGGACTTTGTCAGTTGAACGGCGCGGCGCACCTTATCTGAAAGAGGATGTGGGGTTGATCCGAAGTTTGAGAACGAGAGGAAGGCAACGCGCGGGTCGATCTCCAGACGTTTGGCGAAATCCGCTGCGAGGCACGCGATATCGGAGAGATCCTCCGCTGTCGGCTCGATGTTAACGGTTGCATCTGTGAAGAGATAGACGCGATCTTCAACGATCATGATGTACACACCCGCGGCCCGGGTCGCGCCGGATGCGGTGTGATGCACCTGTAGGGATGGGCGGATGACCTCAGGATAATCGTAGGTAAGACCGGAAACAAATGCATCCGCATCACCCATCTTCACCATCAATGTCCCGAGAATGTTGGGGTCGTTTACAAACTTTTTCACATCCACGCGGGTTATGCCTTTACGCTGGCGCAATTCATAATAGGCGTTGTTATAGGCTTCAAGTTTATCAAACGTAGCCGGGTCGACCACTTGAGGCTTGTAATCGAGGCCAAGCTTCTTAAGCTGTTCATCGATCACGCTCTGACGGCCGATCAAAACAGGAGTGGCAATACCCTCCTCCTTGATCTGATATGCAGCACGGATGATCTTCTGTTCTTCGCCCTCAGCAAAAGCGACACGCTTGATCCCACCCGAGGAGCGCGCCTTGTTCTGGAAGAAATATCGTACCTGCTCTCCCTTGCCCTGACGATATGCAAGTTGTTCGCGATATTCATCGATGTTGATTGGCTTGCGGGCCACACCCGTCTTCATGGCCATCTCGGCAACGGCAGGCGCTTCCCACAATAACACGCGGGGATCAAGCGGCGTGGGAATAATGTATTCACGCCCAAACTTGATGCTCTCCCCACCGTATGCACGGATCACAGAATCCGGAACATCTTCCTTGGCAAGGGCGGAAAGTGCCTTGGATGCCGCGAACTTCATCTCTTCGTTGATCGCTTTTGCCCGAACATCCAGCGCACCGCGGAAGATGAACGGGAAGCCCAATACATTATTGACCTGGTTGGCATAATCCGAGCGCCCCGTTGCGATGATCACATCCTTGCGGGCTTCCTTTGCCAGTTCAGGCCGGATCTCCGGATCAGGATTTGCCATCGCAAATATGATCGGGTCACTCGCCATGGTTTTGACCATATCGGGTGTCATCACGTTGGCAACGGATAGACCGTAGAATACGTCCGCGCCACGCAAGGCATCTGTTAAGGTGCGTGCATCTGTATCTACAAGGAAACGTTCCTTGTATTTGTTCATACCCACGGTACGACCCTTATAGACCACACCCTTGCTGTCGCAGAGCATGATATTTTCGCGCTTCACACCCCAACGGATCGCCAGCTCCGCACAGGAGATCGCCGAAGCGCCCGCACCTGAGATCACAATGCGGATTTCTTCATGCTTCTTACCCACGATCTCCAGGGCATTTGCCAGCGCCGCCGATGAGATAATGGCGGTACCGTGCTGGTCATCGTGAAAAACGGGAATATCGAGCATTCCCTTCAACGTCTCTTCTATATAGAAGCATTCCGGCGCCTTGATATCCTCAAGGTTGATACCGCCAAATGTTGGCGAAATTGCGGCCACCACTTTGATGATTTCATCCGGGTCATGCGAATTCACTTCGATATCGAACACATCAATATCGGCAAATTTTTTGAAGAGTACAGCCTTTCCCTCCATGACAGGCTTGCTGGCGAGCGCGCCGCGGTCGCCAAGCCCAAGAATGGCTGTACCATTGGAGACTACTGCAACGAGGTTTCCTTTCGACGTATACTCGTAGGCATCCTCTGGATTCTTTTCAATCTCCAGAACTGGCTCTGCAACCCCCGGCGAATATGCCAGACTCAAGTCACGCTGGGTATCCATGGGTTTGGTGGGCACAATTGCCACCTTGCCGGGTTTACCTTTTAAGCGATGGTATTCAAGTGCGTCTTCGCGTGTGAACTTAGCCATACAACCTCCTTTGATGTGAACTACTATTCAGATTATTCCACGAGTTACATGAATTACCTAGTTCCATTTGTCACGATTCTACAATTGCTAGTACCCTGCTGCAATGGAAAAGTTGTGCCAACAAACCCTGGAATGTTAAAATGACTCAAATCGAACCAGCACGGGCCTTTAATTCCGAGCCAATAGACCTTGGCGTCCGACTATCTCTACTCAAGCAGCCGAAACGAGGCAGGCGATGTAGCCTGCCTCGTTTTGAATCTCAGTTGATCGTACCAACCGTTAGGGCAGTGGAATGCCGAAGGCGCGGACGATGAAGACGGCCATCTCCTGGCGGGTGACCTTGTTCTGCGGACAATACTTCAAGGAGTTCACAGCACAGCCGGTCGTGATGCCATCGTTGTAGAACTGCTCGATGAACGCCTGGAAGGAGGCCGGCTGCCCGGGATAGGGCACATCCGCAAACATGCCCGTCGGGTTCGGAGTGGGAGTAAAGTTGCCCAGCGCCCGCTCAATGAAGACGGCCTCTCCGGACTGGAAACCAAACCGTTACAGTATCATGTGACTGATGTTAACAAACCCTTAATTTTCATGTATAATTTGGATACATCCGCAAGGATCTGGAAAAGATAACTTCTGCCGCCTACTGCGGTACTGGCTGGACTTACTTTTGGACATGTGAGCATGAATCTCCCCCGTTTTGGGAGTTACTTTGTGAAGTCGAATTAGGAAATAAACCATACGAACACCTGACTTCGCCCCCACAACTCGTTCACCGCTCGTGATGTAGGACCCTGTCACGCGGTTAGACCCATCCCATACGCGCTTTTCTCGGGACCCTGGGCCTGCTCAACTTATCCAAACCTTTCCACAGCCAAAGCCGCTGGTCGGTTCCTGGCTGTGTGTGTTTAAATGAGAAAAATTACATCCATCGAAACGCAACGGCGGACTCCCAACCGGGTGAACATCCACCTCGATGGGGAATTCGCCTTCGGGCTGGCTCGCATCGTGGCGGCGTGGCTGCGAGTGGGCCAGGAACTGAGTGAAGAAAAAATCGAGCAGTTGCAGACCGCGGATGCGCGTGAACGTGCATTCCAGCAGGCAATGCTCTATTTGAGTTATCGTGCCCGATCCGAATCTGAAATTCGGAAGAACCTCCAAAAGCACGAGATCCCGCAGGCAGTGATCGAGCAGACGCTTGAGAGGCTGCGTCAGAATGGGCTGGCGAACGACAATCAATTTGCCCAGGCGTGGGTGGAAAACAGGAGCACGTTCCGCCCGCGCAGTCGCCGCCTGATGGCGATGGAACTTCGACAAAAAGGACTGGACGATGAGGCCATAGAGTCTGCAGTCGAGACTGTGGACGATGAAGCCTCCGCATATGCAGCGGGCCAGAAAAGGTCTGGCAGGTTGAAAGACCTGGAATGGATCGATTTTCGCAAGAAACTCTCCGGGTTCCTCGCACGACGCGGATTTTCTTATTCTGTGATTGCCCCCGTCGTTACACGCATTTGGAATGAAATACACGCAGATGAACATCATTACGAAGAAGAGGATACAACATGAATCCGATCTATTTTTTGATAAGTTTTCTATTGCTGGTGCTGGGACTTGTCGCTGGATATTTTTTCCGCCGCTATCAGGCGGAAATTGCCCTAAAAAATCAACAGGATAAGGCCGAGAATATTTTAAAGGGTGCCAGTGCACAGGCCCGTCTCATTGAAAGCCAGTCACGTGAGAATGCCGTAAAGATCGTGCAGGCCGCCGAAGCCGAGATCAAGGAACGGCGCATCGAAGTAAACAAGGAAACGGACCGCCTGGAGAAACGCCGCATAGAGCTGGATGGCCGCGCGGAGCGGCTTGAGCAGCGCGAACAGACGATCAACAAGCGCCAGTCACAGGTGGATCGCCGTCATAATGAAATGGAAAAAATGCACGAGGAACAGGTAAAGAAGCTTGAGTTCATCGCGCAAATGACACAGGAGGACGCCCGCAAGGATCTGTTTGCCGCCGTTGAAAAGGAAGCACGCGGCGATATGGCGCGCATCATCCGCCAGATCGAAGCGGAAGCGCGCGAGCAGGGTGAAAAACGCGCCCGCAAGCTCATCGCCGATGCGATCCAGCGAGTGGCCTCTGACCATGTCGCTGAAGTGACGCGTGCAGTGGTCACCCTCCCGAACGAGGAGATGAAGGGACGCATCGTTGGCCGTAATGGGCGCAACATCAAAGCCTTCGAACAGGCTGCGGGTGTTGACGTGATCGTGGACGATACGCCCGACTCGGTAACCGTTTCATGCTTCGACTCGGTCCGCCGCGAGATTGGTCGGCGCGCGCTGACAAAATTGATCCTGGATGGACGTATTCATCCAGCACACATCGAAAAGATCGTTGAAGATGAAACACGCGCAGTCGAAAAGGTGATCAATGAAGCTGGCGAACAGGCCGCCTATGACGCCAACATCACAGGTCTGCATCCTGAAATTTTGCGCATGATGGGACGCCTTAAATTCCGCACATCCTATGGGCAGAATCAGCTTGCGCATGCAGTGGAAGTTTCCCAACTGGCGGGCATCCTCGCCGCAGAGATCGGCGCAAACGTGGAGATCGCCAAACAGGGCGGCTTCCTGCACGATGTTGGCAAAGCGATGGATCACAACCAGGAAGGTACACATGCAAAACTCGGCGCGGAACTCTGCAAGCGTTATGGAGTCAATCCGACAGTGGTGAACGCGATCGAATCGCATCACCACGAAGTGGACCAGTTGACGGTGGAAGCAGTCATCGCCGAAGCGGCAGACGCCATCTCGGGCGCGCGTCCGGGCGCACGTCGGGAGGATCTCGAAGCGTACATCAAGCGCATCCGCACGCTCGAGGAAATGTCCATGTCATTTGAGGGTGTACAGCAGGCTTTCGCCATCCAGGCGGGACGCGAAGTCCGCATCATCGTCAAGCCCGACGCGATCGACGATCTTGCCTCTGCAAGGCTGGCACGTGATGTGGCAAAGAAGATCGAAGAGACCATGCAGTACCCCGGTCAAATTCGCGTGACTGTCATACGGGAAACACGCTCAACAGAAATCGCGAAATAACACACTTAAAAGGGATGCGATGAATATCGCATCCCTTTTTATTTGATTGTTTAACAACATGAATCATTCCTTTCTCTCCCACCTCGAATGTTCAAAATGTCATAAAGCGTATTCGCACACAGAAATCCAAACCTTTTGCACAGACTGCAAAGCCTGTCTTCTCCCAAGATACGATCTGGGTGCGGCGCGTCAGCACATGGACCGGGATGAAATGTCACGGCGAAGAAAAGGGATGTGGCGCTGGCACGAGTTGCTCCCTGTCTTGGACGAGGATAATCAGATATTCCTGGGGGAAGGCGATACTCCTCTGCTTTCTCTCCCCCACCTTCAAAAAGAATTGGGACTCACCAATCTGTATGTGAAGGATGAAAGCAGTAACCCCACGGGCTCATTCAAAGCGCGTGGGCTGTCCGCTGCAATCTCCAAGGCGAAGGAACTTGGTGTTCAAAAAGTGATCATTCCCACCGCAGGTAACGCGGGCGGCGCAATGGCGGCATATGCGGCCCGCGCCGGATTGAAGGCTTACATCTTCATGCCCAGGGATACTCCCTACGCCAACCTTGAGGAGAGCCGCATCGCTGGCGCGGAAGTGGCGCTCGTGGACGGGTTGATCAGCGACGCAGCGGCTCTGGCAGGTGAAAAAGCCCGGGCGGAGGGCTGGTTCGATGTCTCCACATTCAAGGAGCCCTACCGCGTGGAGGGTAAAAAAGTGATGGGCTACGAACTGGCTGAGTCGTTCGGATGGGAGCTGCCAGACGTTATTATTTATCCCACCGGCGGCGGGACGGGCCTGGTCGGCATGTGGAAAGCCTTTGCCGAACTGGAAGCGCTGGGCTGGCTTGAAAACACCAGGCGACCGCGCATGGTCTCAGTGCAGGCAGATGGATGCGCACCAGTCGTACGAGCATTCGAGAGTGGTGCGTCATTTTGCGATTTCTGGACCGATGCCCATACCGTCGCATCCGGCCTGCGTGTTCCGAAGAGCTTTGCAGACCATCTCATCCTACAGGATATTTATGAGAGCAAGGGGACCGCTGTGGCTGTTAGCGATGAGGCGATCCTTCAATCTCAAAAACGATTGGCTCAGCTCGAAGGGATCTTTGCTGCTCCCGAAGGTGCCGCCACCCTTACCGCACTGGAGCAGCTCATTCAGCAAAATTGGGTTGATCCGCAGGAACGCATTATCCTGTTCAATACGGGCTCCGGACTCAAATATCTGGAGCCCCGCAGCGCCAACTCTTCGACCTCTCAGGATGTGTAGGGCCATTACTAGATTCTGAGGGAGTGTTTCTTAATTGGTTTGAAGCCATGTTGCAACGCCCTTCAAACCATGCTCAGCCACGAATTTCACGGATTTACACGAATTTTCCCCATCAAACGTCAAACCTTCGTGCTCTTTGTGCCCTTTGTGGTGATTTAAGAAATAGTCTCTGAGACGTGTTATCCATTCAACCGACCCAGTCAGCACTTTGTAACAAACCATTTCCTGCCTCGTTTAACCTAATGACTTCGCCTGATGATCACAGGCAAGGCGTATATTTGTCCAATTGTGTACTTAGGCAAATGAAAGGAGCAATAAGAATGAATAAGGATGTACTTGAAGGTAAGTGGATGCAATTGAAAGGCAAGGTCAAACAGCAGTGGGGCAAGTTGACCGACGATGAACTGGATAAGATGAGTGGTCGCTATGACGAATTGGCAGGCATCATCCAGGAACGCTACGGCTACAGCCGTGAAGAAGCTGCAAATGAACTGGATATGTTCCTGACAAAACTCGACACCCCCGATATGAAGTAATCAACGGGGCGGATGAGCGAAGCGCCTTGCTTCGCTCATCCTTTTTGTTAAGTGCTGGAATAAATAGAAGAGTGGGTATCAAAAGTATGGGGTTTGCGAAAGGAGATCGCCATGTCCGTTTTGGATTTCGTAATCTTACTTATTATTGCCGCAGTTTGCGGCGCTGTTGGACAGGCACTGGCTGGCTATTCGGTCGGTGGTTGTATCACATCCATACTCGTTGGTTTTGTGGGAGCCTTTATTGGCACATGGATAGCAGGGTTGTTGGGCCTGCCTGAAATTTTTGCCATCAACGTTGGCGGCAGGGCTTTCCCAATTGTCTGGTCTGTCATTGGATCGGCGCTCTTCGTTGCCGTGCTTGCCCTCCTGACAAGAGGGCGTCCTGTCGTGTGAAATTACTTCCTGGTAAACACAGGACCTTCTGGAAAGTTTGTGAATTTTCCAGAAGGTCTTTTTATTTTAAGTTCTCCATCTGCCAGCCACCTGACACTTTGTTTGAAAAGTGGTCCGTTGGTCGAGCAGGCGGCGTTTTTCCGCCATATCGAGACCAAAGGTAACCGGTGAAACGGTGATTTCCTGCCAAGTTGTGGTCTCGATACGCCCCTCTACGAACATTCGGGGCTACTCGACCAGCGGAAA
>JBDTPH010000263.1:0-11742 GCA_039932795.1 Chloroflexota bacterium
TCGACAGGCTCAGCACAACGCCTTACCACTTCGACACGGCTTCGCCAGTCAGTGCGGCGCCTGATTGTGACGATTAATCGGCGTGTCGGTTTGTCCCTTCGCGACACTTGCGCCGCACTGCGTTTGGTGCAGTGCAGGTGAGCATCCCTGTGGGGCTCCACGGGGAGATGGAATGGCGTTGACTTCTCTTCATTGTGTTCTTAGTTGTAAAGCTTCTCCCCTTCAGGGGAGACAGGAGAGGGGTTCTGTTATGAAGGTAACTGATGAAAACGGTCTTTTCGCTTGGCCCCGTCACGTGCGGCTCCAATCGTTAGTTGCGGTGAGGGCTGGTTACTTTATTATTCCCCTATCATCCAAAAACTCAACAGGCTCTTTGTCCTTGCCGTGTTCCCACATCAATGAGAAGAACCAAATCCCGCTTTCGCCAATCCAGAAATCAGCAGGAGTGAAAGTCATGTTTGAGCCTTCGGGTTTCTTGTCGCTTTGGGGACTGTACTCTGCCTGCCAGCCGAAGAGTTCTCCCTGCCAATACTTGCCGAGTGAATGAAGGTGATTCGCAAACGCCTTAACTTCCTTCAAATCAGGGACAGCCAGCGGAAGGATGGGTTCATAACCTGCGTGCGCAGGAATTTTTGCTTTAACCGTGAACATGTTTGCTTTTCTCCAGTTTCCAGGTGTTCAAGAGAAATTCCAGGTTATCTTTGATAATACGTTCGATGTCACGTAAATCACTTTTTCTGAATCTACCTTCACGGGCTACTTTTACAGGGTCAAGCCAGAATTTTGCCTCATTGCCTTCTTTGGTTATGTGAACATGAGGATGTTCATTGGCTACGTCCGCTTCATAGAAATAGAATTTGTAGCCGTTCACGCGAAGGACAACAGGCATGGGAACTCCAATGGATGAAGGATGAAAATATTATAGCACCTCCCATATAACAGAGTCCCGACTTGGACCAAGGGTCTGGTAGCCGATGAAAACGGTCTTTTCGATGCGTGCGGTCATGATGCTTCGACAGGCTCAGCACAACGCCTTACCACTTCGACACGGCTTCGCCAGTCAGTGCATCGCCTGATTGTGACGATTAATCGGCATGTCGGTTTGTCCCTTCAAGTAGCACCCCTGTGGGGTTCCCGCGGGGAGATGGTATGGCGTTGACTTCTATTCATTGTGTTCTTAGTTGCAAAGCTTCTCCCCTTTAGGGGAGACAGGAGAGGGGTTCTGTTGTGAAGGTAACTGATGAAAACGGTCTTTTCGAAGCGCTCCGGCATGGATGGTCCCCAATCGTTAGTTGGGGTGAGGAGATCATAACCAGCCCCCTCTGTCGCTGAAGCGGCGGAGGGGGTCAATCCCGATTCCCAAATGACTCCTTCAAATTGGTGTGCAGCGTCTCTGCGGCGTAGGCGCGGTCGGTGACGGGATTCAGTCGTTTCGCCATGCGTGCGGTGATGAGCGGGATGGCTTTGCGACCATAGAAATGTTTGTGATACAGCTGGTTCGCCCCGGCTTCATCCCAGGCCCAGTGGAGACGAGTATAGCGCGACGCGTCAAATGGACGCGTGTAACCGCGCAGAGACTTCTCTTTATGGATGCTCACATAATGTTCAAAGTAGGTCATCACCAGTTCACGCAGGTTTTTATGGACAGGCTCGCGGAATCCCAGGTTGACATAGTTGGATTTGGCCACCGCGCCCCAGCGCCCGTCCACTTGATAAAGCGCGAGCACGTGATCGTCGTCCATGCCGGGATCAGGCACGA
Source organism: Chloroflexota bacterium (assembly GCA_039932795.1). Taxonomy (GTDB): domain Bacteria; phylum Chloroflexota; class Anaerolineae; order Anaerolineales; family Villigracilaceae; genus Defluviilinea. The sequence goes on from JBDTPH010000263.1 coordinate 1,760, forward strand.
TATCGATGAGAAGCGGTTTGAATCCGATCCGCCAGAGGGCTAACGCGGCAAAGAATCCACCGTCGAGGCAATGGCATTGTTTATCCAGCATGACACTTAAAGGCGAGCGGTCCCGCTCCTCTCCGATGTATGGCATGCTGGATAAATATTCCTGAATGGCAAAAGGCGTTTTCAATTGCAGGAATTGGTTTCGCAAGTCTGTGCTCAGGTAGGATCGAAATTTTGTCAGGAAGGACATGGTTCACCTTGTTTTAATTTGCCTAATTGTGCCGTTCCCAATGTTATCAGGCAGGGGAATGATATAAGAAACAAAAAGACCTGACACGGCCCTCCTTTCGCTCGGAAGGCGGGCCGTGTCAGGTAATGGTGGTTTAATTGTTGAATTTTGGATCAGGGTATCAGAACTACTTTACCCGGTATGGGCGTGGTTCCTCTGAACATCATCGCTTCGGCGGCTTGCTCCAATGGGAAGGTGCGGTTCACGAGCACTTTGAGCTTGCCGGAATCCACCAGTTCGGCGAACTTTGCCAGCAGTTCAGCCTTTGGCTGGGCGCCAAATCCATAACTTTGGATCCCGAGTCGCTGCGGCTCTTCCTGTGGCATTTCCATTGCCAGAGTACCGACGTAGCGCCCGCCGCGTCTGAGCACATTGTAGGATTCCTGTACCCGATCGCCGCCCACAAGATCCAATACAACATCGGCATCTTTGACAATATCCGTCACGGACTCCTGCTTATGGTTGATATAGCTGTCCAGTCCCAGCTCTTTTATGAGTTCTGCTCGTTCGGGGATATCCGTGCCATATACATACGCGCCCGCGCTCTTTGCAAACTGCAGGGCATACATGCCGACGCTGCCGGCTGCTCCCTGGATCAGCAAACGTTCTCCGCTCTGTAACTTTGCAACATCAAAGAGTGTTTGCCAGGCGGCTGTGGCAGCCAGTGGAATGGAAGCTGCCTGGACATAATCAAGGGACATGGGTTTAAGAGCGACCTCGTTTGCTTTTGGAGTCGTATACTCGGCAAACGTTCCACTGTGAATGATACACAGACCAAACACTTCATCTAAAAAGGCAGGATATTTTATGATCTTGTGTTTTCATCCAGGCTTCCTGAAACTGCAATCCTCTGAAAACCATGAATTGGCTTCCCTCTGCATATAATGGGATAAATAAAGTCTTATTTCGGTATCATCTCATAGTGTCTCTGAGTAGAGGTAACAATGAACCACACAACGATTCCGTTTTCGCGCCGCAGGGTGGATTGGTTCTTCGTCGGCTTTTTCCTTGTCAATTTCTTTTTTATCACCTATATTGTGGACATTGAACAACTCATCATTTCAGACCCAGACAATTTTCAACAACCAATCTGGCCTCCCGAATCAATGGTCAAACTGATCCACTGGTATGGGAGCAACTTTGATCCACTTCTCATTGCACGCCCGCAATGGTGGAAGATGACCATCTGGGTTGATTCGCTCTTTTACGGTCCATTCTATGCATTTGCGATCCATGCTTTTATCAAGGGCAGGGATTGGATCCGTATCCCGGCCTTTTTCTATTCGGGGATGATGTTCACAGGGGTCTTTGTGATCCTCGGCGAGGAGATTGCGGGCCCTCATGCGACCCCATACCTGCCTTTCGTGCTCGGGCTGAATCTACCCTGGTTGCTGGTCCCGTTCCTCCTGACATTTCGGTTGCGGGAGGAACATCCCTTTGCCCTGGATACCTCGCAATGAATTTTCAGCAGCGATATGGACGGTGGGGAATTATCGCCGGCGCCTCAGAGGGACTTGGCGCGGCATACGCACACGAACTGGCTTCGCGTGGCTTGAACCTGGTTCTGGTTGCGCGGCGCTCTGAGTTGCTTCAAGAGCTTGCATCGCAGCTTTCGAAGAAACATTCCATTAAGACCCAGATCATGGTGCTGGATTTATCGGCACTGGACGCAGCCGAACAGATCGTTCACCAAACCATGAACCTGGATATCGGGCTTTTCATATACAACGCCGCGTTTTCGGCTGTTGGGCCCTTTCTCGAACGCTCCATGGATGATCATTTGCGGGAGATCCACACCAATATCCATGCGCCGTTTAAGCTGGTGTATCTGCTCGGTCAGCGCATGCTCGCACAAGGACGTGGCGGAATCGTGCTCATGTCATCTTTGAGCGCGTTCCAGGGCTCCGTATACATCTCGAACTATGCCGCCACAAAAGCCTTCAATATCGTTTTGGCCGAAGGACTATGGGAGGAATGGCGAACGCGCGGAGTGGACGTGCTGGTCTGCGTTTCGGGCGCGGTGAAAACACCGAACTATGTTGCCAGCGAGCCCGAGCAAACAGGTCGCTTTTCAGATTCAACGATGGAACCGGCCCGGGTTGTACAAGAGGCGTTGGATGCATTGGGGAAACAACCATATGTGATTCCGGGTCGTATGAACCGGGTTGCCAGCTTTGTCATGCGCCATCTGTTGCCGCGCAAAATGGCAATCCAATTCATGGGGAAGGTTTTGCGGGATATGTATGTGAAATAACGTTACTGCATCAAGTAAAATCACTTCCATGCCCAAGCTCTATTCCATGCCTCTCAATGAAATTCGCCGCGAGCATGTGGTGGTCAACTCGCGTTTTATTGCAACGCTTGCACCTGTATTCAGCACGGAAGATGCGCGGGCATTCATCGCGCGCATCAAAAAGGAGTTTGCAGATGCGAGTCATAATGTCCCTGTGTATATTATTGGCGGGGGAAATACGGTGACCGAGTATTTCTCCGACGATGGTGAACCTTCCGGGACGGCTGGCAGGCCCGCGCTGGCTGTTCTGCGCGGCAGTGGGCTGGGCGATGTGGCAGTTGTGGTCACGCGTTATTTTGGCGGCACGCTGCTCGGCACTGGCGGATTGGTGAAGGCATATACTGAATCCACGCAGTTGGTGGTCCATGCTGTCGGGCGCGGCAGGAGAGTACCGGTACATATTGTGATGGCCGCAATTCCCTATAACCTGCTGGAGAGGGTCCGTTTGATGGTGGCGCGCAATAAGGGTGAAGTTTTGGATGAAGACTTCACAGGGGATATTACAATGACGCTGCAATTCCCAGTTGAATCGTTTGATGGGTTTCAAAATGACCTGCGCGAGATATCCGCGGGGAAGTTGAAAGCGGAAGTGATCGAGTCGAAGGAAACGGTAGTCCCTGCATAATGGGATCAATTGTCGGGGGTGCATGCAGTGGATTTGTTATCCATTTCAGAAAACTCGTGCATTCGTCTGATCCATGTCCAGGCCCTCATAAAAGAAAATAAGAATACTTTTTAGGTATAATAACTTCAGTTATTTCCATTGCTTTTGCTTTTGTAGCGTGAGGAGACATCATGGATCAACAACCAACCTGGATTGGGCGGACTTTGAGTGGGCGTTACAAAATCGAAGCAATGCTTGGCCAGGGAGGCATGTCAGCTGTGTATAAGGCCACCGACCCAAACCTCAAGCGGGTGGTTGCCATCAAACTCATCCATCCGCATCTTTCAACGGATCCATCGTTTGTGCAGCGCTTTGAAAGCGAAGCATCTGCTGTTGCAAGCCTGCGTCACCCCAATATCGTTCAGGTCTATGATTTCAACAATGACAACGGCTTGTACTATATGGTGCTCGAGTTTATTGTCGGGGAAACGCTGCAGGAACGAATGAAGCGACTTTCAGAAACGAGCAGGCAGCTTGCGGTTGAAGATGTCATAAGGTTCACGAGCCAGATCAGTGATGCGGTGGGATATGCTCATCAACGCGGCATGGTCCATCGTGACATTAAGCCTGCCAATATTATGCTGGATGTGCAGGGCCAGGCCATCCTTATGGATTTTGGGATTGTAAAAATCCTGGGCGGCGATGTTCACACATCCACTGGAGCAGTCGTAGGCACGGCACGCTACATGTCGCCCGAAATCATCCGCGGCGAGGTTGCTGATCATCGGGCGGATATTTATTCGCTGGGCGTTACGATGTATGAGATGTTGAGCGGTCGTCCGCCGTTCGTGGCTGATTCGGCCATGACGCTGATGATGATGCATCTGCACGATCCCATCCCCAACGTGCGCAGCTTTCGAGCAGATATCTCCGCGGAAATGGTGCGGATCTTCGAGCGATGTCTTGCAAAAGATCGAAATAACCGTTATCAATCTGCTGCAGAGCTATCTGCGGATTTACGCCGAGCGCTGACATCTACCGGGCAGCAAACATCTGTCAGTGCGCCTGAAGTCCCCCAGTTTCAAACCATCGTTTCAAAACCAGACCCGGCAGTTGCTCCCGTCACACCGCCAGGGTTCCAGCCTTATCCTTCTGCCCCTAACACTTCCTTTACGAATTCTTCAGTCAATAAGCCAGCTTCATCCCGCCGCTCCTTATGGATGCTCGGGGCCGGCTTGGCTGTGATCGCATGTATCGCTGCAGCGCTGATCGTAGGCAGGCTTGTGTTGAGTGGGCTTGATTCCGCACCTCCGCAACCTACACAAACCATGGCAATTGCAACAGATACGAGTGCCCCCACCGATGAGCCGCTGGCGATCGCGCTTGCCACTGAAACTCTTGCGCCGACGGAAATGCCCACCGAGGCACCGACAACCACCGCCACGCTGCCTCCACTCTATGTGCGCATCAACAGCATTACTGTAAATGACTCTGGCAATTATGTTGTGGATTATGAAACATTCGGATACACGGAAGTCCTGCCCGGCATGCACGTCCACTTCTTCTTCAATACCGTTCCGCTTGAACAGGCGGGCAGCCCTGGCAGCGGGCCATGGTATCTGTACGGCGGACCGCGCCCTTTCACAAAATATCGCGAAATTGACCGTCCAGGTGACGCGACAGAAATGTGCGCGTTGGTGGCAAACAATAATCACTCCGTTGTTGCTGAGAGTGGAAATTGCGTAAACCTGCCCTAATTCTTATCAGACTCAGATAAAAAGATTGGCCGACTCACTCAGTCGGCCAATCTTTTTAATATCATGGGACTTTCACTTTCAATCTATTCATACGCCAGGGTATCCCGGACCGTCAATCTGGAAGCTCGTCGTGCGGGCAACGCGCTCGCGATTGTGGCAAGGACAAGGGTGAAGATCAGCCAGACGATGATACCGCTCATACCGAAGACAGCCGGCATGGGCGCGGTCAGGACAGCCATGCCTACCCCAAAGGTCAATACGCCTGTGATGGGGAAGGACAGCAGGATGCTGATCGTCCAACTGATCAGCCCTATGACCAACCCTTCAACAATGACGATACCCTGAATATCAGCATTGGATGCGCCGATGGCGCGCATGACACCGATCTCGCGTGTGCGTTCGAGCACATTAATGCTCATGGTACCCATCAAACCCAGTCCACCAACAATCGCGATCAGGGTTGCCATCACCAGCATGAAATAGACCAGGATATCCGTCTGAGCCTTTTGGCTGGTGATGAAATCTGCGCCCAGCTGTGTGGAGCCAACGCGAATGCCATGCTGTTCAAATAACGTAAGCAGTTGCTGATTGATTCTCTTTTGTGTAAAGGCATCATGTTCTGTGGTCAACACTCGCAGAGAGTAGACTTGTCCGGGAGCTCCCACGACATGGCTGAGATATTCATAGTTGACATATAAGAGCGGCGGGTTGACGTTGCCTGTGATCGTGTAAAAACCAACAATGTGCCACTTCGTCTCCCTGCCATCAATTTCGATTGTGAGCCAGTCACCGATCGTTAACTCGGGGAAAATATTGAGCAGGTGATTGCCAATCACAATGGCGTTCTCATCGCCCGTCGTCAGCCAGCGACCCGCTGTGATAACGGGATCGATCAAGGTGGAGGTCGATGGAGGCGCAACGAACAGGATTTGTGTGCCCGCGGCCTCCTTGTCCGAGATGAGTGTGCCGGGATATTCGGTCCAGCCTTCCACACTGGATACACCTGGGACGTTTTCTGCCAGGGAAGCAACTTCCTCAAAACGGTAGTAACGCCCGAATGAAATATTGATATCGGCCATGAAATAGCCCTGAATATCTTCGATGGTTTTGTCAAATGAAGCCCATAAATTATAGACCCCAATGAAGATGGCACCTCCCAAAACGAGCGAGAACAGGGTCAAGCCAAGACGAAGTTTGCGCCGAAAGGCATTTCTCAAAGAGAGGCGCATGGGGCGTGGAAGGAACAAGGCCCTTTTGCTGACCGAAGCATCCTTGGGTTTGGCATTCCCACCAATGCCGTAGTCACTGATGGCCTCGCGCACTGTGATACGGACACTGTTATACACAGGCCATAACGCTGCCAGCAACGGCACGAGCAATGCCACAATTGCCTGCTGGCTGATGGCTGCCGGGTACGCCTTAAACGGCAATGGGTTGAAGTTCAGGTAGGTTGCCATGCCGCCCCCGATACTTCGCGCCGCTCCAATGGACAGTGGTATGGCAATCAATAGCGCCACCAGCCCGAAGCTTAGGATCAATACAACGTACATGGCGAAGATCTGTAGGTTGCCGCCTCCAACAGCCTTCATGATACCGATCTGGCGGGTTTGTTGTGTCATGATGGCAGTAATGGTGTTGACGATCAGAAAGCCGCTCAACAAAACGGTCATGTAACCAAGCACGCTTAGGACAAAGAAGATACCCTGGGAGATGCCCCACGCAAAGTGGTGACCAGGCTGATAAACATTCACGAAATATATGGCTGCACCCGCACGTTCCATTCGGTCAGCAACAGCCTGCGCAACTTCTGTCACGTGTTTGGCGTCAGTCTGATTCTCCGACACGCTTACAGCAAGCACCGTATAGTCTTGCGTGCCGCCAAGCCACTCCAGTGTATCAGGCGTCACATATGCGTTGATCATCTGTGCCAGGGCGTAGGGAAACCCGCTAACATCGTGAACATATCCTGCCAGGGTGAGTTCACGGTGTCTGCCATTATCGAGTTCGATGATCAGTGTATCGCCGACCTGATAGCCCAGTGATAGGGCAGAGGCGTCCACCAGTACTTCCTTGTCTGTAAAGGTGGGTATGCTGGTTTCACCGAATCTTGGTTTGAGTTGGTTAAGGGTTAGCTCTTCCGGGCTTTCGATCCCGGTGAATAGGATGGAGATCGGTTCTCCTTCTGATGGGATCAAATGTGCACTTGTTGAAGTGCGTCCTTCTGCCGCGTTGACACCCGGGATTGCCCGCGCGACGACTACCATGTCCTCGTCAAACGGGGACATTGAGATCGTGGCCTCAGACGGGTTGGCAGAGAGAAAATCGCCATCCATACTCTCGAGCATATAGGAGCCGAGATTGCTGTTAAACCCCACCGAAAACGTGCCAACCATGATGGTCAGGATGGTGAGCAGGGTGCGCGACTTGTTGCCCCAGAAATCAGCCCAGATTTTCTTCCAGCGGCTGGTCATGATGATACTCCCCTCCGGGCAATATTCTCCTCTTCATGCATATCCGCGGATTGGTGCAGCGCCTCAAGCGTGACTGGAGACTGGCCCAGCAATTCGTTGAGCTCATCATAGCTGATGCAGAGTACCTCCACAGGTGCATGCTCGGAAGCGCGGATGGATGCCTTATGCTTTTTCTCGTGGAAAAATTCGATTTCGCCAAAGTATTTTCCGGGTCCGAGTTGAAGCGCAATCACATCCGATTGGTTGACACGCGGCAGGATCACCTCCACCGTGCCTTTGGATACGATGTAGAAACAATCCGCGTTGGTGCCCTCGGAAAAGATCATCGCACCGGGTTCATAAGTCAGACATTTTGCCTGGCGTGTGGCCTGCAATAATTGATCCTGGGTTAATGTAGGCATGGCCTTCGCCACATACTCATTGACGATCTCACCGTCCGCGATCAACGCCGTACGATGAGTTCGCTTGGCGAGGGCGCTATCGTGCGTAACGATGATAATGGTCTTGCCCTGTGAAACCAGGTTATTGAACAGCGCAAAGACAGATTCGGCTGTTTTAGAGTCCAGGTTACCTGTGGGTTCGTCCGCAATGATAACGGGCGGATCGTTCGCCAGCGCGCGGGCGATTGCAACACGCTGCTGCTGTCCACCGGAGAGGGCGGTTGGGAGCTTATAGGCGTGGTCGGCCAGTTCCACCTTCTCGAGTAATGCCAGCGCGCGCTGCTCGCGCTCGCGCATGGGGTACGTGCGGCAGAAATCCATCGGCAGCATAATGTTCTCTATCACTGAGATGGTTGGCAGGAGTTGGAAGAACTGAAAAACAATTCCCAGGTTCTTGCCGCGCCAGCGCGCCATACGGTTTTCGTTTAGTTCATGAACCGCTGTGTCGTTGACAATCACCTCACCGCAGGTGGGACGGTCAATGCCGGTGATCATGTTCAGCAGCGTGGACTTGCCACTCCCTGATTTGCCGATAATGCTAACGAATTCACCAGCCCGAATTTGCAAGTCAATGCTGTTCAGGGCATGGTAATCGCCGATGGCAGTCTTGTAATATTTATGGACATCGCGCAGGTCGATCATAGGACTGCTGCTGCCAGTGCTGGTCTGTGGTTTGGTGAATAGGGACATAAGAGCCTCATTGATTTCGTGCTGGGCAGAAATGGAAGGGAGTAAAAGTTGCAGACGAGTACTCGAACAATCTAAAACTGTAGGGTAGAAAGTTCGATTCTTCCCTTGTCTCACCTTCCGACTTAATCTTGTTGGAGTACGAGGCGCCATACCTATGGTTTGCGCTTCGTCTGTGTCCTACTCCACTCAGCGCTGAAATTATTTAAACTTTACCGCGGCAGTCATACCCCAGCGCATGGCGGGATGGGTGTCTGTGAGCAGGACGGTGACTTCATAGACGACATCGCCCTGGTTCTCGGAATAGCTCTGGCCAATGGACACGATCGTGCCGTTGAGCTCCACGTCTGGAATGGCATCCAGGGTGACGAGCACAGGCTGACCCTCGGCCAGTTCCACAACGTCGATCTCGGTCAGGTCGGTGGTCTTGACCAGCCAGCTGGAGAAGTCGGCAACGGTCACGGCGATCTGCCCTGCATTGATCGAGGAGCCATCTCGGGCATTCAGCCTGGCGATGACACCATCAAACGGGGCGATGACCGAGAAGGAAGCCACGCCCGCCTTTGCCGCATTCAGCTGCGCTTCCCGCAGAGCCAATTGCTCCGTGTCCACACCATCCTTCAGGCGGTCATAGGTGCGCTGCACGTTGTCCAGCTCCGCCTTTTTCAACGCAAGGTCATTCGTGGCTTCGATGATCCAGTCCTGAGGAGCGGGACCCTTGAAGCTTTTGGTCTTGTACTGATACTCATAGCCTTTCCAGGTCTGGATCAAAAATGTGCGGGTTTCCGTTTGAGGCACTTTCTTGGAATCCTGGAGATAGCGCAGGTAGTTCTCTGCTTTCTTGAAATCTTCCTGGGCATCCTTCAGGTCGATGACGGCCTGAGCCAGCTCCGCGCCGGATGCGCTGGGCAGGTTGTCGAACGCCTGCTGGGCACTGACCAGTTCGAGCTGGGCGGCTGCATAATGGGTATCCGATCCGTTGCCCAGGCGAACCAGAGGTTCACCCTCCTTCACGGCTTGACCTTCCTTGACCAGGACGTCGCTGACCACGCCGCTGGCATTGAAAGCGATCTCCGCATAGTGGATGGGTTCAATGCGTCCCTCAGTGATGATGGTGCTGTCTGCGATCACCGTTGCAATGGCTTCCGGTGTGGTCGTGCCGGCACTGGCTGCCGAGGAGCAGGCGGCCAAAAGCAGGCAGGCTCAAGCCCAGTAGTGTGATAAGTACTTTCTGTTTCATGATCGTTTTCCTCCGCGCGAATTTCTTTTTTTGATAATACAACTTCCAAAGAAAAGCTGCCCTTGTCTATGGGAGAGTCCCAACCTGGCTGACTGGACAGTGTGTGTATCTTCAATAATCTACGCTTCTCGCCAAATGTAGTTGCAGGATTGTTTCTTAGTTATTACTCACGACTAATTTAGAAAAACGGTGTTGTAACCAACATGATACGAGA
>JBDTPH010000264.1:0-63792 GCA_039932795.1 Chloroflexota bacterium
GCGACCTTCGGGTTATGAGCCCGACGAGCTGCCACTGCTCCACCCCGCATCGATTAGTTGAGCCCGACGATAATACCATGTCTATATTTTGAAGTCAAGCATGGATGCTGAGTTTTACATGATAACTCGTTGGCACATTATTCACAGAGATGACTTGATAAGAGTTTGCCATCGTAGTTTAATCAGCGCTACCTCAAAAATCTCAGGAGCCCTGCAGGAAAACTTTTGTTAACATTTAAGGTATAATAATTTTACATAGCCTGTATGAAAACATAGCTATCATTATTTGGAATTACCTTTATTACAATGAAAAAAACCACCCTATTGGTTATCGAAGGACGACACGCAGAAATCCCTTCTTTTGCTGGTGATTTGCAAAAGAAGGGATTTGATGTTGTGCTGTTTCAGAACGGCAGTCAGGCTATTTCAAAATTCAAGCAGGTCAACCCAAGCATAGTTGTGATCAATGCACCATCACTGCGAAGCACTGGACTTCGCATTTGCCTTTCGGTTCGCAAGAAAGACGCAAAAATCCCGATTATTTTAATTGTGGAAAAAGAAAAACCAGTGGTGGATGAGGAGCTTGCAGATGCAGTATTGGCATTACCGTTCACTGTGCAAAAACTTGTAAACCGTATAAAAGCACTGATGCCCGGCGACGGGAATAATATGATCAGCGCCGGTCCCATTCGGCTGGATGTTGAAAATCGCCGTGTACGCAGTTTAGGCAAGAACACAAAACTCACACCAAGATTGATCACCCTGTTGCAAATTTTGATGGACAAACATGGCGAAGTCGTCGAACGTGATGCGTTGTTCAAAAAAGTTTGGGAGACGAACTACACAGGTGATACACGCACGCTCGATGTACACATTTCCTGGTTGAGGCGCGCCATCGAGCTTGACCCCAATAATCCCAAGTTCCTCAAAACCATTCGCGGTGTTGGATACCGCCTAGACGTGTAGTTTAGGGCGACCTAGCGGTCGCCTTTTTATTTATAGATTTGATATAATCTCAGAACGCAAGTTCTAAAAATCCAGAAAATCAAGAAGTTACAATGAACCGCATATACTTTGGAGACAATCTCCCAATTCTAAAAAGCCTGGCGGACGAGTCAATAGACTTAATTTATATTGATCCTCCCTTCAATACAGGAAAAACGCAGAAACACACGAGGGTTAAGACTGTTAAGTCAAAGGATGGTTCACGGATAGGTTTTCAAGGTAATACGTATGAAACTATTGAACTGGGGACAAAGGCCTATCAAGATTCGTTTAATTTTTTAGACGGTAAATCCATTGATTCTGATATCGAAAAAGCCTATCAAAATTTAGCGCCCGAAGCTAGCCTATATTTCTTAGAAACATTTCTCAGACCAAGATTAGAGGAAGCATATCGTCTCTTAAAGCCTCACGGAAGCTTATATTTTCATATTGATTACCGCGAAGTTCACTATTGTAAGATTTTGTTGGATGATATTTTTGGCAGGGAATCGTTTTTGAATGAAATTGTGTGGGCATATGACTATGGTGGACGAGCAAAGTCGAAATGGCCAGCAAAACATGACAATATTTTGTTTTATGTAAAGAATCCTAAAAATTACATTTTCAATACGGGTGAGATTGACCGAGAGCCTTATATGGCACCAGGTTTGGTTGGTCCTGAAAAGGCGCAGCGCGGAAAGCTACCAACTGATGTTTGGTGGCCAGGTCTCGTCGGCGCAAAAATCAACGAAAAATCTTCTAATTGGTATCTGAGAGGACAGAATACTACTTGGTGGCAAACTATAGTACCAACAAATAGCAAAGAAAGAGTGGGCTATCCTACTCAAAAGCCACGCCGATTATTAGACAGAATTATTAAGGCTTCCTCAGCAAGAGGAAGTATAGTTTTGGACTTTTTCGCTGGTAGTGGAACAACAGGAGAAAGCTGCCTTGAATTGGGAAGAAACTTTATATTAATTGATAATAACGAAGCATCCATGGAAGTTATGGCGCGACGATTTGCTGATGCCAAAAATATAGATTGGGTAAATTTCGATCATCTGCCTTATAAGCATTCTGAACAGGCCTATGAATTGAAACAATCAACTGATTTACCATCCATAAAAAGAGATTTCATTTTGTTAGCCGCCACAGCTACTTACCTTCAGATAGAGCTCGAAGACTCTAATAGCCCGTGGGAAAACAGTCCGTTCGAATGGATACTTGCATTACCAGCAAGAAAAAAAGGAAAGCTAGCCAGACAACTAGTAGCATCTTGGCTGGCAACTAAGGGAATTTCACACAAACTGTCGGGGGACTCGAGCGAAGCCCTGATAATAGGTGAGCATCGCTTCGCAATTAAATTCTCCACAATTTGGTCAAAAGGTTTTTATAAATTTCAACAGCTAAGATCTGATGGCTATGATTATGTAATATGTCTTGGAATTTCGCCATTTGATGCACATTGCTGGGTTTTTGATCGAAGCTATGCAATAAAAAACGCGAAGAAACAACATGCAACAGAATACTGGATGACAATAGACCCCGAAAAGCCACAGGATTGGGTCAAAGATTATGGTGGCACTTTAGACCAAGCCTTTCACAGATTAAGAAGCTTAATCAAAAAGCATTAGAGACTTATATGACTGAAAATACACTTTCTCCCGAATTTGAACTTCTTTCAATCGCGGCAAAATTCATAAAACCCGAGTTCAAAAAAGCTGAGTCGCCTTGGGCAGACAGCCCATTTGAGTGGGTGTTGACTTTACCATCGGCTTCAAAAGGAAAACTTGGAAAACGATTAGTCTATCAGTGGTGTGCATTAAAAGGTCTCTCTATAGATAGTAGCCCCGATTCACAAGCAGATATGATGATTAATGGCCATAGGGTGGAAATCAAGTTTTCTACTCTTTGGGAAGCCAGCATATACAAGTTTCAACAGTTACGCGATCAAAATTATGAATATGCCGTTTGTTTAGGAATCTCTCCCTTTGAAGCTCATTGTTGGGTCATCAGCAAGAAGATACTAAAACAATACGTCATAGGGCATATGGGACAACATACGGGTTCTGGAGGTCAAGAGACGGCCTGGTTTGCGGTAAACCCTCAATCACCGCCTAGTTGGATCTTGCCGTGTGGCGGAACTTTAGAACAAGCTTATAAGGTCTTGAAAAGCCTTAGTAGTAAGAAATAAAATCTGCCCGAGTATCTCTCGGGCAGATTGCTGTTTTAATAATGTATTTGCACGAGTGTGCCGATGCCACGGTTGAAGGACTTCCCCAGCTCATGTTTTGGCAGCGCCCAGAGAAACAGCCACTTGGCTTCCTCAGTCCGCATATTAATACAACCATGACTCATCGGTGTACCAAAGTTCTGATGCCAGTAGGTGCCGTGAAACGCATGACCCTGTGTCGTGAAGAAGCACGTCCAGGGCACGCCAGGCAGTTCATAATCGTCGGCGTCTGCAAACAGGTTCCCATTACCCATGTGCTTGGCAGGCATTTTATCCAATATATGAAAATCACCCTGGGGCGTTTTTGTGGATAATCCATCTGCGCCTCGCGGTCCGTTTGGCATACCTGAGGAAATGGTCGTCTTGATCACCTCCCGGCCATTTTCGAATGCAGCCAGGGTCTGTGTGGTGAGATTGACTTCGATAAGCTTGTCCTGCGGCTCAATATCCGGGCTGATCGGCGCCAGATCGGCCACTGGGATCGGTCGCACGTGCATCGGATCAATGTGATAGGGGAAGCCTGTCAGGTCATCATACACGCGATACCACGGCTCCCCGGTTGGACCGGGTTCAATTGCCGAGATCCAATGAACCGAGCCGTAGTACAGGCGAAAGCCAAGTTGCTGCCAGCCGTATGCTTTCGACGTCCGCCATGGTTGGGTGAATGGCACAGTCACTTCTGCGAGGCGCATTTGTCCTTCTGGCAGGGAGGGCAGAGTTTGATTGTACAAAACTTTTACACGCTGCAGCCGCGCACGATGGACGTATCCGCCCCACACGCGGTACCAGATCGGATTACCGGTCGGTTCATCGGCTTCCACTTCATCGTAGACACGGAGCAATTCGTCGCGATACCAGGTGGAGACGATCGAACTTTTGTCACTGGGCTTTCGATATATACTAATAGAGTCAGTGGCTATCCGCACAAGGTCACTGTCATCAAAATTAAGAAAATTTCCCAGAGATGGAGAGAACGCCAGCGAACCCAGGCTCAAACCACCAAGTTTCAAAAAGTCACGTCGGGATAAAGATGTCATTGTAGGAAAATTGTAACCGAAAACAGGCGGTTTTAATAAATTCTCATCAGATTTTATGTTTACTTTGCCGCTTAACACAACTACCCCCCAGAGGCTGGAGGGTAGTCGATCATGGGATCAGTTGTCAGCTTACGATTCGACCGTTTCCGGTATCATTCCCCGAAGAAGGATTTCAAGAGCCATGGTGTGAGCACAGCGGTGGTGCGTCACGAAAAACTCGCAATCACAGGTATAAATGCCGTTCTCAAAGGATACCTGGTGGTTATTATTATCGCCATGGAAGGTCAAATCAAATTTGTTGAAGAGGAAGCGGTTCCTCTCCTCTGCATACCGTTTTGCCTTTTCTCTTTTTCCTATCATTCCGTAGTCCATCTTAGAATCTCCTTTCAGGATTGGAATAAAAAAAGCACGCGAATAGAAGCGTGCTTTTCAGCGGGTTTTCTGTTGGATGTAGGTATCTGCTCGCATACGACATTTACCTCGATGAGATGAGTATAGCGCTCTTCAGGAGGCTAGTCAACACCAAATTAAGCTCTGTAGTTAGATCGTACGGTAATCGTAAGGTTTCGTTTAATCGGCAGGCACCGAGTGTGAAGTCGGCTCGTCGCCATTGTATCTGGCGAGCGCAGGCCAGCGGGAAACGATCCACCAGACCCCAAATATCGTCCCAATTCCGCCGCTAACAATGGCAAAAGGTACCCCGAAAAATTGGGCAATGACGCCTGCTTCGATTTCGCCGAGTTGCGGCCCGCCGGCAAAAAAGATCTGATTAATGCTTGTCATGCGTCCACGCAGGGAATCGGGAGTATTGAGCTGCCTGATCGTATTACGAATGATGGTGCTGACCGAATCGGCTGCACCCATCAGAACCAGTGCAAGAAAAATAACAATATAGAGACGCGACAGGCCGAACACAAGGGTTGCAGAACCAAACACGACCACCGATCCCAGCAGCAACATCCCCTGGCGTCGGATATTTTGATATTGGGAGACGACCAGACCCACAAACACCGCTCCGATCGATTGCGCAGAAGCCAGCCAGCCATACGCGATCTCGCCCACATGAAGGATGTTTTGGGCAAAATAGGGCAGAAGTGTGTTCGCAGACGAGAAAAAGGTCGCGATGAAGTCGAGGACCATTGTGGAAAGGATCAAGGGCTGGCTGCGAATAAAAGTGACACCATCCTGGATATCCATCATTGCGGCACGTAATCCCTTTTGAACAACAGTCCTGGCTTGAGGAACTCTTCCCAACAGGACCAAGGCCAGGATGACCGCCAGGAACGTACCCGCGTTAATGAAATAGACAGCCTCCTGCCCAAAATAACCGATAACCAGACCGCTCATCGCGGGGCCGATAATTGCTCCTGTGTTAAAGGCAATGGACTGCAGCGAGAACGCACTCGGTAAAACGTCGCGAGGCACCAGGTTAGGCACAAGTGACTGACGCGCAGGCAGGTCAAAGGCCATCGCTGCTGCTTGAAGGGCAGTCAACGCGTAGATGTGCCAGAGCCTGATCTCACCGGAAAACGTTAGCAACCCCAAAACGATGGCAACGACCATGGCAGTGGATTGTGTAATGAATAGAATAGTCCGCCGGTTATACCGATCCGCCACCAGACCGCCTACAAGGGAAAAAGCCAACACCGCTAAAAAACGGACGCCACCCACCACGCTGACCGCAATTGGATCCCTGCTCAGCTGGCTGATATGCCAGAACAGGGCCCACTGCTGCATCTGTGTCCCCACCATGGAGATCATCAACCCGACCCAGATCAATACAAAACCGCGATGTTTCAACGCGGGAGGAACATGAATCATCTTCTTCTTGAATCCTTTCCGTCCAACAACAGAAAGCAGGAGGCTTGCACCTCCTGCCATCTGATTTCATCATTCCAGAATATTTACGTACCCCAGTCTCTCAGGTAAAGAAAATCGTATCCGATCGTACGGTTCGACACCTTGGCAATGGGAGGCATCATGCGTTTGAATTGATTGCGTCGAACACGTGTGATGACCGCGTTCACGAACTTGTCATCAAAGCCTTCTTCGATGCATTCCTGCGCGCTATAACGCTGGTCCACCAATAGATAGAGCAGTTTGTCCACATCTTCGTATGTGAAACCCAATTCGCCTTCATCTGTTTGACCTGCCCAAAGATCGGCCGAGGGAGGCTTATCCATGATCTCGCCTGGAATAGCCATTGCCCGCGACAGCTGTCGGGCCTGGGTCTTGTACAGGTCACCAATTGGATTCACGGCTGAGGCCATATCTCCCCACATGGTGCTGTACCCCAACAGTATTTCCGTTTTGTTGCTGGTGCCGATCGGGAGAGCCTTGAACACCTCGGACTGGTCATACAGAACAATCATGCGTGCCCGGGCCATGATATTGCCCTTGCGTGTGTTCGACATGTCCGCATCGTGCTCGATAAGTGCATCAACCATGCCTGTGATATCGATCGTTTTGGACTGCACCTTGAATTGGTCGATCATTAACTGGGCATGTTCCAGTGAATCCGGCGACGACGTTCGATATGGCAGGCGCAACGCCAGCACATTTTCGGCCCCAAGGGCATGTACGGAAAGCGCGCATGAGAGAGCAGAGTCCAAGCCGCCCGAAAGGTTAATGATCGCTCGTGTAAAGCCCATTCTACCCAGTTCGCTTTTGATAAAGCCAGTGAGTATCTGGTGAGCCACATCGGTATTTATTGTCAGATCAACATTCATAAGGCAGGCTACACATTCTTCGAAAGGATCCGATCCAGTTCCTTTTGGATCAAATTCGTGCGTTCATCCCGCAATAAGGGAAGCCGGGCGCGCGTACGCCGCAGTTGATTCAAGTCAAGTTCCACGAGAGTCAATGCTTCTTCAAAATATGGACCCTGCGCCAGCAGTTCCCCATTCGGGTCATTGACCGTCGCACCACCCCAGAAATGTAACCCATCTTCATACCCCACCCGATTGCAATGTGCTACGAAGGAGGTAAACATGCTGGCGTAGGCCTTGCTGACGCGTTCCACCCAGCGCGCCGACTCAAGTTTCTCACGGTCGTTCAGACCGCGTCCAGGCGAAGCGGATGAAAAAAGCATGATATCCGCACCGTCCAGCCAGAGCAAATAGGGAGGCGATGCGTGCCAGAAATCCTCACAGATCAGCAGGCCCACCCGTCCAAAACGGGTATCGAAGGAGCGGATCGAGTCGCCCCAGGCGAAGAAACGCCCCTCGTCGAACAGTCCGTACGTGGGCAGGTAAACCTTATGATGAACGTGCAGCACGCGTCCGCCTGAAAGATACGCGGAGGCAATGTAAAAGCGGTGTCGAGAGTCCTCGTCTACGAAGCCAACCACAAGGTCCAGATCGTGACTCGCCTGGAGGAGTTGCTTGAAAACGGAATCATCCTCCGTGGGTTTGTGTGCAACCGTGGCAACAAGATCCTGTAGAACGTATCCGGTGAGCGACAATTCAGGAAATACCAGCAGATCCGCTTTTTGCTCTTTGGCTTGTTGAATGTAATTCAAATGCTTTTCGAGATTGGATTCGACATCCCCCAGTTTTGTTGCGATCTGTGCGAGAGCAAGATTGAGTTTCATTAACAGAATCTTACCATTAAACATAGACCCCAAAAGTCTGGATGACCTTCAGGGTTCTGCAATTTCATTTGATATTTTATTTACTAGCGGGAAGGGAGGGATTCGAACCCTCGGTGGACCGGAGCCCACAACGGTTTTCGAGACCGTCCCATTCAACCACTCTGGCACCTTCCCAAAAAGCATCACATGATGTGAATAGCGGCGAGATTATAACCTAAATTTCCACGCTCGAATGCAGCTCTGGATAGTACACATCATGCATATTCTGAACCTTTAGCTTTTCAGTCAGCGCTGCCGCAGGGCCGGCTTCACCGTGCACAAGAAAAATCTTCTTGACGGTACTTTTGACATTCACTGCGTATTTCGTTAGCAAATCCTGGCCACCATGCCCG
Organism: Chloroflexota bacterium; assembly: GCA_039932795.1. Lineage (GTDB taxonomy): Bacteria > Chloroflexota > Anaerolineae > Anaerolineales > Villigracilaceae > Defluviilinea. The sequence goes on from JBDTPH010000264.1 coordinate 8,239, forward strand.
GATAACCCGCCAATCGTGGCGATCTCTGCATTGACCGTGTAGGGCTCACCAAAAATCCTGATCTGCTTTTCACGATCTGCGAGCCGCCTACCCAGCGTATGCGGAGCCTGCCAGGAAACAATACAGACTGTGTTTTTCGGATCCTCTATATTATTTTTGAGATGATGCAGAATGCGTCCTGTCTCTGCCATGCCTGAAGCGGAAATGATCACCATCGGGTCGTTGCGCAGGTTCAGCGCTTTCGATTCCTCAACGGACTGAACGTAGGTCAGCAGCTTGAAATCCAAAGCCGGGTGCTGGGCCTGCTGTACAAACCAGCGCGTCTCGTTATCAAAACATTCGGGGTGTTTTTTGAATACCGTCGAAGCATTGACCGCAAGCGGGCTGTCTACAAATACCGGCACGGGCGGGACATCATTGGCGAACATCATCATATTGAGATGATAGACCAATTCCTGAGTGCGCCCAACAGCGAAGGCGGGGATGATCACCTTGCCACCGCGTTTTACCGTGCGCCTGACGATATCCTCAAACTCTTCAAAGGCAAGGCTGGGGTCTGCATGCGGCTTATCGCCATAGGTGGATTCCATCAAAAGATAATCGACGTTCTCCGGCAAAACAGGATCTCGCAACAATGGCAGTTTATAACGGCCAATATCGCCTGAAAACCAAAACCGGATCTTTCGCCCCTTTTCTTCAATCTCCAGAGAGACAGCCGCAGAACCTAGTATATGTCCTGCTTCGATAAAACGGGCAACGACTCCGGGCACTGGAACAAAAGGTTCGTCATAGTCCAGCGGGTGAAAAAGTTGTGCAGTTCGCTCGGCATCACGCTGAGTATATAAAGGCTCGATCGCCTCTTCATCACGCGCCAGACGCTTCTTATTAACATACTCCGCATCCGATTCCTGTATGCGTCCTGAATCAGCGATCATGATCGTCGCCAGGTCAACCGTGGCACGCGTGGCATAGATCGGCCCCTCATAGCCATTCTTGACAAGGTTGGGCAGGTTACCGGCATGATCAATATGTGCATGGGAGAGGATTACAGCATTCACTTTGCGCGGATCATGAGAGAAGTTGAGGTTTCGTTCGTAGGTTTCAGCCCGCCGCCCCTGGTACAGCCCACAATCCAGCAGGAGACGATGACCATTGATCTCCAGTAAGTGCTGGCTTCCAGTCACAGTCTGAGCTGCGCCGTGAAAATTGATCCGCATATCAACCTCCGAGGATTTTCAGGATTTGCGTTCCGAACTGCTGGAAACGCCAGGGCGAATCTCCAAGTATCAACTTTAACTCAGCCGGGTTCTTTGGAGGATTTTCCGCCAGTGGATTGAGATAAACTTTTGGAAGGATGACGTCTGACTCAACGCCCAATTCCTTTGCGAGAGTCTTTCTCCAGTTTTTGAGTTTCTCCAGCCGCCTGAGCATCGCTTCATTCGGACGCCTGACTTGTTCCCGTGTAATCAGCGGAGCTTCGACCCCGCGCCGGGCTGCAGCCAGGATCTGGCCTCCCCACAACCGGATCTGTTTCGGACTTAGACCAATACCTGCCAGGTCAACATCCTTTTCAGGCCGGTTGCGGGCGATGGAGAGCAATGTGTCATCATCCAACACCTTGAATGGTGGACGATCCATCTGCTCCGCGATCCGATCACGGAAACCGCACAACTCACCCAATATCGTCAATTCACGAGTGGACACGTCCTTGCGAGCACTGAACCGTCGCCACGAGGCGCCGTTCACCTTTTCCCTGGGAAGTTCAACTTTACAGGCACGAGCAAAATCCTCACATGCCAGTTGCAATCGTCCTTTGTGCTCCAGTTCCTTTTCAAGGATGTCACGCAACTCGAAAAGATAATGGGTATCGAAACGGGCATAATCAATCTGAGCGGCGGTTAGTGGCCTTGCACCCCAATCCGCTTTTTGGTGGCGCTTATCCACTTTTATGTTCAATTTTTCGGCAAGCATGTTATCAAGCCCCACAAACGGGTAGCCGAGCACGCGCGCCGCATACATGGTATCGAAAAGGTTTATAAATTCAAAACCAAAATCACGTTTCAAACAGAGCAGATCATACTCTGCGGCATGGAATATCTTTTCGATCTTTGGGTTGCTGAAAAGTGGAGCGAGCGCACTCAAATCTTCGAAGACAAATGGATCCAGGAGGTAATCGGTTTGGGGAGTTGAAAACTGTACGAGACATACCTGCTCACGAAAGGCATGCAAGCTGTTCGATTCAGTGTCCACTGCTATGCAGGGTTGTACCGATAAATCTGCAACCATATTCTTGAATGAGGCGGGCCGATCAACCCAGATCGGTGGCGGTAATAGTTCAGAGGTCATCAGTTGTCATTATATCCCACTACCGTAAAGCAACAACAATTTATCCCTGCCCATGTCTTCCTAGTGTTACCTGCTTAATATCTTTTCCATCACCAGCCCATCTTCGCCATCGTTATAATATTTTTTCCAGATCTCCGCGGTTCGATAGCCCTCCTTTTGGTACAGCGCGATGGCCCGATCATTCGAAATGCGGACAGTCAGCTTCGAGCGGGGGAATTGCATCTGCTGTTCACAGGCACGCAACAGGGCGCGCCCGATGCCGCGTCCCTGATAGAGTGGATCCACCCCGAGCGTAGCGATCCAGGCCACGCCTTCGGCTGGGCGCGGGTCGCTGGCGACGAATCCCACCATTTCGTTATCCTGCACGGCCTTCAAACGGATCACGTCCGACCAGCTCAAGACAGCTACAAGGTCAAAAATGGACCAGGCATCCTTTTCAAAACAGGCACTTTCAAGGCGTCGCAGGGCCCCCAGATCTAACAGGCTTGCAATTTGAATTTCCATACCTGCAGAATTGTATCAACAAAAAAAGCAGCAAGCGGAAAAAAATATTTCCGCTTGCTGCTTGATCGTATATAGATGAACCCGTTTACTTCTTGCCGAGGAAGCCATCCAGCATGCTTGTGAACTCCATCGGGAAGATATATTTCGTGGATGGGCTCGAGCCAATGGCTTTAAGCGTTTCAAAATACTGCAGCGTCATCGTCCTCTGATCCACATTCTTGGCGGCATTGAAGATTGCGTCAAGAGCCAGGGCAAAGCCTTCCGCCCGTAATGATTGCGCCTGGCGTTCGCCCTCTGCGCGCAGGATGTTGGACTCACGTTCGCCCTGAGCCGACAGGATCGCAGCCTGCTTGGTACCTTCTGCACGATTGATGGCGGCCTGCTGGTCACCCATTGATTCCGTTACCAGGGCACGGCGGATACGCTCGGCGGACATCTGGCGGTTCATCGCATCCTGCACTTCGCGTGGCGGGATGATCTCGCGGATCTCCACGTTGGTCACTTTCACACCCCAGCGCTCGGTCACTTCATCGAGGCGGGTCCGAAGCATATTATTGATGTGTTCACGTTCTGAAAGCACATCATCCAGTGGGATTCCACCGATCACTGCGCGCAATGTGGTTGCCGCAATACCAGCGGCAGCCGATTCAAAATTGCCTACCTGCAAAACCGACTCGGTGGGGTCGAGAACCTTGTAATACCACAGGAAGTCGATCGAGATCGGGGCATTATCCTTCGTGATCGAAGTCTGATGAGGGATCTCACGCACTTGTTCGCGCAAATCCACTTTTACAGCACGGTCGATCACAGGGATAAGCAAAACAATTCCGGGACCCTTCGCACCCACGCTTCGGCCGAGCCGAAAGACGACCAGACGTTGATATTCGGGCACGATCCGGATGGCATTGGCTAAAAAGATAAAGCCAAGAACCAGGATTACGCCAAAAATACATGCAGCACTACCGCCAAGAACTTCCATTGCAATCTCCTTTACTATATGAATTGATGATATCAGCCATGTTGCTCTACTTCCAGGACAAATCCATCCCGACGGACCACGCGGACCGAACTGCCCGAGGCGATGGGCTTTTCACTCTTTGCGGACCATAACTCGCCGGCAACGAGAACACTTCCTTCATCGTTGACATCTGTTCTCGCTTCTCCGATTTGACCGACCAACGCCCCAAGGTCGTGCGACGGCCGAATGCTGGCGGCCTCGACAGACTTTTGAACAGCGATCCACAAAAAGCCAGCCACCAGCGCGGAGGTCACAACTGCCACCAGAGGGTTGACCACAGGTTGATCTGCTGTACGCGGAAACATGAATACCGATCCCACGATCAACAACACGATCGACAGGGCCAGATACATTTCACGTTTTGGTTTTTGCAGGGCATACACAAAGGGAATAATACTAAGTGCCAGCAGGGCCAACGCCCACCAGTTGAATGACAGGTTATAGATTGCGTAACCAGCCAGTGCGATGGAGAAGAACGCGCCAATTTCAAATAACCCCGTCCCCGGCGTGGCAAGCGCCAGCATTGCCAACAAAACGCCCCCGACAACAAAGAGATACGCAACATTGGGGTCAAGCAAGAAGTCCATAACTTCCTCCAGTTCATTATACAACAACACCAGTTGTTTATTCCAATCTATTTACGAATTTCGTCAGGGAAAAGTTGCGAAAGGTATTGTATTTCGAGGCTGTATAATTGAGCCGCATTAATCTTCATCGAACAAGGAGCTTGAGTGAACTTCCAAAAAATTTGCGTGCTCGGTCTTGGCTATATCGGCCTGCCAACCGCCTCCACTTTTGCCACCCACGGGTTGAACGTCATTGGGGTCGACGTAAACCCGCGAGTTGTAGACACTCTTCGAAACGGCAACATCCACATCCACGAACCCGGTTTGCGCACCATTGTGGAAGCCGCACTGAAATCAGGAAACCTGACCGTCTCCCCTGCTCCTGAGGAAGCCGACGCCTTCCTGATCGCGGTCCCAACCCCTTTTTATGAAGACCAATATAACGAGTACGAAGGGCGGAAGTACAAACTGGCGGATATGCGCGCTGTGATTTCCGCGGCGGAAGCGATTGTGCCCTGCCTGCGCAAAGGGAATCTGGTCATCCTGGAATCGACATCGCCACCTCGCACGACCATTGATCTGATCGCCCCCATATTGGAGCGGTCCGGGCTCAGGGCTGGTACCGATTTCTTCCTGTGCTATTCACCTGAACGCGTGCTGCCGGGGCAGATCCTACGGGAGTTGATCGAGAATGCCCGCGTCATGGGCGGGGTAACGCCCGAATCAGCCAAAGCCGGGCGTGACCTGTATGCTGTCTTTGTCAAAGGCGACATTATTGAGACAGACTCAACCACTGCCGAGATGGTCAAGTTAATGGAGAACACCACGCGCGACGTGAACATCGCCATCGCAAACGAGTTTTCACGTCTCGCTGAGAAGTTCGGCGTGGATGTGTGGGAAGCCATCAGCCTTGCAAACCGTCATCCGCGCATTAACATCCTGAGTCCCGGCCCGGGAGTGGGAGGGCACTGTATCAGCGTGGATCCGTGGTTCTTCGTTGAAACCGCTCCCGAATTAACGCCCTTGATCTACCATGCCCGCCAGGTCAACGATGGGCAACCTCCGTTTGTCGTCCAAAAAGTGAAACAGGCAATGGGAGAATTGAAGGATAAAAAGATTGCCGTACTGGGTCTTGCCTATAAGCCGGATGTGGACGATCTCCGTGAAAGCCCTGCCGCCGAAGTGGTACATTTATTGCAGAAGGAAGGCGCACAAGTGAAAGCGTGGGAGCCGTTCAAGCCCGGCACAGATATGAAGGGTATCCACATCACCGGCAGCCTCGACACCGCGCTCGCTGACGCAGATGTAATTTTGCTGCTCGTCAAACACACTGAGTTCCTGAACCTGGATCCAGGCGAAATAGCCTCCAAGACCAACGCGCGTATAGTGGTGGACTGTGTCAACGGCTGGGATGTGCAGTCATGGAATAATGCAGGTTTTAAGGTTTTTCGCCTGGGGGTCAATAAAGTCTAAATGGGAATTCGAAAATTGAAAATCCTCTCTGTATTCGGTACACGACCTGAAGCCGTGAAAATGGCTCCCATTGTCGGTCACTTGAAAGACATCGCTGAATTCGAGGCGCGTGTCTGTGTTACCGCCCAGCACAGGCAAATGCTCGACCAGGTTTTGGATTTGTTTCAGATCAAGCCCGATTACGATCTGGACCTGATGCGAGACAACCAATCTCTGGCGCAGTTGAGCGCGTCCATCTTCACCCATCTTGATCCCATTCTCGACGAATTCAAACCAGACTGGGTACTGGCAGTCGGTGACACGACAACGGTCGTCATCACCTCTCTGTTAGCGTTCTATCGAAGGATCAAGTTCGGTCATGTCGAAGCTGGTCTGCGGACTCACAACAAGTGGCATCCGTTCCCTGAGGAGATCAATCGCCGCCTTGCCACTACAACTGCAGATTTGCACTTTGCGCCAACAGAATGGTCACGCCAGAATTTGCTTCGTGAGAATATCCCAGATGAAACAATTGTTGTCACAGGCAATCCGGTCATTGATGCGCTGACGCATGTCGCTCAACAGGATGAGCCGCAGGAGATCACAGAATTACTTGAAAAACTGGGAGTGTACGGACGAAAGACGATTGGACGAGAGACCAGAAGACTCATCCTTGTCACTGCGCATCGACGCGAGAACTTTGGGTTACCCATTGAAAATATCTGTCATGCGATAACAGAGCTTGCGTCAAGAGAGGATGTGGAAATCATTTATCCCGTCCATCTCAACCCGAATGTGCAGGAACCGGTTCATCGCATATTGAAGAATGTGCCCCATGTCACTTTATTGCCGCCGCTCGATTACCTGCCGCTTGTACATCTAATGAAACGGGCAACGCTTATCCTGACCGACTCTGGCGGTATACAGGAGGAGTCTCCAGCGTTCGGCATTCCCGTCCTGGTTCTACGCGAGACGACAGAACGGCCGGAGGGCATCAAAGCAGGGACACTCAAGCTGGTTGGGACAGAGATTAGCAACATCGTCCAGGAAGCGACGCGGCTGTTGGAGGATGATGCTACATATGCGAAAATGGCGCAGGCGGCGAATCCGTTTGGCGATGGCCACGCTGCTGAGCGAATCGTGGATGCCCTACTGAAAACGGTTGACGCTGACCCGCGTACGGTATTTGAGCACAAGTGACCACCAGTCGAAAATGAGTATAATGAGTCAAATGAACGCAGCCCGGCGTTTTACAGCTTTATTTCTCATTTTGATCATCCTGCTCGTTCCACGGGGATCCGCCAGGGCCCAGGGAGCGGACAATGTGCAGCATTTTCCGGAAACGGGCCACAATGTAAAAGGGGAATTTTTGCGTTTCTACAAGACCGCAGGCAACCCGAGTCTTGTGTTTGGCTACCCAATCACGGAACAAATCACATCCAAAGATGGCAAGGTCGTTCAATATTTTCAACGCGCACGTTTTGAACTGCGTGCAGACATGCCACAGGATCAACGCGTTCAACTTACAGCACTTGGGGCAGCAAGCTACAAACCGGGCGGCCAGCAACTTGACATCAACAATTCGTCGGCATGTAAATTATTTCCAACTGGTTTCCGTGTCTGCTTTGCATTTCTCGATTTTTACGAAGCCAACGGTGGCGCAGCACAATTTGGCAATCCAATATCACCGTTTGAGTTCCATGAAAATTTAATTGTTCAATATTTCGAGAGGGCACGATTCGAATGGCGCGCAGACCGGCCTGACAGCCAGCGCGTGGTGATCAGTGATCTGGGTCGCATGTATTTCGATCAACTCGCCGAGGATCAGACGTACCTTAAGCCGATCAACCCGCTCGACGCGACCATCAGCTCCATACTTTCGATCAATGTGCGCGCTTTTGTATCGAAAGCCATTACACTTTCAAGCGGGCAGCAAACGGTATATGTACTCGTTCAGAGTCAAACGCATCAGGCGGTTTCCAATGCCATGGGTAAAGCGACCATTCGTTTCCCGGATGGCCGCACGGAAGATTATTTTTTCAGCACGAATACTTCGGGGCTTGGAAGCGTCAGTTTTAAGTTTGCAGATCAAAAGCAAGGGGAACTTGTGCTGGTTGATATTATCGTCACCTATCAAGGTTTTTCAGCAACAACAGCCACGTCCTTCCGTATCTGGTTCTAAATTTCCCTCAGATCAAAAACGGGGCCATCCTTACAGGCCATTTTCCATCCTGACTTCACAGTCACCGCGCAGACTCCGCATTCGGCTACTCCCCCACAAGGCATCTGTGTGCGGATCAGGATCTGCACTTCGCTCAAAGCCGATAGCTGGTTCCACTCTCCCAATCTTTCACTCAGCCTCGGCAAACTTTCGCGTCCGGCATCCAACGCGAGAAAATCTGCCCATCTGAAAATTTCCTCGAGTGCAGATAAAGGCTGGACCTCCACGTCATCGGGCAGGCCGTCCGCGGTGGAGTCGCAGACCAGCACAACCAATGCATTCTGCTTCAACGCGGGGCGGATGAGTCCCCGCAGACGGGCAGGCGAATCGTCGAAGGCAACCAGCCCGATTTTACGGGCGGCGATAGGAAGTATAAAGCCTCGTCCCAATGGACCGCGTACGTAAAGCTCATCACCCGGCTTCCAGGAAGCAGACACGGGTGTGGATGCGATAAAACCTTGAGGCGCAGAATCCGTATAAAAAAGTGGAACAGGCAGAAGTGAGTCTGAAGCGTCGCTTGCGAGCAGATATTGGCCCGGGGCCGGGATCAAATTCGCCGGACAGGAAACGCGCGCGTAGCGACATCCATCTTCCAGAATTAGCTCAAGAACCTGCCCATTTCCCGTATGCATACCGCTATGCTATCATGGCGGTATAATAATTTCAACTATGATTCGGAGGAACCATGAATATCGTTGATGTGATTCGCTCATTGGCTGGTTTTGCCTGGCTGGGCGTCGTTGGTTTGGGTGTACTTGCGGTTATTCGTGCTGGACGCAACCAAAACGCAAAAGGGATAGGCTCCACTGTTATTGTGGTGCTGGTAATAGCGGTAGTACTGAGTACGTTGGGATCAGGATTGGTCTATGTGGAATCCAGTGAGAGAGCCGTGGTCCGCACAATTAGAGCGGGCGGCGTTCGCTCGGAACCGCTGGTCCCTGGTTTGCATTGGATCGTGCCCATTGTCGAACAAACGGTAGCCTACTCGATCTCGAACCAGACCTACACCATGTCCGCTGTCTCAGGTGAGGGCCAGCTCACTGGTGATGACTCGATCCGTGCCCGCACAAAAGATGGACAGGAAGTCATCATTGACGCTTCCGTTATTTATCAGATCGACCCGGACAAAGTGGTACCGCTTCACATTGAATGGCAGAACCGCTATGAGGATGAGTTTGTGCGTCCGGAAGCGCGCGGCATCATCCGTGATGCGATCTCGCAATATGGTGTGGAGGAAGTCGTCTCCACCAAACGCGTGGAAATCGTCAATATCATCACAGAAGAGATGGGCCGCAGCCTCGCTGAGAACAATTTGCGCCTGCTGGATTTCGTCCTGCGCGATATTCACTTTAGCGAGGGCTATGCCCAGGCAGTGGAACAGAAGCAGATCGCCGAACAACAGGCGCAACAAGCCGCGCTGACTGTTGAACAGAAGAAGCAGGAAGCCGAACAGGCCCGCCAGGTGGCACAAGGCCAGGCAGATGCGGCAGTGATCGCGTCAAAAGGTGCCGCGGAAGCGCGTTTGATCCAGGCCGGCGCCGAAGCTGAAGCCAACGAACTGCTCGCACAGTCGCTGACTCCTGAATTGGTACAGTACCAATATATTTTGAGACTCGCCCCTGGTGTACAGACGATCTTTATCCCAAGTGGAAATCAGTTCATTCTTCCATTACCGGGTAGTGCATCCACCGAGCCAACAGAAACGACAGTAACTCCATAGGCTCGAACGAGTTAATATAGATGACCAGTAACCAGTTGTTCTGGTTGCTGGTCGATTTTTTTGTAGAACCTTGCAAAGGTTCCATACCCTACGAAGGTTGCCACGAGAGAAACCATGCCCATCCCGAAAACTGGACGCGAGATCCGCCTGACGACTTTATCTGCCTGTGCAGGTTGAGCGTCCAAACTAAGCGCAGACGCGCTGACGCAGGTGCTGCGTCCCATTAAGGATATCTTCGACGCCGCTTCATTCCCGGACCTTTTGGTGGGTCTGCGGGAACCTGATGACGCGGCCGTTTGGCGTTTGGATGAGGACCGTGCCCTCGTGGTAACCACCGATTTTTTCACCCCCGTGGTGGACGACGCCTACGATTATGGCTCCATTGCCGCGGCAAACAGCCTCTCGGATGTATACGCGATGGGCGGACAGCCTTTCCTGGCATTGAATGTTGCCGCACTGCCGGATAATTTGCCCGTTGAAATTTCAAGCGAGATCATTCGCGGCGGCGCGGAAAAAGCGCGCGAGGCCGGGGTTGTCATCGCGGGGGGGCACACGGTCAAGGATACGGAACCAAAATATGGGCTCGTTGTCATCGGTTTCGTGGACCCGCGTAAAATGCTGAGCAAAAGCGGACTCAAAGTCGGCGATGCGTTGGTATTGACGAAGCCACTTGGATTCGGAGTGACCACCACAGCGCTGAAGCAGGAGAAGGCCGAAGAGCAGGACATTATTGAAGTTGTAGATTGGATGAAGCGTTTGAACAAATCTGCAAGCCAGCTGGCTGTAGAGTTTGGCTTGAGCGGAGGCACAGACATTACCGGGTACAGTTTGCTGGGTCACGGCATGGAAATGGCGCAGGCTTCGGAGGTCTCGCTGGAATTCGATTTCGAAAAAATGCCGTTTGTGTCTGGCGCGCGTAAATATGCAGAAATGGGTATCTTTCCTGGCGGCGCATTTGATAACAAAAAACATTTTGAGCCCAATGTAAAGTTTGGTGGTTCGATTGATGAGGCGAACCAGATGCTGCTGTTCGACCCGCAGACAAGCGGTGGTCTGATGCTGGGAGTGCCACAGGATCAGCTGTCCAGCTTTCTGATGCGTGCTGGTGAAATGGGTCAGGCTGCGTGGGTGGTGGGCAGTGTTGAAATCGGAACTGGCATCCAGGTCCGCTGATGATGCGCTTCATCCATAGTACAATATAGGCAAGCGAGAAAAATCCACTAGCATCATGTCAGAAGAAATCCCCATAGAAATTCATAATACATTGGAGCAGGTTACCACTGGCAGCCTGCTCCGCTCAAACTGTGCCTCTCATATATATGAGACAACACACTCGTCAGAGCAAATAAAGATTCAGCTAACAATAGCCAGCGTGAACGAACACAAATCAACTCAAAAACGTTCATCAAACATTCATTGTACAGACGAACGTTTTTGGGTTATTTCATTTAAGAGCATGACTACAAATATTTTGGGGAAATACAGCTGGCAGGATCGCAATCTGTCAGGAAGGACAGCATGAGTTACTGGAACGAAATAGTTTTTATTGCCGTGCTCATTTTGATAAATGCAGTTTTGGCCATGTCGGAAGCGGCACTTATCTCATCGCGCAAGGCAAAACTGCATCAATATGCCAATGAGGGTGATAAAGCATCGCGAACAGCATTGAATTTAATGTCAGATCCGAATATTTTTCTTTCAACCATCCAGATCGGTATCACATTAATCGGAGTTTTATCGGGCGCCGTCGGCGGTGCAACCATCTCAGAAAGCCTTGCCGCCCAATTTTCAAGGATCCCCGCTCTTGAGCAATACAGCGAAGCCCTGGGGTTGGGTATCGTGGTTATGGTCATCACCATCCTTTCTCTGTGGCTGGGTGAACTGGTGCCCAAAAGACTTGCATTGCATAATCCCGAGAAAATAGCACGTTTTGTTGCCGAGCCCATGTTCTTCATTTCAAGAGTTTTTTCGCCAATCGTCAAGGTCCTGAGTTTCTCCACTGATTTTATATTGAGGGTTTTCGGTGTTAAGGCTTCGAACGATCCTCCCATCACTGAGGAGGAACTGCAGGTACTCCTCGACCAGGGTACACAGGCTGGCGTGTTTGAAGAGTCTGAGCAGGATATGGTGGAAGGCGTGTTCAGTCTCGGTGAACGGCGTGTCTATTCGCTGATGACGCCGCGCACGGAAATCGTCTGGCTGGACATTGAAAACTCAATTGAAGAAATCCGTACCAAGATAGCAGAGAATGAATATTCCCGTTTCCCTGTACGACAGGATACCCTGGATGTCATTTTGGGAATCGTGAAAGCACGCGATCTTCTTGTTGTAAGTCTGGGAAATGAGCAGATCAAACTCAAACAATTATTGAAGCCTGCATTTTTTATTCCTGAAACCATGTCTGCGGCGCGGGCATTGGAAATCTTCAAGGAAAAAGGGACTGAGATGCTTCTGGTCATTGATGAGTTTGGCGGCCTGCAGGGCCTGTTAACGGTTCACGATATCATCGAGGAGATCGTCGGTGAGATAGAGCTGGAGGAGCCGCAGGCCACACAACGACAGGACGGCTCGTGGCTGTTGGATGGCATGTTGGAAGTGGATGAGTTCAAGGAAATTTTTAGCCTTCCCGCCCTGCCTCATGAACCCGAATATGAAACCCTGAGTGGGTTTGTGATGGTGTCACTCGGACGTGTCCCGCAGACTGCCGATCAATTCGAATGGCATGGCTTGCGCTTCGAAGTCATCGATATGGACGGCCGCCGCGTGGACAAGGTACTTGTCACCACCCTGCCGCAGAAGCCATTGGCTGTGGAGCCGCGCGAAAAGAAGAAATGACCCCGGGCGGATTTTAATTTCATATTGCAGATCAAGGAGAATGCCATGTCATCCAATGCCAGGTCACTGAAACCCATGCCTTTTTCGCTGGCATTGCTGTACTTTGGAATCCCTGCAATCGTCTTCGTACTTTCTGTTTATTATCTAATTCCGTTCTTCATGGATCAGGGGATCACTGAATTCATGAGTTACAGCCTGTCCCTGTTGATGCCTCTGATCATGATGTTGATCGCATCGTTGATCGCCCTGCGGATGGAGGGTTACCCGGTGACCTGGGCTGCCATTAAGGACCGGTTCCGCCTCAAAAAAATGGACAAGACCGATTGGGTGTGGACAGCCGCCTCATTTATTGTCATGATGATCGGTGCCGGAATATTTGGTGTGATCGGGCAAGTGCTTGTCCTGAGAGGCATCATTCCACTTCCATCCAACATTCCCACGGATCTTCTCGACCCAACCATTGACCCGGCAAACCTGTTGAACATCTTTGCTGCATCATTGGGGCCAAACGCGAAAGGGAATTGGGGCCTGCTTGTGTTCAGTTTGATCCTGCTCGCGTTCAATATCATTGGGGAGGAGTTCTGGTGGCGAGGTGTTGTCCTGCCTCGTCAGGAATTGGTGCATGGCAAAAACACGTGGCTGATCCACGGGACCTTGTGGGCTCTCTTCCACGCTTTTAAGTACTGGTCATGGCTGGGGCTGCTTCCCGTTTGCCTGGCGCTTTCGTTTATCGCACAAAAACGAAGAAATACATGGCCCGGCATCATCACACATTTTGTCGTCAACAGCCTCAGTTTGTTCCCGATCCTGAGTGCCATTCTCTAATGCCATGGCCCGTAATTTTCTTCGTGCAGTAATCTTTGATCTGGGTGGTACGCTCATGTACGAGCGTAATACGTGGTATCAGATCACCGCAGAAGGTGACGAGGCACTCACGAAATACCTGATCGAGCAGGGCATGGAGCTTAACCTGTCCACCTTCCCGATCGAGTTCCGTCGCAGGATCGGTGAATATTTCGCGCGACGCGAAAAAGACCTCCTCGAAACCAGCTACACATTTGTCCTGCTGGACCTGCTGAAGGCCAAGGGCTACGCCAATATGCCCGATGACGTGATCCGCAAGGCATTGGACAGCCTGTTTTCAATCACCCAAACCAACTGGATCCTCGAAGATGACGCATTACCCACACTGAAAAAACTGGTGCAGGATGGATATCGTCTCGGGCTGATCTCGAACGCAGGCGATGACCAGGATGTACAGCAGCTGGTGCGTCGCTTTGAAATAGCGCCCTATTTCGATTTTATCCTCACATCGGCGGCGTGCAGCTACCGCAAGCCGCACCCGCGCATCTTCGAACTGGCGATTGCCAACTGGTATTTCCTCCCGTCTGAAACGGTGATGGTCGGCGATAACCTCGATGCAGATATTCGCGGTGCGAAGAGCGCCGGCTTGTATGGCATTTGGATCAGCCGCCGCGCCGGTCAATCGTCTGAGGATCAGCCCCGCTTCCAGCCCGACGCGAGCGTATCCACGTTATCAGAACTTCCCCCGCTGCTCGACCGTCTCCAGGTCCAGTAGAAGTACATCCATCACATCGATGACACGAAACAAATCGTTGCCTGCCTACATCGCTTTGGGAGTTGGCATTCTTTCGCTCAGTTTCTCGGCTATGTTCGTGCGCTGGGCAAATGCGCCTGGCCCGGTCACTGCTTTCTATCGTTTGTTCTTTTCAGTGTTTTTATTGTTCCCATTCTTCCTGCCGCGCATAAAAGCAAATCCATCCATCCGCTCGCGGCTGGTGCTATTCCCTCTTCTTGCGGGTGTGTTTACGGCATGCGATCTGGCGTTGTGGACGGCATCTCTATCATACACCACCGCATCCAATGCGACTTTGCTGGGGAACACCTCGCCGCTCTGGGTGGCGCTGGGAACGTGGTTCATCCTCAAACAAAAATTGTCGGCTGGATTCTGGCGCGGGCTGACATTCACGCTACTCGGCGCGGCTCTTATCATGGGCACAGACTTTATCCTGCATCCGCGCTTTGGTGTGGGAGATGTGATGGCGGTCTTCACTGGTTTTTTTTACGGCGGGTATTTCCTTTTCACCGAGAGAAGCCGCACAACTTTTGACCCTGTCAGTCACATCTGGTTCGTGGGAATTGGCGCAACCGTTTCGCTTTTTATTATCAACCTGGTGTTACACAATCCACTTTCGGGCTTTGACACCAACACCTGGCTCGTGTTCCTTGCCAGCGCGCTGGTATCACAATTGATCGGTTACATGTCACTGGCCTACGCACTGGGCCACCTTCCTGCATCGGTCGTCTCGCCAACCATGATCCTGCAGCCTGTGCTTACAACCATTCTGGCAATCCCCCTGCTCGGCGAGATCCCCAGCATCTGGCAGGGTATTGGCGGGGCAATGGCACTGATCGGAATTTACATCGTCAATCAATCGCACCTTCGAGGTCAGCCTGGAACTCCCAACGCGTAAGGCAGTCTTTGAGTAAAAACGAAAAAGGCTTGATATTTAGCCCACGATTTTATATACTAATACTATTGTGCTGAATTCACATTTATAGGAGAATAAAATGGACATCAAGGTCTCTATTGAAAACGGACATGTACCTGTCACTATCCTGCACGTGGATGGCAACATAGATGCGCTCAGCTATCAGGAGTTTCAGGCAAAAGCTGAAGAATTGATCAACGCAGGGGCGCAGTATCTCCTGGTCGATCTTTCCCATTCTCCATTTGTCAGCAGTGCAGGGCTGCGTGCCCTTCATCAGATCTTCAATGAACTCCGTGCCAGGGATCCCAACAATGGTCTCAGCGAAGAGGAAGTACGCAGGGGTATCAGCGCAGGGACTTATAAATCGCCGCATTTGAAACTGGTTAACCTGTCGAAAGAGACCAAAACTGCGTTTGACATCAGCGGTTTCGACATGTTCATTGAAACATTCAACGATAAGCAGACTGCCATCGCATCCTTCCAGGGCGCAGGTTGAAACTGTTTCCCAGTCTTATTACCGCATCAAGGAGGACGATATGGATCTAGGCGCCATGGTTGAAGTTGCAATCGGTATCATCTTTGTTTGGATCGTGCTTAGCCTGACGACCATTCAGATGCAGGAGTGGGTCAGCAGCCGGCTTGATAAGCGGGCAAAAGATATGGAGGCAGCCATACATGAGATGCTTGCCAACCCGAATCTCAAGGATCAATTCTATGACCACCCCCTGATCCGGGGGTTGACTGCAAAAAAGAGAAAAGAACCTTCCAGAATACCGGCCTGGTTTTATCGATATCCGATTCTCCGCGGCTTCACCAAGGAGAAAAGGAGACTGCCTTCCTACATTCCATCCCAACAATTCGCACTGGCCCTGTTTGATATTGCGATGACAGCAAACACTGAATCATCCCTGATCCAGCAGGGTATCTTCAAGATTCGGGATGACTTGAAAAAGGAAAGTAACCTGCCGGTACATAGGGCTGTGATCGAAGAGCTGAATCTGCTTGCCGAACTGGCCCGCAGTGCAGCAGCCACCGAAGCGGGGACCGCCATCACCAATAGAACCCTTGCCATGCTCAAGAAAGAGGCGAATCAGTTCGTTGAGAAATTCCATAAGAAATATCCTGACATGAAGCTGGACGATAAAATACTCCTCAAAGTCACGAAAGGCATGGAGGAGGCCCTGCAGCAGGCAGTCCAGCTCAAGGCCGAAATGGACGATGTCGTCAGCAAACAGCCCAAGGATGATATCGATGCTGCGTTGGCGAAAGTCCGGCGCGGCGTCGCCGCATTGAGCGTCATTAGTCCAGAGGTGAACCAATCGCTTAGCGCCCTGCTTGTAAACCTGGAAGAATATGCAGCGGAGAAGGAAAAACTTCTTGCCAAAGCACGCGGCAATGTGGAGAGGTGGTTTGACGACTCGATGGACCGCGTCAGCGGAGTCTACAAACGTTATTCACAGACCATGGCACTGGTGATCGGCGTCTTCGTGGCGCTATTGCTCAACGTTGACTCGATCAACCTGACGCTTTATTTATGGCGTGAGCCTGCTGTACGGCAGGCTCTGGCTAACCAGGCATCCACCTTCGAACTTGCGCAGGGAGAATTTCAAACGAATCCACAGGAAGCCATGCAGAAATTTCGGGATCAATTCGTCGGGCTGAATCTGCCCATCGGCTGGGGAATCAGTGAGGTTACAAACGGACGCGCATATCAAAATGATGGCTGCCGGTTGTTCCCGGAAAAAGATAGGGATCAAGTATTCGGGATCCCGATTCTTGGTACGAGCCAATGTATCACTCCACCTCAATCAGATGATCAGAATAATCTGGCAACCAAACTGCTCGGGATTTTCATCACTGCCCTCGCCGCCAGACAAGGTGCCCCCTTCTGGTTTGACATATTAAAGAGAGTGGTTAACGTGCGCTCCACCGGTGCAAATCCTGTGGAAAAAGGCAAGTAATTACCAACCTGTTGAAAAGTAAAGGGCTGCGACAAACAGCCCTTTACTTTTGGCATGGCAGGAAACGCAAATGCCGATATTGTTCCTCGTGACGTCCCGAGCCTTTGGTGTGTTGCACATTGTATTACACCTGCTGAAATGCTTTTGACGAATTGCCTGCCTGATCCAAGGTGCTATAATTTCACCTTATGACTGATGATCTTTTTGACCATGCCATGCGGGAACGCATGAAAAGTGAAGCCCCGCTTGCGGCGCGTATGCGTCCGCGCACGCTGGGTGAATACATCGGCCAGGAACACATCGTGGGGCAAGGCAAACTCCTGCGCCGCGCCATTGAAGCAGATCGTTTATTCTCCTCCATCATTTTATGGGGGCCGCCAGGTACTGGTAAAACCACCCTTGCCCAGGTCATCGCCAACACCACCAAGAGTCATTTCGTGACCATTTCAGCCATTCTGGCAGGCAAAGCCGACCTGCGAGTCATCATTGAAGAATCCCTGGAGCGCAGGCGCCTGCACAACATCCGCACGATCCTTTTTGTGGATGAGGTCCATCGCTGGAATAAAGCCCAGCAGGACGCCCTCCTCCCCCATGTTGAAAATGGTACGTTCACTCTCATTGGGGCAACAACCGAGAACCCGTATTTCGAAGTCATCAAAGCGTTGATCTCGCGCTCACGCGTCTTCCAGTTGCGGAATTTGAACCAGGAAGAGACAGGCATCCTGATCGACCGTGCCCTCAGTGATAAGGAACGCGGCTACGGGAATAAACGAATCATTCTCGACGCCGACGCCCGCTCCCACTTAATTGACGTGTCCAGTGGCGATGCCCGTAACGCGTTAAACGCCATCGAGCTTGCAGTGGAATCCACAGCACCGGATAAAAAAGGTGTGATCCATATCACACTGGATGTTGCACAAGAGTCCATCCAACGCCGCGCAGTGCTTTACGACAAGGATGGCGACGCGCACTACGATACAATCTCCGCCTTCATCAAATCGGTGCGCGGAAGCGACCCGGACGCCGCGCTTTACTGGCTCGCAAAAATGATCTACGCGGGCGAAGACCCCAAGTTTATTATCCGGCGGTTGATCATCCTGGCAGGCGAAGATATCGGCCTCGCCGACCCGCTGGGACTCGTCGTTGCATCCTCCGCTGCGCATGCCTTCGATTACATCGGCCTGCCCGAAGGTATCTACCCCATCGTCGAAGCGACCTTGTATCTCGCGACCGCGCCCAAGTCCAATAGTGCAGGCGCATACTTCACAGCCATGAAAAAGATCGAAGAGCAGGGACAGGTCTCGGTGCCACGCCACCTCATGGACGGAAACCGAGACGCTGCCGCTATGGGACATGGCAGGGATTATGTGTATCAGCATGAGGAGCAAGGCCACTTCACCCCACAGCAATATTTACCAAAGCGGTTATTAGGCACATATTTTTATGCTCCCTCCCAGGAGGGATATGAATCACAGGTAACCGCGCGGCTTGAAATGTGGCGGGAAGCGCAGCGCAATGCATTGGGAATTACCAGGGTGGAAAACGTCCCTGCCATGAGTGAAGAACAAATCCAGGAAATGAAACGGAAGATCAAATAATGCCCTTATTGTTGCTGATCCGCCACGGTGAAAATGATTTTGTAAAAACAGGCAAACTGCCCGGTCAACGCGCCGGGATCCACCTCAATGAACGGGGCCAGAACCAAGCCCAGGCGTTGGGCGACGCGCTCAAGGATATCCCGATCAAAGCCGTTTACTCGAGTCCGCTGGAGAGGGCGATGGAAACTGCCGGACCCATCGCACAGGCGCGCAGCTTGCAGATCATCCCGGAGCCGAATCTTTTGGATGCAGACGTGGGCAGGTGGCAGGGAAAATCGCTGAAAGTCCTGCGGCTCACCAATGCCTGGAAGATCGTTCAGCACTCCCCTTCGCGCTTTCAATTCCCAGAGGGCGAGTCATTTGTTGACGTGCAAACACGCATCGCCAAAGCGCTTGAAGGCATTGTAAAAAAACATAACAAGCCGAAGGACATCCTTGCCGTGGTATTTCATGCCGACCCGATCAAGCTGGCAGTGGCTCATTTTCTGGGCCTGCCACTCGATCATTTTCAGAGGCTCAGCTGCGATACCGGTTCTCTCAGTGCAATATATGTCAGCGACATGGGCGCGAACCTGGTCAAGCTAAACCAGCGTCCACCGTTCGAATTTTTGCAGCCACCGAAGAAAAAATAACAGTCATGGGCGTGGACTATCTGCTTTACTCCCGTCAGTCGACTCTCGCAGTGGAGTCGACTGACGTGACCGTCCGTTTTTCAGACGGCTACAGTATGACCTGTTCCCTTCCCATGGCGGCAGGGCTGACTTTCCGTAGCCGCTGTAATGAAAGCGATGGGATAAAAGCGGGCCCGTAGATTTCAGGAGTCAACAGGGGATGCAATTTTCAATCTATAAGTAGAAGAGTGTCATACTCGCTCATTTATCGTTTCAGGAAAACCGACATGACCCAATTACCGGCAGGCACTGTTACTTTTTTATTTACTGATATAGAAGGTTCAACACAGCTTTGGGAAAAACATCCGCAGGAGATGCGCTCGGCACTTGCACAGCACGATTCAATTTTGCAGAATGCAATTACATCCCATAAGGGATATGTTATTAAAACCACAGGGGACGGTGCACACGCGGTATTTGAAAGAGCAATTGACGCGCTCCACGCGGCGATTCAGGTGCAAGCCCACCTGCATTCAGCTTTCAAACTTCATCCTTCATTCCTGCCTTTAAAGGTTCGCATGGGCCTGCACACCGCTGAAGCGGAATTACGCGACGGCGATTACTACGGTCAATCACTCAACCGCGCCGCGCGGATCATGTCCATTGGACATGGCGGACAAATCCTGCTTTCTGAAACCACCGCGCAGGTCGCGGGCGAACATTTACCTGCTGATATATATCTCATTGACCTTGGCGTACATCATCTCAAAGGTCTGCAGCGCCCCGAGAAAATTTTTCAACTTGTAGCACGCGACCTCCAAAAAGATTTTCCGCCGCTTAATTCGATCGCCACTGCAACAACGAACCTCCCCATTCAACTCACATCCTTTGTTGGACGTGAAAAAGAAATTTCAGAAATCATAGCCTTGCTTAACTCGGCGCACCTTGTCACGCTGACAGGCTCTGGCGGTACAGGCAAGACTCGTCTTTCGATTGAAGTCGGCATCGAAGAACTAACAGCGTTTACAAATGGCGTCTGGTTGATCGAACTTGCGCCGCTGGCTGACCCTTTACAAATTATCCCTGCGCTGGCGCAAGCCTTTGGTTTGCAGGAACTTCCCTTTCGCCCGCTGGTCGCACAGGTCATGGATTATCTACGTGACAAAAAACTTCTGCTCATTCTCGATAACTGCGAGCATCTTATTGAAGCGTGCGCGCGCCTTGCCGATGATCTCCTGCATCAGTGCGTGGGACTTAAAATCCTTGCCAGCAGCCGCGAAGCCTTGGGCATTGCGGGTGAAGTTGCCTATCGCACACCTTCGCTAGCGGATTCCGAATCGACGCGCCTTTTCATAGAGCGCGCCCGCGCCGCGAATTCAAATTTCAAATTGACAGACGCAAACGCTTCAGCCATCGCCCAGATCTGCCACCGTCTCGACGGCATTCCTTTGGCGATAGAACTCGCCGCCGCACGGACGAAACTCCTCTCCGCCGAACAGATCGCGGCGCGACTCGATGACATGTTCCGCCTGCTCATTGGTGGGAGTCGCACTGCCTTGCTGCGTCAACAAACATTGCGTGCGTTGATCGATTGGAGCTACGATTTACTTTCGGATGAAGAGAAACGACTCTTGCAATTTGCATCGGTCTTCGTCGGCGGCTGGACGTTGGACGCGCTCGAATTTGTTGCCGATGAACCACACACCATTGAACTGCTCGGACAACTCGTCAACAAGTCGCTGGTGGTGACGGAAGAACATGAGGGTGAAATGCGTTACTTCATGCTGGAGACGATCAGGCAATACGCAAGAGAAAAGCTCTTCGAAGCGAAGCAATCGTCGTCGGCGCGTGACCGGCATTTCATCCACTACAAAAATATAACAAGCGGTTTATGGGATGTCTCTTACTTCGCAAGAGAAACAGAAACGCAAAGATTGAAATCCGTGCAATTGGAAGTGGAAAACCTGCGTGCGGCCTTTGAATGGAGCTTGCAGAACCATGTTCAAGATGCATTGGAATTCGCCGCGAACATGGCGATGAGCATGAGCATGATGGGAGGGATAGAAGGAATCACCATTCTCAAATCGGCAATGGACAAGTTTCGCGCCTTGCCGCCCGCCGAAGGTGGTGACGCGAACCGCCTCCGAAAAGAGATTTATGCCCATGGATGCTTTAGCCTGGGGACACTTCTCCAGGGCACGAATGAAATCATGTTTTCGCGCAGTATCTTGCAGGAAGCCATTGCAATCGCCCGTGAACTCGGTGATAAAAAACTGTTAGGCTTGGGGCTGGAAATGTACGCGAACGGATCCGCCATGATCAAAGCCGACGATACCGTTGCCGCTGCAATGGAGGGGCTGGAAATCTTTAGAGAGCTCAATCACAGCGCTGGGATGCGTATGGCTTATGCCAACCTGGCACGCTGGGAAGCGATTCACGGCAATTTTCAAGAGAGTGAAAAGTATATGGCGCTTGTTCGGGCTAGCATGAAAGATGGAGCCATATCTATTCAATCGGGTTTTCTCATTATGGGTATGGGGATGGGCGCACGTTATCAGGGTCGTTTCGATCTTGCTCAGAAGTACTTTGAGGAGGGACTCACGATATTCAAGTACATTGGTCACAAAGGCATGGCAGCGACGATAACTTCCGAGATCGCACATACGCAACGTGCCATGGGCAATTATGCCGAAGCCAGGAAAACGTATCAGAACACCATCAAGGTTTTTCAAGATTACGGCAATCGTCCAGCCGTGGCGCATCAACTGGAATGTTTTGCGATGATTGCAGCCGTGGAGGAAGAACCTCTGCGTGCGGCAAAATTATTCGCTGCGGCAGAGGCAATCCGTGATGTAACGGGTCATAAACGCACAAACGAAGAAGAAGCTGAAGAAGCTCAATTCATGGGTCGACTCCGCGCGATGCTCCCCGAAGCAGAGTTCAACGCACTCTGGGCGGAGGGGCGGTCCATGACGATGGAGCAGGCGATAGAGTTGGCGTTGAGTTAAACTAAATTATTTTGCATAAGGAGATCAACATGAAAGACAATTCACTTTATAAACTTGGCGGGTTCGCGTCCATCATAGTTGGAATTTCATATATTGTCATTGGGATTACTACTGTACTGCTTCCGCCCAACCTCGGCGGCGACATACCCGAAGCGCAATCGCCTTTTATGTTTTTTGAAGCAAACCGTGGCTTACTTATGACCAATTATTGGGCGTTTACCATCGGAGCGATTTTTGCACTGGCAATGATTCCTGCCGTATCGGCAAGAGTTCAGCATTTAAACGAGGGTTGGGTGCGCTGGACGGCCACGCTGGCTACACTCGGGTTTGCGGTCGCCATATTTGATAACTATTGGGCGATTGTAGAAACCCCTGCCCGCGCTGCTGCTTACGTTGCAGGTATTGATCCAGGCGCGGCTCAGATTATAGATGTTAACGGCTTGCTGGGTAACGGCGGAGTTGGTTTATGGGCATTGGTCGTTGGTCTGTTGGCGTTACGTGGCAATGTCTTGCCAAAGGGGCTGGCATATTTGTGGATCTTCGGCTCCTTTGCGTATTTTATGGCACTTGCGTCCGCAATGATTCCAGTTCTTTCCGTTTCAGGTGTGGGAATTGTGGTCTCAGCTATAGGCGCTATTTTAGGTCCTATCGGCTATGGCTGGATGGGATTCCATTTATGGCGCATTGCGTCACACGAAGCAAAATGAAGATGATTACAACCAGCCCACTACGCAATTGCGCGCCATGCTCGCCGAAACGGAATTCAACACGTTCTGGGCGGAGGGTCGCGCCATGACGATGGAACAGGCGATCCAGTTGGCACTGAATTATTCAGGTTAACTCGAATTCCCTTACAGCATGTCACCCTCCCGAAGGACACACCGCATGATTTGCTTAGCAAATCACGGTGGGTGCAGGTGTCGGGACGATGCCGTCTCGCACCGACGTGCTCGCGGCACGAACGGTGTGAGTGCCAGCGAAGGGTCTTTGTCTCAGCGGTAGAGATGCTTCGTGGAGTTTATCCTGAGCAAAGCCGAAGGGCTCAGCATGACATGACAGAAAGTTAACTGATTAAGATTAATCAGAATAATCCTTGCTGGTGATCAAAGGAAACATATCAATGACAGTTATTTTTGAAACAAGTCATCTCATTCTTCGGCATCTCGTCATGGATGATTTGAATAATCTATTTGCGTTATACAGCGATCCCGAAATCCGCAGATATTTCCCCGAAGGAGTCTTGAACCTTGATGATACCCGGGAGGAACTGGAATGGCACATGAACGGACATCCCAGACATCCTGAGCTGGGACTTTGGGCAACGATTCATAAGGAAACCGGGAAATTCATCGGTCGCTGCGGGCTGCTGCCCTGGGAGATCGATGGCAAACTGGAAGTGGAAATCGCCTACCTACTTGACAAGGCATTCTGGCACCAGGGATTGGCAACAGAAGCAGCACAAGGTATTTTGAAGTACGGGTTTGAAAAACTGAACTTATCCCGCCTGATATGTTTGATCGATCCGGACAATATTGCATCACAACGAGTCGCTGAGCGAATTGGAATGACTCTGGAAAGAAAAGTGGATGGTATTGACGGCGATGATTTTCCGACATTGATCTATTCGATCAACAAAGAGTGAGACTATGGCAAAACTAAAACTTGATTTACATGATATCTATAACCGCGGAAAGGAAATCGACGCGGAATTGAACCGCATTGTGGAGGAAGCGATCGACAAAAAGATCGAACTGGTCGAGATCATCCCGGGCAAAGGCAGCGGGCAGCTCAAGAAGAAAGTTTTACGATTTTTGAATCAGGGGCATATCAAAAAGTTGTATCACCGCGTCGAGAAAGACGATAAGAATTTCGGGCGGATATTTATTCACTTTAAGTTTTAAAGTGCAGGGCAATGGATACCCGGAAAAATTTCCTATGTTCATGTCCATGATAAAATCAGCGCATTAAAATGACTAGAGAAACAATCGGAAGGTATAAGATTCAGTCCGAGCTTGGTCGGGGGGGAATGGCGGCCGTATATCTGGCGTATGACCCGAACTTTCGTCGCAACGTAGCCATCAAGCTGGTATCTGTTAATCTGCAGGAGAATATTATTTTTCGGGAGCGCTTCGAGCGTGAAGCGCAGCTAATTGCAAAGATCGAACATCCGGCGATTGTGCCAGTCTATGACTTTGGTGAGCAGGATGATCAACCGTATCTGGTCATGCGGTATATGCCAGGAGGCGCCCTTGCCAGTAAGATCAAGGAGGGACCACAAACTCTCGTATACGCATCCCAGATCATAACGCAGATCGCTCCAGCTCTGGACGCAGTCCATGCCCAGGGCATCGTTCATCGAGATCTCAAACCGGCAAACATCCTTTTGGATGGCTTTGGGAACCCGGCTATTTCCGATTTTGGGATCGCCCATCTTGCACTGGCTACGACCGATCTAACTGGCAGTGCCATTATCGGAACACCGTCTTACATGAGTCCGGAACAGGTACGCGGCGATGACGATCTCGACGGACGAAGCGATATTTATGCCCTGGGCGTGATCCTGTTTGAGATGCTTACCGGAAACGGCCCATTTCGTGCGGCCACACCCCTCAGCGTGGCGATGAAACATCTGACCGATCCAATTCCTTCCATCCTCGTGCTTCGTCCCGACCTGCCAGGGGAATTGGATCTTGTTCTGGCAAAAGCTCTGGCCAAAGATAGGGAGTTGCGTTATACCAGCACATCGGAGCTGGCTCTTGCATTACGACAAATATCTGACGCAGTAAAGAATGATGGAAGACCCATATCGCATTCTGTACTTCCCCGACGCAACGAAGAGGTGGCTACTGAAATTGATATGGGTCAAGATCCTATCGCATCAATTCATGGAACGCCACAATCCGACAGTGTACAAGCCAGCCCACAGTCTCCCAGTCGAGCAATACACGTCAAGCGCTCCTGGATGCCGCAGATCGCGGGGATATCAGGTTTGGGGTTGTGTCTGATCGTCTTATGCATCTCACTCGGCCTGCTTGGAGCCTGGACTTGGCTGGGGCGTCCAAGCTTTTTCGCGGGGCAGAACCAAACTGCGACGCTGACTCCCACGATCCAGGCTGCTGACAATTCACGAGAGATCGTTCTATTCTCGGATGACTTTTCCAATCCACTAAGTGGCTGGCCAACCATCCAAAATGCACGGGGAGGCTATAGTTATCAGCCAGATGGGTATCACATCGTTGTTGATGAACCAGGTGCGGTTCTGTGGGCAAAAACAAGCCAGGAATACCAGGATATAAGTCTATACGTTGATTCCAGACCCCTTACAGCCGGCAAGAATGGGTATTACGGTTTGATATGTCGCATACAGGACGATCAGAGTTTTTACTATTTTGCGATACAGGGCAATGGCAACTACACGATGGGGAAGTATAAGGACTCTGAGTTCCTTTCGTTTTTTTCCGAAGGCTGGAAACAAAGTGATGCGATCAATCAAGGTCAGATCAATCATCTCCAGGCAGACTGCGTGGCCGACACACTGCGTTTTATTGTAAACAATGCATTGATCGGTGAAGCAAGGGATACCGATTTAACCTCCGGCTATGGTGGGCTGCTGGCAGCTTCCCTGGATTCCCAAAGATTCGAGGCATTGTTCAATAATTTTCTGATCACAGAACCCGACCTGCCTTAGAATCAGTAATTGACGTTTTACTTCCAAAGCCTGACCAGCTCACACAGCGATCTGTAATACGGCTCAATGCTTGGGATGTAATGCCGCTCGTCTTTTGCATGCGGACCAACACCTGATTGACCCCAGACGACCGCCTGCCCGCCTGGAGCGAATCTCGCGCTAGTACCGGGCAGCTTCCTCCCAATTCTCACATCATCCCCAGCCGACGCCTGTTTGACCGCTTCGATGAGCGCTTTCAACGCTGGATTATTCGGATCGCAGGCCACGCCATTTTCCATGACGGAAAATTTCGCGTCCAATCCGTTCTCCGCGCAATACGCTTCGACCTTTGACCGTAGACCTTCAACATCATCCTGCGGGATCGGACGGATCTCCACCCCGAGAATCCCTTCGGCCGCGGTGACGTTATACATACCGGGTGTGCCAACGTTGATAAAGGGGAACTTTGCCTGTGACTGCCAGCCATCCGAGGATTTGAGTGTGAGATGTTTGGCAAAGATCTCGTTCAAGGCTGAACGTGCTGCAATCAGTTTTTCGCTTAGGTCGCCTGTGCCTGCCACGCCGCTATGACCCCTCGCCCCGCGGGCGACCACGTCAAAGCGCATCACGCCGCGATTTTCCACGCAGATCTCGCCGAAGAGTTCGTTTCCTTTTTCACCTGTCCGTTCGCCTGCAATAAATAACGAAGGAGTGAGATTTAATTCCTTTAGCATATGCGGCGTGCCCCAGGCGTCGGCTTCACCATTTTCTTCGTTGCCGACGAGGAGTAATGCAATGTTGGGACACGGCGTCGCCGTGTCCTTACAGTGACGTGCCATGTCTTTCATCCAAACCAGATAGGTAGCAACAACGGTTTTCATGTCTGCTGAACCACGGCCCCACAAATAATCGCCTTCTATTCTGGGCGCAAATTGTGAATCATCAGGCTCAGGCTCCACTACATCAAAATGTCCCGTCAAAAGGATAGGAGACTTGAGACTGGAGACTGGTAATTGGGAATTGGCAATTGGAAAAGTTGCGTAAATAGCAGGGTACTTGCCGTCAAAAAACTTGACTTCGAGACCTGCATTTCGCAAATAATCATCTATCAATGATCCCGCACGCTGAACTTCATCCAATCGTTCGTTGGGTGAGGCCGTGACAGAGGGAATACGGATCAACTGCTGAGCCAGGTCTAGAATTTCAGAAGTTTTGTCAGGATAGGAGACTTCAATCATCGCCTGTGTCCTGGGTCGGAATTGAATGGGTGTATTCTGCGTCTGGCGTGCGGCGTCGCGTCCACGCTGGAGAAATTCAGCGATCTTGGACGCGTCTGTGCCGAGTGAGCCATAGTCTGATGCAATGCGCTCCACGTCTGCTTTGACCTGCGCTTCGCGTTCAAAGAAAATTTCCTTCAACACACTCAATGGAACCTCGTCGTTTTCGCCCAGTTCCCGCGAAGCGTGCAGGCGGGCGCGGATTCTCTCTGCCGTGTTGCGTCCGCCCTCGGACATTTCGACAAGCGGGTTCAGATCATCCCAGAGACTTAACGCTTCGGCTATTGGCTTGACCTCACTAAGAGTCCATTTGAGGAAGGCGCGAATGGAGATGGGTTTGCCTGTCAGTGGATTCTCGATCTCGGCGCGCAATCCAACTTTCGCGGCAAGGCTCTCATTCGTGCGGGCACGGCTGATGTCTTCACGGTCATATCGGAAGCCGCGCGCAAACTGCGGATCAGAGTAGATGCGCAGAAGCAGGAGATGTTTGAGAGTCAGGTTGGCGATGTCGAGGTCGAGAGAATGTCCACCTTCATCGGTGCGGACTTCCACACGTCCCATGGGCAGGTTGATGCGTGCCATCAGGTTCTGCTTTTCGATCTGCAGCGCCATCTCTTCGGGCGGAGTCGCTTCACCCACGGCGAACAGGCCGCGGGCGTAGAGGGAGGCGAGCTGGTCACTGGTCGTGGAGATGATGCGCTCGACGGGTTCCGCAAAGCTGCGGGCGCGGATCGGCGTCCAGTTGTTGTTCCCAAATCGGACGCCGCGGCGCACGAGGTCGTAGGAGATCTGCAGATAATCGTTGTACGAGCGATAGAGGTCGGGAAGATCAATCGTGGGCGGATTCGGGAATGTGAGATTTCGCACCGAATCGAATTCGGTCAGGGCGACAACGGCGCGTCCACCGCGCACCTCAGCCTGCAGCGGCGTGGAGGCAGTTGTCGCAATAAAAAGGGACGAGAACGCGCGCAGCAGGCGGGATGCCGTTATATAGAACTCGGATTTATATTCATCAAGATGCTGGTCGCCGCGCTCACTTGGGGAAAGGTGCATAAAGTCCCAGGCGAAGAGCGGATCGGGCAGGGAGAGGTTACTGTGAATGCCCGTGGTTGCAAGTGTATTGCCGTAAAGATCAACGCATTTTTCGAGGTAGCGGCGCTTCGCAATGGCCCAATTGCCCGGGATGGAATCATGCCCGATGGCAGTGAGGAAGAGCAGGTTGCCATGCCAGTAATGCAGGCGCTCGCCGAAGTTGAGGCCGGCGCGGTGAAGCGAGTTGATCAGCGAAGCTTCCATCAGGCGCGCTTCGTAGATAGCCCCACGCGAACTGTAATACGGACGGGTCGCCCACTCGATCATCCAGTGAAAGACTTCGAGCTGGCTGAACTGCGCCTGCCATTGCGGGATGCATTCAGCGCGCAGGTAATCCACAAAGGAATGCTGGCTGGGTCCCGCGCCCACGGTGAGGAGAGGACGCAGTCCCTCATCGAGGAGATTCCATTCCTGTTCGAAGCCGTTGAGTCCGCCTTCGGGTTTTTCATGGGTGGCTTGTTCTACAGCGAGGAGGTATTTGTCAGCGAATTTTTGAGAGGGCATGAGTAAATCCTAAGGCATGAGGTGTGAGGCGAATGAAAGAGAAAAGAAGGAAATGGAACCCGTACGATTCTTTACTTCTTCAGACTTTCCAACCCCTCCAGCAACCTCTTGAACGCGCCTTCGGTTTTTTCGGCGGGCGTGGCATACGAGAAGCGAATCCAGTCATTGCCAAAGGGAGAGAAGAACGCGCCGGGGACGACGGCGATGCCGTGATTTTCGGCGAGATATTGGCCGAGTGGTTCACTGTTATTCCATCCTTTGGCCTGGATAAAGTCAGCAACATTGATGAAGGCATAGTAGCCCTTGCCGATGATATGCTGGAATCCGTTTTGCTCGAGGAGCTGCTTGAGGACGATGCGGCTGGCATTGGTTGGCTCGATGATGGTACTCGCAGCCTGGGCAAATCCCATTTCATACGCAGCCATGGCAACAGCCAGCGAATAGAACGAAGGAATGACTCCGTGTGAAGCACGCGCCGTAATGAACTTGATAACCGACTCATCAGCGATCAAATGGCAGTTGCGGATATTGGAGCCGCCAAGCGATTTGGTGATGCCATCGAGGAACATGATCCGTTTGCGTTCTTCAGGGGTGAAGAACGTGAGGAAGGAATTCAAATCCATGGGTGATTCATCGGTCACATAGTGGTACATCCAGTCAAACAGGACAAATGCCACACCGGATTCCAACGCGCACTTCGCAAGCGATACCTGCTTTTCAACGGGGATCGTCAAACCAGTTGGGTTATCGGGATTGGTGATGATGATGCCCGCGATCTTGCGTCCCCTTGATTCGGCAAACTTCACGCTTTCACGAATCGCATCTTCGGAATATGCCCAGCCCCGCGCGGGGTCACCGGGTGCCCAAAGCACATTCGCACCGACACCGTAGGGGCCCCAGTTGTAGGAGATCCACGGCACACGTGAGACCATGATCAGGTCACCCTGTCGTCCATGACCCAGAGCCATCATCGCTTGATAGGCTTTGACCAGCGCGTCACGTCCGCCCGCGGTGCCGAGCACATTGGCAGGTCCCCAACCGCAGGACGAGTCTAATTTCAAATATTGCTCGATCACAGCTTTGCGGTAGGCATCCGTGCCGAAGGGCATGTCATAGGATGTACCATGCTCAATTTGAAGCTGCAAAGCACGTTCCAAAAGTGCCTTTGGCGTTCCAGGCAGCGACGCGCCACCGTCGCCCTGCGATGCATCGAAAATCTTCGCGCCGGGATTCTTCTCCACGTAGACCTTTAACGACTTGTTGATGAGGAACATGCGTGAAGGTGGAATGTCCGCCATTTGCTGGAGGTGCTCACTGACAGGGACGAGAGTCTTCTCGTCAACGGCGAATACAGGCGTGGTGTTGGAAATCATGAGGGCTCCTGACTCCCCTCACCTGCCATGATGATGGCTGGGGGTGAGGTGGATATAAAGATAACGCCCCGATGTTCGGGGCGTTTGGTGTACCTAGTGAGTATGAACTTTTTGCTGTTCACCTGACAACCACCAACGTCCCGTCACGGCAGGAGTGACAGTATTATTGTCGTTGATATGGGCATCAAGGGTGTACTGGCTAAACATTGGGCGCAAGGATACCACCGCGGAAAGGGAGCGTCAAGCGTATTCCACAAAAAATGAGTTGGAGGAACGGACGCCTTTCTGTTATGAAACTATGTTGATAGACGAGGTCCGCGTTTGAGAAACAACACAAACCCAGCCAACCTCAGGCCGGCGCTTAACCACAGCGCCCCGTTGAGACCGATGTATGTGGCGAGCCATGTACCCAGCAGCGGCGCAATAATCATGGATAAATATTGCATGGACTGTGCCAGTGACACGAATGTCGCGCTGTATTCTGCCGGGACGGTCTTCATCAACTCATCAAAGAAGACGAGGTCGAGACCACCCTGAAATAAACCCGCAATGGCAGCGTACAGAATGATCAGATCCACGCGCGGGGTAGCCGCGCTCAAAGCGGGATAGAACGCCATGCCGAGGGTTGTTGCAAGAAGGACAAATCGCCCACCGCGCTGGCGGGAGATCAAGGGCCAGACATAATAGCCCACAAGCATGACAAGAGTCATTGTCATATTGATCGTACCGATCTGCGCGTCCGTGGCACCCACATCGCGGACAAGATAAAGTGGCATGATCGGTGTACTCAACACAATGGCAGAAAAATAAACAAACCGTTTCGATGCAAATGAAAGAAAGGCCGGGTTTGCGCGCAGTATGCTCAGGTAATTTTGAATACTTTCGCGCGGCGAGGCACTTTTCGCCAGCGGCGGCGGAACGGTATCAGGCAGTGTGATCTGGTTCGAAAAATAATAACTGACAAAACCACCCGCCGATAGCACGAGGAACATGATGGCGTAATTGACCGGGAAATCGATCAGATTGATCAGCCGTGTAACGATGAAAGTCCCGACCACACCGGTCAACCCAAAGATCATCCAGCGGCGGCTAAGCAGGGCATAACGTCCTTCAGGTCCCGCAACTGCGTTCATCACGACAGAAAAAGCCACAGCCAGCGCGGTCTGTGGAAGGGTGGCAAAGGCCCAGATCGCCAGGGTGGCAACAATCACAAATTTTTCCGAAACAGCGAGCGTCAATATTCCGGTCAGCGCGTAGCAGAGGATGACCATCAGACGGGACAGGCTGTACCACGAGACGATATTCGTTCGTGTTTGAAGGAAACGTCCCACAACGATGGCGAGCAAGAGTCCCGTCACGCCTGGCATGGACGAAAGCAGGCCAACCTGAAAGTTGGTCGCGCCGAGACGCGTCAGAAAAACGGGCAAAAAAGGCGCGGAGACGTTTGAAATGCTGACGCCAATCGCGTCGATCTGCACATAGCGGAAATTCCGTTTTTGGATATTAAGTTCCTGCCCGGTTGGTTCTGTATTCATGACAGTGAAAGATTATAACGCTCGCAGGTTAAAATCGTTCCATGATCGAAATTCGCCTTATCCAACCAGACGAGTGGGAGGATGCCAAACGAGTTGTCTACCGCGTGGCACACGAGATATTCAATGACCAGCGCGTATTGGAATATTCCATTGCCTATTACGAGTCGCGCCATGAACTTGCGGATATGGACAATATTCAAAGGAATTATTTCGAAAATGGTGGGACGTTTCTCGTCATGTTCCAGGATGGGGAAATGATCTGCACGGGAGCCATCCGCAGGCTCGAAGATGATACCTGCGAGCTTAAACGGCTCTGGCTGCTACCCGGGTACCACGGTCAGGGGTTGGGCTATCGCATGCTGCAGGAGTTATTGTCGTTCGCCAAAAACACGGGATACAAACGCGTCTGGCTTCAAACGGACCCGGAAGCACAAAGCCGTGCAGTAAATTTCTACAAACAGATCGGCTTCCATGAAATTCCCCGCTATACCGACCAGACGGATGATATTTGCATGAAGATCATCCTTTAAAAATGCAGGTCACATTCGCAGCGTGACGGTTTACACCTTCACCGCGCTCAGCCAGCCTGGTAATTGTTCGAAGAGCTGCTTCATAATTTCCTTCGCCCGCTGATTGAAGATCTCGATGTTGTTATACGCCTCCCCGCCCTCTTCATTGACCATGTCACTGACCGAGCGCAGGATCAACAGGCGCGCGTTGTTCTTCTGCGCCACCCAGGCAAGCGCGGCTGATTCCCAATCCGCTGCCATCGCTCCCTTGGATTTCAGGAACGGGATCTTTCCGGGGGGCAGGTCACTGTCCGCGGATGCGATGGCGCCGCGTCGGACAGGATAAGGATCGGGTTCAGCAAGCCAGCTCAAATCGAGGGAGGAAGCGTAGTACGTTGAAATGTCGAGATCGCCCATTAATTCCACGATGTCGTATACGAACGTTTTCTCCACAAGAATTACATCGCCCTGATTGACGACTCCTTCAAAGCCGCCGCATGTCCCAAGGTTGACGACAAGATCGGGTGAATAATGATCCAGCACATATTGCATCACCGCCGCGGAGCCAATCTTTCCCCATCCGCTGTGGAAAATGGCGACGTGTTCATCACCGATCACGACGTCAAGACATTCACCGAATGGTGAATGTTGAACCCTGGCATCCGGAAACAATGGCTTGACGCCTTCCCACTCAGCAATGGCAGAAACTAAAACGACTGTTTTCATGGTTAACCATCCAGTAGAGTTTATTTTTGCAGCATTTCCAAAGTATAACGTGCCAACTCTGTGCTGTATAATCACGCCATGCAGTGGATTGATACGACCCTTGGCAAGGTGCGGATTGAAAAACAACTGGCAAAGGGAGGCATGGCAGAGGTTTATTTAGGCACGCATCTCACACTCGACCGTCCTGTTGCGATCAAGGTCTTGCATAACTTTGTGGAAGAAGACGAGGTGATGAAGTCGCGTTTCCAGCGCGAAGCCAGGGTTGTGGCGGCACTACGGCATCCAAACATCGTCCAAATCCATGATTTCGACACCGTGGATGGACATCGGAAAGCAAAGCGCAAACTACCAGAATTGGAACCAGGATGGAACGATCAACGATCCCAGCGATGGCTTTGGCCTGCTTTTGAATGGTGATAATGAAGGCTACATTCAGGGTACCTATACCCATGCTGACCTGTCTGTGAATTCACCCGATGCGACACAGAATATGCTCATTCATGGCGAACATGTCAAGGCTACAGCACTCAACATCAGCGGATGGACCCCCACGCTGCGTGATCAACTGATCCTGTTTCTCCAATCTGCGGACAACGTCAACAGGGAGGGCATGATCCGTAACGCGGTTGCCCTTGCCAATCAGATCCAAAATGGATTTGATGTCAATGGCAACGAAAATATCGAACCCATCCGGGGCGAAGGCGGCGCAACCACTGCGTACGAACACGCCTACTACATGGCGGATATCCTGATCACACCCGCGCCATAATTGATTCTATGCTAGCGGGGCTGATGCAATATAATTCCAGTATGACCGATTCTCGCAAACAACCCAATTCACGCATGTGCTTCATCTGCGGGCTTGAAAACCCTGTGGGCCTGCATTTGCACATGTACGAAACCGAACCTGGCGTGGTCGAAACTTCATACATCGCGCCGGAACATTTTCAAGGGTATCCCGGTGTATTGCACGGAGGCATTGTCGGCGCGATCATTGACGAGATCTCAGGACGCGCGTTAATGGGCGGTGATCCGATGAGTCCGCGCTTTATGTTCACCGCAAAGCTTGAAGTGAAATATCGCAGGAACGTTCCCATTGGAAGGCAGTTGAAGATCATTGGCAGGGCAGTCAAATCGAAAGCGCGTTCAGCGGCAGCCTGGGCCGGGATCTACGATGCAGAGACCAATGAACTGCTCGCAGAGGGAAATACAATTTTGATCGATGTCCCACCTGATCAATTTGA
The DNA here is from genome assembly GCA_039932795.1 of Chloroflexota bacterium. Classification (GTDB taxonomy): domain Bacteria; phylum Chloroflexota; class Anaerolineae; order Anaerolineales; family Villigracilaceae; genus Defluviilinea. The sequence continues at coordinate 42,519 of JBDTPH010000264.1, forward strand.
CAAATCCCGATTGAATGAACTCGGATGGGGTATTTATCCTGAATGATCCCTCGCGCTGAGCGGAGGGCTGAGACGTGAAACGTCGAAACCTGCAGACGAAGCACCATCGAAGCATCACCTCGTCTGTGCTCCGCTCCGCTCGGCGCGGTAAAACATTCCCTGTTACCTTTCCTCAACCTCCTGCAACATATTAACGGGCAACAGGAGGTTCATGACCACACTCATGACAACACTACACATTGGAGGGTTCCATCCTCAGTGAGTTGGATGCCTATAATGCCTTGCCAGTCCTTATCACGGGAACGATCAATATTGAAGGGAAGCTGGTGGTGGACAGTTACAAGATTCCATACCCCGACCTGCGCTTCCAGATATTAAAGGGTACACAAAGAGAAGAGCAATTGGAAGGTCAGACGGTTATCATATTTACAACCGAGGCTGGCAATTCCTATGTTGAATTCCTGGCGACCAATACATTTCCCACAGGAAATTTCACCGGTTATCTTGGCGACCTGATCCAACAGGAAGTGCTCATCATTCCCGATGAAACATTTGGCGGAATGCCGGTAGCGCATGTCCATCAAACATCGATCGTTCAGGAAAATGGTTCTGAGATGCAGGTTGTGGCGAATGGGATCCAGGTATATAACGGTGGTGATGTTCCGGGGATTTCGGACGAATATGCTCCAGCCAACCTCAGCATCGACACAGTGGAACTCGTCTACTTCGGCAGCAATCCATACTATCAGATGAACGATCCCAATTACGACCAGCGCTCGCCCTACATAGAACCGGTCTGGCATTTCCAGGGGCGCTATGAGGATGGCACCGAATTTGATGTCCTCATCCAGGCGCTCAAGCAGGAATTCCTCCTTCCAGAATTAGTCCCAGGTTCATTAGCGGGGTAGAGCTTCAATAACCGCCATCATTTCAATGGCGGTTATTTTTTTAACTGTATAATAAAGGTACCCCCATGGAGGCATATGATCACCACCTATCACCGACCCAAAACACTGGACGAAGCCCTGACTCTTTTAACCCAACCAAACAGGATTCCGCTTGGCGGCGGCACGCTGCTCGCTTCGCGGAAGCTGGCACCTGATTCCATTGAAGTCGTGGACTTGCAATCCCTCAGCCTGGATACCGTTATAAAGAATGGCAACAACCTGGAGATCGGCGCGACGGTCACATTGCAGCAATTGCTTGAATCCGAACTCTGCCCCGATGCGTTAAAGTCCGCTTTGAAATTGGAAGCGCCACTCAACATCCGCAATACCGCCACAGTGGCCGGGACACTCGTCGCCAGCGATGGGCGCTCCACTTTTGCAAGCCTGTTGCTGGCAACGGATGCAAAGATCGAGCAGGCGATTCTCAACGACTCCAATATCGAATATCGAATGACGAATATCGGTGAATTCCTGCCTCTAAAGTCGACGAAGCTCATAACCAGGCTCATCCTTCCCCTCAACATCAAACTCGCCTTTGAATACGTCTCCCGTACCCCGGCCGACAAACCTATTGTCTGCGCCACACTTGCGCAATGGAACTCCGGGCGATCACGACTCGCGTTAGGCGGCTATGGCAGGAGTCCCATGCTGGCGATGGACGGCACCGAAGCCGAAGGTTTGGAAACTGCGGCCGGTAACGCCTATCACGAAGCGACCGATGAGTGGGCTTCTTCCGAATACCGCATGGACGTCGCGTCCACGCTGGCGAAGAGATGTTTGGAAGGTCTGCATTAGCAAGAACCCTCCCATGGATAAACTCAAACCCTACCAGAAGATTGCATCGCGTTTTCAGATATCACAGGAGAGCTCCAAATATTTCCTGAACCATGTCCAGAAGAGCTTCAAGACAGAGAGACCTTCCCACAAATTAATTCTCGAATTTGTCGAATCGCAACAGCTTGAGATTCTGCTCACCCCCTACGAAGTTGCTGAGATGATGAATGAAAGTGGCGCGTGGGCCTACGATCTGGGCGCTCCGCCTCCTATTCTTGTGGCGGGTGAGGAGGATACAGAATGGGATGATTAAGCATCCAATTCCCCCCAGCGCTGGTACAGGCGGGACAATTCTTCATGCAATTCCTGTAAACGTTCGACAGCCTGTGCGACGACTACGCCGTCCTGCTGATAAAACTCAGGTGTTTCCATCCTGACAGTTAAGTCGTGCTGTTCGGCTTCCAGCATCCCGATCTTTTTTGGCAGTTCAGCCAATTCACGTTTTTCGTTATAGCTCAACTTGCGGGCCACGGGTTTTGAGTCCGCTTTGGATTCTGCCTGGGGTGCAGGATCAGCTTTCAGCTTGGTCTGTGAAGTGGCGACTTGTTCTGTCTGTTTGTGCCAGTCATCGTATCCGCCCACGTATTCGTTCACATCCCCATTTCCGTTCAATATCAAGGTGCTGGTAACGATGTTGTTCAGGAATGCCCGGTCGTGACTGACCAGCAATAAAGTCCCTTCGTAATCAAGCAAAAGATCTTCGAGCACTTCGAGGGTTTCAATATCGAGATCATTGGTAGGCTCATCAAGGATCAATAGATTGGCAGGCTGCGTGAACAGGCGCGCCAGCAGGAGGCGATTGCGCTCACCGCCAGAGAGGCCACTGATCGGCGCACGGACGCGGTCACGCGTGAAGAGGAAATCTTCCAGGTAGCCCATCAGGTTGCGCGCCCTGCCATTGATCGTGATCGTGTCGCGTCCCTGCCCCACGTTATCCAAAACAGATTTGCTTTCATCCAGTTGTGCGCGCAGTTGATCGAAATAAGCCATCTCCACGTTCACGCCGTGACGGACCTCGCCCTGCGAGGGTTGAAGCTCACCCATCAGAATCCGCAGTAAGGTGGTTTTGCCAGAGCCATTGGGGCCGACGATGCCGATCTTATCTCCGCGCTGAATGGTCGTGGAAAAATCGCGCACAATGGTTTTATCGCCGTACGAATAGCTGACATTCTCCGCTTCGATCACCAGTTTGCCAGACCGATTCTCAGCCGAGAGCTGCATACGTACCTTGCCAGAGAGTTCGCGGCGGTCCCTGCGCATCTCACGCAAACGTTTTAACGCACGTACACGTCCTTCATTTCGAGTTCGGCGCGCCTCGATCCCTTTGCGGATCCACTGTTCTTCCTGGGCAAGTTTCTTATCGAAGATCGTATTCTGTGCCTGCTCAGCGGAAAGCATTTCATCCTTGCGTTTTACAAACGTGGAGTAGTCACAGTTCCAATCGAACAGTTTGCCGCGGTCCAATTCCACGATGCGGGTGGAGAGACGTTGCAGGAAGACGCGGTCATGGGTCACAAATAAAAGCGTACCGCCCCAACGCTTGAGGAAATCCTCCAGCCAGTCGATGGAGTTGATATCCAGATGGTTGGTGGGTTCGTCTAACAATAATAGATCGGGATTACGGACCAGGCCGCGTGCCAGGTAAACGCGTCGTTTTAACCCCGCCGAAAGGACCTCAAACCTGGCTTCCGGGTCCAGATCCATGCGGGAGAGAACCTTTTCCACCTGATGCTGACGCTGCCATTGATGCTCGTCATTTAATGGGCTTGATATTTCTTCCAGGCCGCTTTCCACGATCTCACGCACGCCTCCGCTCAATCCTTGCGGGACCTCCTGTGGAAGATATGCTACCTTCATATTCTGCTGACGGGCAATGGTTCCCTCATGCGGCAAAATCTCACCGGCGATGAGTTTCAACAGCGTGGACTTCCCCATCCCGTTCCGTCCCAGCAAACCAATCCATTCCCCGCTCTCGATCTGTAAGTTTATTTCATCCAGCAGGCGCGGTCCACCGAATCCGATGGACACATCCTGTACACTCATCAACGCCATATAACGAAAGTCCTCTGCGGTAAAAATACGATTTGAAGGCAAATTGTAGCCGATAAATGCTGGAATAGTAGCTGAGTCCGACGAGGGTATAATTTGAATCATCATGCAATCAATTCCAACGACTCTTGGCCCATTCTTCCAGGAATATGAGTTCTCCAAGTTGAATCCACAAAGAGATGCTCATACGATCATTGAACGCGCTTTGCAATTCGGAAATCGGGCAGAGTTGCGTTGGTTGTTTGCAGTTTACTCACGGGAGAAGATCGCATCCTGGGTCAGGCAGTTTGGGAAAGACAAACTCCCACAACCCCATCGAGTATTTTGGCAGACCATATTGGAAGTAACTGAATGAGTAAGGTATTCTGGAATACCATCACTGAAGATATGCGCCTTGTATTAACTGAATTCTCTCAGAGCGCTATTTCAGAACATTTTTATCTTGCAGGTGGCACCGCTCTTTCTCTCCAACTTGGGCATCGGCTTTCGGCAGACCTGGATTTTTTTTCACCCAGTGAAGATATACCGACCATCAGGCCCGTACTTGAAAATTCACTCTCAAGACTCACCAGCATTCTTGCAGATTCTTCCTGGGGAAACCTTGTTTTCCTTGTAAAGAATGTAAGGGTTGGTTTTTATGGATACGGATTTCCACTTGTTGCCCCATTCGTTAAATTTGACAGCGTGCGACTTGCATCGATTCAAGATATTGCCTTAATGAAGCTTGATGCCATGCTGTCCCGTGCCGCCCGAAAGGATTTTTATGACCTCTACTTCATATGCCAGGATATTTCCTTAAAACAGATTTTCGGTAAAGCAACTCAAAAATACCCCCAGGTTCGAGATTTTGAAGTGCAGACAACCAAACGACTGGTCTTTTTTGAAAATGCTGAAGACGAAAGTGACCCATTACTTCTGAAAAATGTGTCGTGGCAAACCGTAAAAGAGTATTTCATTAAACAAGCCAAAGAGATTGAACAGAGTTGGCTGGAATAGATAATTCTCTAAATCAACAATGCTGTCCTATCTGTCCGAAGTCCGTTCAGCCGTTCGCGTGCTATCCGCGTCATGTATGCGTGGAATGTGCATGCCGCTGAGGGTGGCTTTGGTGGCCTCGTCATTCAGCCGGCATAGAAATATCCCAATTCCCATAAACACATGAAAGTGGAGGAACAGCAAAATGGCCAGCTATAAAGTTGAACCCAATGAAGATACGCTGCATGGCTTCTTCTCGCGCGATCTGCCACCGATCCTCACGATCGACTCAGGCGATACGGTGCATTTCACAACGCTGGAAGCCGAATGGGGATTGGAGAATTTCAATGTCACTACATTTGATCCCAAGGCAGGTCCTACACCGCGAAACCTGATGGCCAGGAGCAAATGGGATGGACCCAGAGGACACGCGCTGTGCGGACCCATTGCCATCCGCGGCGCAGAGCCAGGAATGACGCTTGCAGTCAAGGTTGAGAATATTCGAACCGGCACATGGGGTTGGACAGTAGGAGGTGATGAAGTCACAGACGGGCATGTAATGCATTTATGGGAACTCGATCCTGATCAACTGCGTGGACGCAACCAACACGGGCATCAGGTGAATCTTCATCCATTCATGGGCGTGATGGGTATGCCGCCCCCTGAAGAAGGTCAACACTCGACACAGCCGCCGCGTCTCACTGGTGGGAATATTGACTGCAAGGAACTCGGCGCGGGCACCACACTTTATTTGCCCATCGCGGTACCCGGCGGATTATTCTCCACGGGGGATGGGCACGCGGCCCAAGGTGACGGTGAAGTCAGCCGCACTGCGATTGAATGCCCGATTGAGGATGTGGAATTGACTTTTCACCTGCATCCGGACCTGCATCTCAATACGCCTCGCGCCAACACCCCGGCGGGTTGGCTGACCCTCGGCTTTGACGAAAGCCTGAACATCGCCGCACAGACGGCGCTCAGCGATATGATCAACCTGATGGCAGAGAAATACAACGTCACCCGTGCGGATGCCAAGGCGCTCGCAAGCATAGTGGTGGACATGCGCATTACACAGATCGCAAATGGAGTATTTGGCGTACATGCGGTGCTGCCGCATGGAGCGATTGAGATATAAAACAATAACCATTCAGCCAGGTTGGAAATTATTCTGATTCCTACAAGTGTATAATTTGCCCAGTGGAAAAATTACCGCTCAATCAAATCCTGCATGGTGATTGCATCAAGATTCTCAAGGACCTGCCTAAGAACTCTGTGGACTGCGTATTTGCCGACCCCCCTTACAACCTGCAACTGCATCATGACCTGTACCGCCCGGACATGTCCAAGGTGGATGCGGTGAATGACCACTGGGACAAGTTCAGCGATTTCGCAGAATATGACGAATTCACACGCGGGTGGCTATCCGCAAGTCAATGTGTGCTAAAGGAGACAGGCACGATCTGGGTCATCGGGTCGTACCATAATATTTATCGAGTGGGTTCTATTATGCAAGATTTGGGATTCTGGATCCTCAATGATGTGGTGTGGTTAAAAATTAATCCGATGCCGAACTTCAGAGGCGTGCGTTTTACGAATGCTCATGAGACAATGATCTGGGCGCAGAAGAAAAAGGGCGCGAAGTATACTTTCAATCACCATTCGATGAAGAAGCTCAATGATGATCTGCAAATGCGTTCCGATTGGACCATTCCCCTGGTCACAGGCAGGCACCGCATCATGTCCAACGGCACAAAGGCACATTCCACGCAGAAGCCAGAGGCACTGCTGTACCGGGTCATCATGGCGTCGTCGAATGTTGGGGATGTGGTGCTCGATCCGTTTTTTGGCAGTGGGACAACAGGTGCCGTAGCCAAGAAACTCGGGCGGAACTGGGTGGGCATCGAACGCGACAAGAAATACATCAAGGTCGCGCAGAAGCGGATCGACGCGATCGGGCAGACGGATGAAGAGGCGATCAACGTTGAAAAACGGAAGCAGGCCCGCGTCCCGTTTGGGGCGCTGCTCGAAAACGGACTGCTCCAACCCGGCCAGCCACTTTACTTTGCTAAAAACAGCATCAGGGCAAAAATCCTATCCAATGGGCATCTGCGCTGCGGGGATGTCACTGGGTCCATTCATGGAGTTGCAAAGGCATTGATGAACGGCGCGCCTGTCAATGGCTGGGATATGTGGTTTTATAAAGATGAAAGTGGTACAAAGGTTGTTATTAACGAGCTGCGAGAAAAACTTCGTACGTCCAGGAGCTGACGTTCGACCCTGGATCTTTAAACCTAAACAAAATCAAGAGGAGAACCATGTCCAAAGCATTTAACCTGGTCAGGGAACAGAACGTTCCCGAATTAAATTCGGTTGCAAAGCTGTACGTCCATAAACGGACAGGCGCGCGGCTGCTCTCGATCATCAATAATGATGAGAACAAAGTGTTCAGTATTAACTTCCGCACCACGCCTAAAGATTCGACAGGCGTTCCGCACATCCTTGAACACAGTGTGCTGAATGGTTCCGAGAAATATCCTGTCAAGGAACCGTTTGTGGAATTGCTGAAGGGTTCACTTGCGACCTTTGTCAACGCGTTCACCTTCCCTGATAAAACGTGCTATCCCGTGGCGAGCCAGAACGTGCAGGACTTTTACAACCTGATCGATGTGTACATGGATGCAACCCTGCATCCTCTGATCAGCGAACAGACCCTGATGCAGGAAGGCTGGCACTACGAGATCGACGATCCCACAGAGCCGCTCACGTACAAGGGCGTGGTCTTCAATGAGATGAAGGGCGCGTATTCCTCTCCTGATGGCATACTCGAGACGCGCGTGATCGAATCGCTTTTCCCCAAACATATTTACGGCGTGGATTCAGGTGGCGACCCGCGTCACATCCCGGACCTTACCTATGAAAACTTCAGGAACTTTTGGGAAACATACTACCATCCATCCAACTCGTTCATATTCTTTTATGGAAACGATGATCCTGAAAAACGTCTCAAGCTGATGGAAGGTTATCTCAAGCCATACAAAAAGAAAAAGGTTAAATCCTCTGTCCCGCTTGCCAAACCATTTAGACGACCGAAGAAAGTGGAATTTGCGTATGACGCAGGCGATGTCAAGGATAGTGATAAAAAACATTATCTTGTCGTCAACTGGAAACTGCCCGACACATCCGACGCGGTCCTTAATTTCAGCCTGCGCATTCTAGGTCACATCCTGATCGGCACACCCGCCTCCCCACTCAAGAAGGCGCTGCTTGATTCAGGTCTCGGTGAAGACCTGGCGGGCATTGGCACTGAAACCAACATGCGCCATCTTATTTTTTCCGCTGGGCTCAAGGGCACCCGCAAACGCCACGCGAAGAAGATCGAAAAACTAATCATTAATACGCTCGAGTCACTTGCCCGCGACGGGATTGATCCCGATATGGTCGCATCCGCCATGAACACAGTTGAGTTCCATCTGCGCGAGAACAACACAGGCTCGTTTCCGGTAGGCATTGCGCTTATGCTCCGTGTGCTGACTACCTGGATGCATGATGAAGATCCATTCAAGCTGCTCGCGTTTGAGTCTCCGCTGTATGAGATCAAAAGCAGACTCGCAGCCGACCCGCATTACTTTGCGAAACTCATCCAGACTCATCTTTTGGATAACCCCCACCGCACGATCCTGCGCCTCACTCCGGACCCTGAGCTGGGTCGCCGCTTCGACGAAGACGAGAAAGCCCGACTGGCAAAGATCCGCGAGTCGATGAATGAGAGTCAAATTGCGCAATTGATCGAGAACACAAAACAACTCAAGCTCAGGCAGGAGACTCCGGACGCACCCGAGGCACTGGAAAAGCTTCCGGTTCTTAAACGTGAAGATCTGGAAAAGGAAAACAAATCGATCCCGATGGAAGTCCTTGAACTTCAAGATACAAAGGTTCTGTATCATGACCTCTTCACAAATGGCATTGTCTATCTCGATCTCGGTTTTGACCTGCACGCGCTGTCAAAGGAACTCGTTCCATTGACGGAGATCTTCGCTCGCGCATTACTCGAGATGGGCACCGAGACGGAGGATTACGTTAGACTGTCGCAGCGGATCGGAAAAAGCACGGGTGGCATCACAGGCAGCTCGGTTACCACGACAACTTTCGGGACCCGCGAGAGCGTGGCAAAACTTTTCCTGCGCGGCAAAGCCACTCTCCAGCAGTCCACTGAACTGCTGAACATCCTGAAGGATATCCTGCTCACTGTGAAACTTGACAATCGCGAACGCCTAAAGCAGATCGTACTTGAGGAAAAAGCGGGCCTTGAGGCTGCGTTGGTGCCCAGCGGCCATATTTATGTCAATCAACGATTGCGCGCACAGTTCGGCGAATCGGGTTGGGCGAAGGATCAGATGAGCGGAATCGGTTATTTGTTCGCGCTCCGTGAGCTGGCGAATGACATTGATAAAAAGTGGAAATCGGTGCTGAAGAGGCTCGAAGCCATGCGAGAGGCGTTGATCAACCGCAATGCCTTGTTGTGTAATGTAACTGTGGATGTCACGAACTGGAGTATGTTCAAGCCACAGCTTGACTCGTTCCTCTCCGCACTGCCCGCAAAGGAATTGAAACTTGCACCATTTGGTGTCCAGCCTGCACCCCGAAAGGAAGGGCTGACAATCCCTGCCCAGGTCAATTATGTTGGCAAAGGGGCAAACCTGTATGATCTCGGATATGAATACGATGGCTCCGCTGAAGTCATTGTGGGATACCTGCGCATGGCATATCTATGGGAGAAGATCCGCGTGCAAGGTGGAGCGTATGGTGGATTCTCTGTCTTTGACGATGCGTCTGGGGTATTCACCTTCCTTTCCTACCGCGATCCCAATGTTGCCGGGACGATTGAAAATTACGATAAAGCCGCAGAATTCCTGAAGGGACTGGATGCATCCCACCTCAGCGATAACGAACTGACCAAAGCCATCATCGCCGCGATCGGCGATCTCGATACTTATCAACTTCCTGATGCAAAGGGATATACATCCATGCTGCGTTATCTGACAGGACGAAGCGATGTACTACGACAAAAAATCCGCGACGAAGTCCTGTCCACGAACGGTGAAGACTTTATCGCCTTTGGCGAAGTACTGGAAAAAGCAAGCCAATCGGATGCCGTGGCCGTGCTGGGATCGCAGAACGCGCTTGAGTCTGCAAATATCGGGTTGGAAATCACGAAGGTTTTGTAACCCTCTCCTTTTCAGGGAGATGGAAGGGTGAGGGTCACCACGCATGGAAACGAGACATCGCATTCATCCGATAATTCTGGCCGCGCTCGTGAAATGCGTCATCCACAAACGCCTGCAGAAGCAACTCTTTGGTGTGCTTTGCGAAATCGCCAGACTGGTTTTAAATTCAGGCGACAACACCCAATGGATAGGTTTATCATTGACTCTTACTGCGCTCAAGCCAAGTTGTTTGACGGTGAGTCACACTTTCAACCCAACCAAGAAGAATACGATAAGGCACGAACAAAATATCTGGAAGAACTTGGCTACAAAGTAATTCGGTTTGCCAATGATGATGTTAAATACAATATTCACGCAGTTGCAGGTGAAATTCCGTAAACTGTTGAATGTAGAATTACAGAGTTACAAGGCAAAAAATAACTCTACCCTCACCACGGCCCTCTCCTAGCGGGGAGAGGGGAAGGAATTGAATATGAATCTCACACTCAAGATCAACGGCATTGAACACACGATTGACACAGCACCATCCATTACCCTTCTCGCCGCCCTACGCGGGCTGGGTTTCTATGGAATTAAGTTTGGTGATGAGCAGGGACTGTCTGGCTCGGATACCATCCTGCTCGATGGTAAAGCCGTCAATGGTGGGTCCATGCTTGCCGCACAGGCCGAGGGACATAACATCGTCACAATTGAAGCATTGGGTGAGCATCCCGAACAGGGCTGGAGGAAGACCGAAGGCTTACATCCGCTGCAAAAGGCGTTTGTCGAGTCGGGCGCGATCCAGTGTGGATACTGCACACCGGCCCAGATCCTTGCGGCGAAGGCATTGCTTGATAGGAATTCGAATCCAAGTGAAGAGCAGGTTCGGGATGCGATTGCAGGAGTGCTGTGTCGCTGTACGGGATATCTCAAACCTGTTCAGGCGGTGTTGAAAGCTGCGGCAGACATGCGCGGCGACACAGAGGTCGGTGAGCAACTGGCCGCAAGTGGTGATCCGTTCGCCTTCCCGGCCGCGCCCGGGCAAGCAGGGCTCGATTCGCCCAGCCCATCCTTTGTCACCACGAGTGTCATGCCGAAGGTGATCGTCACTCCGCAGACCGAAACCTATAAAACTGTGGGCAAGCCTGAAAAGAAAGTGGACGCGATCAAACTGGTACAGGGCAAACCTGCCTTTACCGCGGACCTGGATATGCGCGGTATGTTGTACGCGCGCGTGCTGAGGAGTCCGCATGCTCACGCTCGCATCAGGAACATCGACGCCAGCAGAGCCCGTGAGCTGAAAGGCGTGGCTGCGGTGCTCACATGGCAGGATATTCCCCGCATCGTCTATTCCACGGCGGGACAGTCCGACCCGATCCCGGGCCCTCTCGATACATTTTCGCTGGACAATAAAGTGAGATTTGTGGGTGACCGCGTGGCCATGGTCGCGGCAGAGACAGCGGAGATTGCGGAGCACGCGCTGAGCCTGATCGACGTGGACTATGAAGTTCTGCCTGCACTCCTTGATTCTCGAAAATCGATGGATCTAAATGCGCCTCGCATCCACGATGAGCCTGAGTTCATTAACTTCGCGGATTCCAACCCTGAAAAGAATCTCGCGGCCGAGATCCGCATCGACATCGGTGACGTGGAAAAGGGGTTCGCTGAAGCGGAGGAAATCTTCGAAGCAGACTATGAGGTTCCAAAAGTACAACAGGCACACATTGAACCGCATGTCTGCGTGACGTACTGGGATGAAGATGATCGCCTGGTGATCCGCACCTCCACGCAGGTGCCGTTCCATGTGCGACGAATGCTCGCACCTGTGTTGGCGCTTCCCGTCAAACGCATCCGCGTCATCAAACCGCGCATTGGCGGCGGCTTTGGAGGCAAGCAGGAAGTGCTGATGGAAGACGTGCCCGCGCACCTGACGATCGCCACGCGCCGACCCGTGATTTATGAATATACGCGCGAAGAGGAATTCATTGGCGCCCGCTCGCGTCACCCGATGAAAATAAAAATGAAAACAGGTGTGAAGCGCGATGGGACGATCACTGCAAATTCCATGTATGCTTTGTCAGATACTGGCGCATATGGCTGCCACGCACTGACCGTCACAGGCAATACAGGTCACAAAGCGATGGCCTTGTACGTCGGCGACGGAGAGTATCGCAAGGCTCCCAACATCCGCTTTTATGCGGACGTGGTCTACACCAACACACCGCCAGCAGGCGCATTCCGCGGCTACGGCGTCCCACAGGGATACTGGCCGCTTGATCGTCACATGGAAAAGATCGCCCGTGCCCTGAATCTCGACCCGATCGAATTCCGTTTAAAGAACGCGATTCATCCGGGCGAGTATCATCCGTTTTCCACGGCGTGGAATGAAGGACGCGAGCCGCGGCCCGAGATCGTCCACACGGTCGGGCTCGAACAATGCGTGGCACAGGGCCGGGCTGCGATTGCCTGGGATGACAAATATGGGAATGAGGAATGGCATACAGTTGCGGGCTCATCCAGCCGCTACAGAAGGGGGATCGGCGTTGCCATGGTGATGCAGGGCACGGCCATTCCGTATCTGGATATGGGCGGCGCATCCATCAAGATGAACGATGATGGCTCATTCAATCTGCTCGTGGGTGCAACGGATCTAGGCACGGGCTCGGATACCGTCCTGGCGCAGATGGCAGCCGAGGTATTGGGAGTTCCTCTTGAAGACATGATCTGCTATTCATCAGATACCGATTTCACACCGTTCGATAAAGGCGCATACGCCTCCTCAACAACCTATATTTCCGGCACTGCCGCAGTCAACGCAGCAAAAATTGTTGCAGAGCGGATCAGAGTCCGCGCGGCAATGATGTTGAAGATGGATGATCACAAGGATATCCAGCTCGCAGATCGTCACGCCATAGCGTCCGACGGGCGAACCGTGCCATTCACGGAAATCGCACTCGACTCGCTGCACCGTAACAATCAGGAACAGATCATGGGCGTGGCATCCTATGTCTCGCCTGTGTCACCGCCTCCGTTCGCGGCGCAGTTTGCAGAAGTCACTGTGGATGTGGAGACCGGCGCGGTAACGGTGGACCGGCTCGTGATGGCAGTTGATTCGGGCGTGATCGTCAATCCATTAACTGCTTCGGGGCAGATCGAAGGTGGCATGACGCAAGCCCTCGGCTACGCGGTCTGCGAAGAGATGCGATATGACGAAAGTGGAAACGCCATCGAGCGCGATCTTGACCGTTATCATATCTTCCGCGCAGATGAAATGCCCGCGCTGGAAACAATATTTGTGGAAACGTTTGAGCCGAGCCATCCATTTGGCGTAAAGGCCGTGGCGGAAATTCCGATGGATGGGGTTGCGCCGGCGGTGGGAAATGCGATCCTGGACGCAGTCGGCGTCAATATCGATGAGAACCCAACCACCCCGGAAAGAGTCTGGAAAGCGCTTCAACAGGTGAAATAAATTATGTCAAGAATCTACGTCATCGGACATGTTAACCCTGATACAGACTCTATTGCTTCGGCAATGGGATATGCCTGGCTGCTGCGCGAACGCGATGGAGCAGATACACTGGCAGCGCGTGCCGGCCCACTGAATCCGCAGACTGCCTGGGTGCTGAAGGAACTCCAGCTGGATGCGCCCATGTTGCTCACAGATGCGTCGCCTCGTTTTGAGTCGGTGATGCAGCGGCTCGACAGCACGCGTCCCGAAGGTCAACTCGGGGCGGCATGGACTCTTGCCAGCCGCACCGGCGGCGTGGCGCCCGTTGTTGACGACGATGGCAAACCCTATGGCATTATCAACGGTTTCAGCCTCTTCAAATACTTTGCTGAAATACTTGGCCCGCGGCCCGGCGATACCACGGTGCGCGAGATGATGTCCGCGCCGTGCAAGGATGCCGCGGACATCACCGTTCCGAAGTTCGCCGCCAACGCGCACATCCGCGATTCGCTCAACCGCATTCTGCGCGATGAATATGATGAATTCTGGGTTGTGGATGAGAATGGTCTCTACATGGGTATTGCCCGCCAGCGCGATATCCTCAACCCGCCGCGGCTCAAGATCATTCTTGTGGATCACAATGAACCGCGCCAGGCGATCGCAGCGCTCGAGGAAGCGGAACTGCTCGAAATTTTGGATCATCACCGCCTTGGCAATCCTCATACGCACACCCCGATCCGCTTTACGGTGGATATCGTGGGATCCACATCGACACTGGTCTGTGAGCAGACGGCAGAGGCAGGGCTCTCCATGCCGCCCAATCTGGCAGGCGTGCTTCTCGCGGGACTGCTGGCGGATACCCTTATTTTGACATCGCCCACCACCACACCGCGTGATAAACAAGCCGCCGAACGCCTGGCACGCTGGGCATTCGTGGGAGGCAGTCCGTTGAAGGGCGAGACCATCGAATCCTATGGTAAGGCCGTGCTGTCTGCGGGCGCCGGGCTTTCAAACCGCAAACCGGAAGAAATCGTCAGTACAGACATCAAGCTCTATGAAGCAGGCGGATTCAAACTCGCCATCGCCCAGGCAGAAGTCACCGATCTGGTACAGCTCTCTGAGCATCTGGGGCCGCTGACCAAGGCGCTCAACGACCTGCGCGATAAGCGCGGGCTCGACTTCGCCATGCTGCTCATCACCGACGTGGTGCGCGGCTCAAGCCAGCTGATCACCTCCTCCGACCCGCCGCCCGTCCTCGCCGACCTGCCGTATCCCCCACTTGCCGATGGGACACGCGATGCGCCCGGTGTGGTATCGAGGAAAAAACAGTTGTTGCCTGTAGTACTCGGGTTGCTGGAAAGGTAATGGAATTTCAAGAGATCATTGACAGAGCAATGGATATACGCAGGCTGTATGAACAAAAAGAAACGCAGCTCTATGGTTCTGCCTGGACAAGCGAAGAGATCGCGCTGGGTTTTGTGGGCGATGTGGGTGATTTGACTAAATTGATCGTTGCAGAGAATGGCAGACGCAACATTTTAAACAACAGGGAAAAACTTGAACACGAGCTGGCTGACTGCCTGTGGTCAGTCATTGTCCTTTCGAATCTACATGGCGTGGATATTGAAAATTCATTCATGGACACAATGGACGAGCTTGAAAAACATCCATTGGAAAAATAATTAAAAAGAGCAAGCCATCTCCAATTGGGCAACAGAGACTTAACTATTTTTAGCGTCCTTTGGGGGAAATGAGCCGTGCACTAAGGTACAATGTAGGTATGAATAAGTCTGCAAATCCCTGCCTGCCCGCCCCATTGCCCCTGCATTCAATCTTGAAAACGGAAGGCAAGGTTGTCTTTGATGAATAAAGATGATGCCGTCCATTTGCGTCGTATGCTAGATGCCATCGAACAACTTGAGCGCTATACGCGCGGAATGTCTGAAAGTGAGTTCAGTTCCCGCCCGATGGTACAGGATGCGGTCGCTCGCCAGATTGACATCGTCAGTGAAGCCGCAAAACATGTTTCCATCGAATTTCAGGATCAGCACCCAAAGCTTCCCTGGGCAAAGACAATCAGTATTCACAATAAGATTGTTGGCGACGATTACAAACTGAATCTCGCCGTTGTCTGGAATACTGTGCAGGATGATCTCCCACTTATCAAACACACGATCAGAAAGCTCCTTTTAGCATGAATAAAACTCCCAACTTTCAACTGTTAGAAACTGACATCCCGGCCAATAACGCAACCTGGAGTAAGATCCTGCCCTTCGCGGAATCGTTCGACGGTGTCGAACAATGGGGCACCTTCGAAAAGTGCCGCGAGATCGCGAAACAGGGTATCGCCCTATTTCGAAGCAACCAGCAACTTTCGCAGTCGCTGACAGATTTGCGCACCTGCCTGTACTACGAAGGCAGACGCTGGAATCACCTGAAAAAAACTCCGAACAAAAGAGGCATGGAGTACATCCGCGCGCTTATCGAAGCGATCCGTGTCCGCGTCCTCGCGCGACAGCTCAGCTAACGGATAATCGAGTTCCTTGGGCAGCGCTCCATGAAAACCGTTTACCAGGCCATCTCAGAGATCCAAAATAATAACGGCTCTGCTGCATTATGCACAGTGGTCAGGAGTGAAGGCTCCACCCCCCGGCATGTGGGCAGCAAGATGCTCGTCTACCCGGATGGGAAATTTATCGGAACCGTCGGCGGCGGGGACCTGGAACACCGCGTGCTTGATGAAGCATGGATGGCACTCGGTGACGGCGAGTCGCGTTTACTTTCCTATACCATGGCCGATCCATCACGCGGCGACCCCGGCGTCTGTGGTGGAACCGTGGAGGTGTTTGTGGAACCGATCCTTCCTCCTGCGATGATCGTTGTCATCGGCGGCGGCCATGTTGGCAGGGCCGTTGTCCATCTGGCAAAATGGCTGGGATTTCGAGTGGCAGTCAACGATGACCGTGCCGAGTTTTGCAATCCCGAGTCGGTGCCCGGGGCGGACGCCTACTATGCGGTTGAGATGGGGAAACTGCCAGAGCAACTCAAGATCAATCGTCACACCTATTTGATCATCACCAGCCGCGGCTCAAGCGTGGACGCGCTCGGACTGCCGAGTCTGCTGGATTCAGACGCGGCATATATCGGCGTGATCGGCTCCAGGCGCAGATGGCTGACAACGGTGAAGGCGTTGAAGGACAAAGGCGTAGCTGAGGAAAAGATTGCGCGAGTCCACTCGCCCATGGGACTGGAGCTGAACGCCGAGACTCCCGAGGAGATCGCGGTCAGCATCATGGCGGAAATCTTAATGCTCAAGGACAAGGGGACGGGCAAGCCAATGAAGCTGAAACAGGCAGAGGCGTAGGTAGAAAGAAGCGCTGTCAGTCAGCTGGTAGCGACTGTGTCGGAAAGTGAAACGTAAGGGGCGAAAATCCGTAGAAGAAATGGCGCTTCGATTGCACTCAGCGCGATGCATGATGAGAGTAAGACAAACGGTTCTTGTGGCACAGTTGCGCATGTACTATAATAAATTTGGTATCACTTTCAAAGGAGAATCTCATGGCAAGAATTTTTGACGTCATTGAATACCCGAACGAGATGAAGGATGAGATCGTGCATCGCTTCCCTGAGACGGGCATTGGTGATTTTCGCATCGGTTCGCAGGTGATCGTACGCGAGTCGCAGGCGGCCGTGTTCTTCCGTGACGGAAACGCGCTGGATGTGTTTCGGGCTGGGCGTCACACGATCGCGACCGCCAACATCCCATTGCTGATTAATTTCATCGGCAAGGCGTTCAACGACCGGACACCCTTCCCCGCCGAAGTATATTTTGTTTCCATGAAGGAATTTGCCAACGAGAAGTGGGGCACGCCACAGCCCATCATTGTCCGCAATCCGGGCATGGGTTTGGGCGTGGCTTTGCTGCAGGGCTTTGGATCCTATTCCTTCCAGGTGAAGGATCCTCAGCAGTTTGTTACCCAGGTGGTCGGCACACAGGGCGCATACAGGACAACTGACGTCGAAGAGCGCCTGAAGAACATGCTGCTTTCGAAACTGCAGGATGTGCTGGGCGAGACGACTGCTGCCAATAGTGTCGTTGAGCTGATCGGCCTGACAGAGGAGATCGGCGCGGCGGTACGTGCAAAGGCGCAGGATGATTTCGAAGCCCTTGGCATGACGCTCAAGTCCTTCTATATTGGAAATCTCAAGCCATCCAGCAAATCTGCACAGGAATTGCGCGATATGGGCATGCTCGATATGGCGACCTATACCCAGCTGCAGGCCGCGGACGCGATGCGCGATGCCGCACAGAACCCAAGCGGCGGCGCAGGACTCACGGCTGGCATCGGCGCAGGAATGGGCATCGGCAACCTCATGCAGCAGGCAACATCTGGCGCGATGCAGAACCAGCAAAATCAGCAGTCACAGGGCAGTGGCGGAGGCGGGAAAACTGCCGGCATGCCGGATGTGATGACGCCCGCTGAAGCAGCGGCCATTCTGAAGGTGTCTGAAGAGGATGTGATCGCCGCCATCAATGATAAGAGTCTGAGGGCCAAGAAGATGGGCAACGCCTACCGCATCAGCAAGGCAGCGTTGGAAGAGTTTTTGAATAGCTAGTTTGAGAACATAAGAGAAAGAGGAGCCTGAAAATCCAGGCTCCTCTTTTTGATTCAATTTTTATTTCGCCCTGAGCGGAGCCGCATGTCCTTTATGCGACGTAGACGAAGGGTATGTATGCTATATCGATTCGTTCCCACGTTAGACAGCGCTCAGCGCGAGAGATCATTCCAAATCACTCAAGACATCTGACACAGAATTCAGAACATCGCTCGCGAGAACAGATGCAGTTGTGCCAAGGTCATCGGCCGCGTACAGGCCAGCCTGGGCATGGATCCATGCACCGGCGACCGCGGCTTCGTAGGCATCGAGTCCCTGGGCGCGCAGACCAACGATGAGACCGGCCAGCACATCACCTGTACCCGCGCGAGCAAGTGCAGGAGTCGCCACCGGGATGACGGTCGCGCGTCCATCCGGGGAGGCGATCACAGTAAATGCGCCTTTGAGGACCACGACGTGTCCCCATAACTTTGCATATTGACTGGCGACCTCCTGCCTGCTGTCCTGGACTCCATCCTTTGATAATTCTGTCAACAAGGCCATCTCGCCCGGGTGAGGCGTCAGGATCGCAGGCGCAGGAATTTTGGTGTACCAGTCCTTGATCTTCGCGAGCAGTTTCAACCCATCCGCGTCGATAACCATCGGCGGCATTTTGGACTTGTTCTCTGCGCTCTTTTCAGCCTCCTGGTGCACGAAACCGATACGTTGTGCATTCTTCTTCGCTGAAAATTTTCCTTCCAAAAGGTTCTCTATAAATTCCTTTGTCGGGTTTTCGGTACCAAAGCCAGGGCCGATCAGCAATGCCGAAGCTTGCTCGAAATTTTTCGCCAGGACCTCGGCAGCAGCCGAGGAGATCGCGCCCATCTCATGCGGAAGCAGCACCCAGGTGGCCTCCCGAAATTGACCGGCCAGCACTCCGTGCAGTGCCGCGGGGACTGCCATGCTGACCAGTCCCGCGCCAACACGGTATGCCGCTTCTCCTGCAAGGAGTGCTGCTCCCGTGTAATTGATGGAGCCCGCCGCGATGAGCGCGGTACCAAACGTCCCTTTGTGTGAAGCGAGCGATCGTTCAGGTAAAAGCGCGGTGACGGAATCTGCATCGGCAACTTCCGCCTGCACATTCTTCAAGGAAGATAGATCATTGGATAAGCCGATATCCAGCACCTGGAGTTCACCGATGTATTCAAAGGCGGGCAGCTTCAACAATCCCTGCTTGACAGCCGCCATCGTGACCGTTAGATCCGCGGCGATGGCTTCATCGGCAACCTGACCCGAGTCGCAATCCACACCGGAGGGACAATCCACCGCG
This sequence comes from Chloroflexota bacterium, assembly GCA_039932795.1. Classification (GTDB taxonomy): domain Bacteria; phylum Chloroflexota; class Anaerolineae; order Anaerolineales; family Villigracilaceae; genus Defluviilinea. The sequence goes on from JBDTPH010000264.1 coordinate 61,902, forward strand.
ACCACCAGCGGTTGCTCATCCATGCCATCCAGGACATCGTTAACTTCCGCCAGCAGTTCGGCGACGTCCTTCTTCAACGGCAGTTTAATGCCGGTGCCAAGAACGCCATCGAGCAGAACGTCGGCAGTATCAATGGCTTCCGCCAGCTTTTCAAAAGCATTTTCGCCTGAAAGGACCTCACCGCCCGCTTCCAGGAGGCGTTTGACAAGATCATCCTTTTTACGTTTGACCAGATAGGCACGCGCCTTCCAGCCTTCCGCTGCGAGCGCAGCCAGCGTGACAAGAGTGTCGCCGCCGTTGTTGCCGTTACCCACCAACCCTACCACTTCCGATTCAACATCACCTTCAAAGATACCAAGGATCACATCTGTAAGCCCCTGACCTGCATTTTCCATCATCTGGTCATAGGTTAAGCCATTGGCATCGGCTTCCTTTTCAATTGCCTGCATCTGAGCTACTGTAACAAGTTTCATAAAAAATTCTCTCCTGTGTTGGCAGGATTCTACTGCAAGTCAAGTTAAATCCTGCGTTCCCATCCAAATTTCTAATAAAAATCAAACGGCGAGCGGCCTTCGTCATGATTCTCATTATATTCCGGAAGGCATGGGTGTATATTCTCACTGAACGCCGCAGGATGTGACTGACTAGGTAGCTTGCAAAGAGAAGACATCTCCCCTTTTATCTCACAATACAGAAGATACAAGCTCACTTTGCCTGCCAAGCCACTGAGTTTGTGCTGAGTACCAGGTAGTGCTATGGTGGATTGAGCAGAGTCATATCCCGACGGTGGAGGAAGCCAAGGAGAAACTGCGCTGTTTGGATGAAAATGGGCCAACAGCTGACGCTTTTACGTTTCAAGTCGCGTTCGATAGCAACAGGACCGCGCTGAAGCACGCCGCAGACTGAAAACCAAATACCACGATCGAACCCTTCTCAGTTATCCCCATAGATCTTTTGCTACGTCGTCCAATCCCAGCTCGAGCAGCTTTTCACGCGTAGGTCTTCCGGTCTCAGGGTCCCAGCCACGCACCTGGTAATATCCTATCAACATAGCTTTGATGTTCGGCACAAATCCTGCCGAGCCGCCATCGGGGAAAGGCTCAAGTAATGCCTTTGGAAGTTTGTCATTGGCTGCAGTCAACCCCATTCTATTGTTGATAGCTCGCTTGATGTTCCAGCCGCGCTCACCACACTTCATCATATCTTCGATCGTCCAGTCCAAACCGCAGGCGGCATTGATCAGCTTGACCTGGATTTCAGGCTCGGAGTTCGCAAAGATGCACATCACGATGGAATTAAAGACTGTCCGCCAGTCCTGATGTCGGGCGACGTTGGCGGCCTTCTCCGCCTGTGCATGACGGTCAAAATAGGTGATGCCCAGACTTTCGTGTGTGTGTCCCCAATCTACAAAGAAATAATCGGACTGGTTATGACAGGCGCCGCGCGGACTGGTTGCGTACGACAGCGCCATGCCCGAGACCCCGCGCGGATCATGATACGCGACCTCCAGCCCATTCACCTGCACCGCATCCTCCTCCGCGCCAAACTGGGCTCCAAAGTGACGCGATCCCTGCGCCAGAACATCACCCATTCCTTCACGACGACCAATGAGGTTTACGAGTTGTTCAATTACATCCACATCACCCCAATTCAAGACGATGCCATGGGTGTCTTTTTCTGTGATCACACCCTTCTCAAATAAATGAAATGCAAGGCCAATCGTGTTGGCCGTGCTGATCGCATCCATCCCATAGCGATCGCACAACTCACCCAGGTCCACGATCGACTCAAGGCTATCGTTCAACAGGTTCGGACCGAACCCGATAATCGTTTCATATTCCGGTCCCTTGCGCTTTGCGGCCTCACGCTAGCGACGAGCTGTGGGCTCGAT
>JBDTPH010000265.1:0-5965 GCA_039932795.1 Chloroflexota bacterium
GCCGCCGCGGCGACCAGGGGAAGAATTTCTCTGTTGGCTGGTCCACAGGACTGCTGCGCTTGTCCACAGGACTGCTTCGCTTGTACTGGGCGATGTATTCCTGATAGGCTGGAATCCAGTCTTCGGCCAGAGGCAGTTTTCTCTCCTTGTACCGATTGGCCGGCGTTGCATATTTGATGAAAACCTGCGGCCCGTTGGGAGCATCCAGCTCAATGTGTTCAAGGTTGATCCCCAGCGTCTCACTTTTTTTGATGCCGGTGGTCAGCAGCAGATAGACCAGCGCGTACGGGCGGGCATCCGGCTTCTGGCCGCGGCGGTGACGGTCTGCCGCGAGCAGGACAGCATCGTACTCCTCTGCGGTCAGCACCTTGGGAAGCGGACTGATCGCGGACCGTTGGGCAACCTTTTCAGCGGGATCAATGAGTAGAACGCCATATTGGTGCAGCCAGCGGAAAAGGGATTTGGTGGCTGTAATACGCCGTGCCAGCGTTTTGGGACTGCATGGCACCTCGCGCTCTTTTTCCATCCATTCGAAATAGCGGTTGAGTTCACTTGTGGTGATCTTGCCCAGGGTGATATCTGGCTCCAGGAAGGTGGTAAGCAGGCGTACATCCGAAAGGAACGCCTTGATCGTATTCGGCGAGCGACCCTGGTCCGCGAGGAATGCCTGCCATGAACCAATGGCGGAGGCAAGCGTCGTCTGCGGGGTTAAATGTGAAGTTAATTTAATGTCAGGCATGACGTCTCCTGTTCTTTCGTATAGTTTAGCGAATTAAAGGAGGAATGTCAACAAGGTTAAAGCCATCTCAAGGGGTCGCTCCCCAAACACACGTTCGCGCAGTACCAGGTCAGGTCAGGTTCATCAAATGGTTTGAAGGTCGATGTGTCCATCAAAATAGTGACTTTTGTTAGTTGATTTATGATGTGCAATTTGCAAAAATTAGTTTAGAAAGAAGGGGTTTTCCTTGCTGACGCGAGCGCGGGGAAATGAATCCCTGGAATGTGGCGTATATGCAAAAAAAAGGCCGGACAAAAAAAGCTGTTTCTCACTCCCCCAATCCAACGAGGTACACTTCTCCGTTGCTGCTGCTCATCAATATCAGTGCGGCAATTTTTTTGGCTGAAGTTATTGCCATGGTGGTTGTGTATTACATCCAACCGCTGCCCTATTATCAAATCACCCTCATCGATGCAGGGATCATGATAATACTGATCTTTCCATTTCTTTATTTCTTTTCCATTCATCCACTTATTCAGCATATTGAAATGCGCCGGCAGGCCGAGCATGCCCTCCAGCAAAAGGATGAACTACAACAACGTTTTTTTGATAGCATCGATGTCAATATCGCCTATATGGATCGCAGTTTCAACTTCATAAAGGTCAACGACGCGTATGCCAGTTCAGCAGGGAGTCAGCCTCCTGAATGTTTTGCAGGCAAAAACCATTTTGATTTGTATCCCCACCCGGAAAACCAGGAGATCTTTCAGCAGGTGGTCAAAACCGGGCAGGCATATTCCGTCCATGAGAAACCCTTCGAATATCCTGACCAGCCCGAGCGAAGCATCACGTATTGGAACTGGAGTCTGCAACCGGTGAAGGACTTCGAAGGAAAAGTGGACGGGCTGGTCCTCAGTCTTTTGGACGTAACAGAACGAAAGCGGGCAGAGGAAAAAGTGGAATTGGAAAGGGCCAGGTTGCGTTCCATCCTCGATACCATGCCGGACGGTATATACATCGTTAACAAGCAGTTCGACATCGAATACACCAATCCGCTGATCGAAAAGGAGTTTGGCCCGGCTGGCAGTCAAAAGTGTTATGCCTACCTTCATGATCGGGATGATGTTTGTCCCTGGTGCAGGAACCCATCGGTATTTGAAGGAAGCAGCCTGCAGTGGGAATGGTCCTCTTCAAAAACAGGTAAGGCCTATGATGTCTTTGACAGCCCGCTGACCAACTCAGATGGCAGCATTTCAAAACTGAAGCTCATACACGATATCACTCATCGCAAACAGGCAGAGGCTGAACTGGAAGATCGCAACCTCGCACTGCAGACGTTGAGCGCGTCGGAGCATAAACAGCGCCTGCTCGCTGAAACCCTGCGTGCATCTGCAAATGCCCTCGCTCAAACCCTGGATCTGGATACCGTGCTCAGTACACTTCTCAAGCATGTTCGTGCTCTTGTCCAGGCTGATATCGCCAGTGCAATTTTCCCTGAGGGCGAAACCCTCTTTGGAGTACGGGCGGTGGATGGTTTTGAAAAATGGACCGATCCAACCCAGATTCTCGCCATCAAGGTCGAGCGCGACGCCAATCCCCTTTACCAGGGATTGGTTCTCTCTCGCAAAAGTCTCCTGATCCCAGACATTGGCAAAGAACCAGATTGGCTTATCCACCCGGGTACCGAACCATTTCAGAGTCGTCTCTTTGTGCCGATCGTGGGTGAGGACAGATTGATCGGCATTATCGGGCTGGGCAAGGTTGAAGCAGGTTATTTTAATGAGGATCATGTCCAATGGGCTGAGGCACTCGCCGGGCAAGCCGCGGTCGCCATTCAAAATGCCTGGTTGTTCGAGCAGGTTCGGGCGGGGCGTGAACGCCTGCAATTCCTATCCCACCGCCTGGTCGAGATCCAGGAATCGGAGCGACTCTATATCGCGCGAGAACTCCACGACCATGCCGGTCAAACCCTGACGTCCCTGATGCTCGGCCTGGGGACAGTGGAAAAGGAAGCCAGCAAACCGGAGTTCATTCGAACGCGGGCGGCTGAGCTCAAAGAGATGACGGGTCATGTGTTGGAGGATCTTCATCGCCTGGCCATCAACCTGAGACCTGCGAGCCTTGACCATCTTGGCCTGACCTCTGCACTGGAACAATTCATCAAGGCATTTGCCCAGGACTCACACATGCCAATCAAGTTCAAGACCGTTGGCTTTGGCGAAGCTGAACGCCTGCCTCAGGATGTGGAAACAAGCCTGTATCGGATTGTGCAGGAAGGCCTGACCAATGTAATCAGGCATTCGCAAGCAAGTCATGTGGATGTGGTAGTGGAGCGACGCGGTAATTCATTGTTGATCATTGTGGAGGATGATGGATGTGGTTTCGATGTAAATCAGGCGAGAGCCGGCGGACATCTGGGTCTGTTGGGAATGCAGGAACGTGCGGAGATGCTGGGAGGAAACCTGACCATGGAAAGCTCTCCAGGAAGAGGGACAATTCTTGTGGTGGAGGTACCGTATGACTGTACGGATAGTACTGGCCGATGACCATGGAATTCTGAGGGCGGGCTTGCGCAATTTGCTGAACGCCGAACCAGACCTGGAGGTTGTCGGCGAAGCTGCAGATGGGGTTGAAGTTTTGGAAATGGTGGAGGCATCAAATCCTGATCTCATCCTGATGGATATCAGCATGCCCCACATGGGAGGCATTGACGTGTTACAGCATCTCAGTGCAAAACAGCCCGCCAGCAAGGTGTTGATGTTAACCGTCCACGAGGATGAAAGTCTCTTGAAAAAAGCCATCCGTGCCGGAGCCTCAGGTTATGTCGTCAAGCGCGCCGCGGAATCTGAGCTCATTACCGCGATAAGAACGGTTATGCGGGGTGATATCTACATTCACCCAGCCATGACCCGTGTCCTTCTCAGGGATCTCGTCCCCGTGCCGGCTTCGAAGCTCGCGACCGACAATACACTTACTCATCGTGAGCTGGAAACCCTGCGCCTGGTCGCCCGCGGCCATACCAACAATCAGATTGCTGAAATACTGTGCATCAGTGCTCGGACTGTGGAAGGTCATCGCGCCAACCTGATGGACAAACTCGGTCTTCACAGCCGCGTGGAACTTGTGGAGTATGCTGAGCACCACGGTCTTTTGGAGTAACTGTTTTATTTTCTATCCATCCAAATCGTACTCACTTAAAACCGTGGTGGGCGGGGTGTGACGCGTATTTTCTACGTGTTTCATGAGCTAAAACCCGCGTATTTCCCTGCAACTTTTGTTTCTAAAAACCCATAGTATCTACGCTTAACAAGAGGCGTTGAATCTTATACATTAAGGCTGGACCTACTCCGCTGGAGCCTGCCTTATGTCATCATTTCAATGTCCTCCACTTCCCTACGATACTGCCCGGGCAGCAGAGTCGGTCTTTGGCAGGGAGCACCCCTACTTAAGGATTGGAGAGTCCCTCAAGATCTTATGGGAGGAATTGACCCCTCTGGCGTTGGAATCCGCAGATGAATTCCTGTCGAATTCCTTTTATCCCTATTCGCTCGCGACAGTTTTGCAATCCTGGGAAACTCTTACCGACCGTCAGATGGCGCAGGCAACGCGCACACGGCTGGATATGAAGTATGCCCTGCATTTGCCCCTCAATTTTCCGGGGCTCGAACCTTCGACCTTATGTGCATTCCGTCAGCACGTGCTGACGGATCGGGGGGCAATTGAAACGCTCCAGGAAATGATTCAGCGCCTGGGCATTTTCACAAATCGCGAAAAATCCTCACTGGATGTGAACGGGATGATCACAACAATTTGCCTCGCCAGTCGGGCGGAGATCATCTTCGATTGCATGGGTATTGCGCTTGAATCAGTTGCAACATGCGATCCGAACTGGTTGAAAGCCCATACCCCGCCCCACTGGTACAAGCGATATCACCAGAAACCTGCTGGCCAGAAAATCCCACACACCGCTCAGGAGATAGAGTCACTGGTTCAGGCTGTTGGCAGAGATGGCCGGCACCTTTTGAAGGCCATTGAAAGCTCAAACGCACCAATCCTCTCACAATTACCTGAGATCCAAAAGCTTCGCAACGCGTGGCAGTGCCAGTTTGTATCGGAGGGCGACTCATTGACGTTTCGCGAGTCGCGATGTCTCTCGTGCGGCAGTGGACTGAAGTTCATCACTACCATTTCAACGAGAAAGGAGGAAGCAGGTGCAGATCATAAAAAGAGTCGTTCCCTCCATGACACGAACAGTCATGAACAGGGGAAATAGTTTACGTGTAGTTTTTTCGCCTTCGTCCGAAAGATAAAAAAGGAGACCAACATGAACAAACGCAAGTTTCTAAATATCGTCGTCTCGTTGATGGTGCTCACTTCGCTCTTCTTTGGGAGCAGCAACAACGCCACTGCGATGCCCATGGATCCCATGGATGAGTCGAAAGTTCCGCATTACTTTGGCCCGTACCCCAACTGGGCCAATAGCCCGCTCACGCTGCCGGATGCCCAGGTTGTCATCACGGGCAACGGCAGCGGAGCGACGGCCGAAGCCACGGTGGGCGCCAACGGCGCGATCACCGGTATTACCGTGACCAGTCCTGGGCACAACTACAGCAACGCGAAAGCCGACATCACCGGTTCCGGGACGGGCGCGATGGCTGATGTGACCATCGTCAAGAAAGGCTCCGTCGTCGCTGTCGCGGTGAACTCACCGGGTAGCGGTTATACCGCTCCGACCGTGACCTTCAGCGGAAACGGCGGCGCCGCGGCGACTGCCTATGGCGGCGTTGAGCAAGTCTTCCTCGCCAACGGCGGCAGCGGTTATACGATGCCGACGGTCGAGTTCGACCTGCCGGACGGCCCGAAAGGCGTTCAAGCCAAAGGCCACGCCGAGATGGGTGCCAACGGCACGATCACGGCCGTTATCGTAGACAGTCCCGGCTCCGGCTACTCCTTCGCGCCGGGCGTCGCCATCCATAACGGCACGCTATTTGACCCCATAACAGGTGCAACTCTGGCCCGGGCGACCACCACCCTTTCCATCCAATCGATTGAGCTGGACGCGTTTGGCGCCAACTACAACCAGGTGCCGACGGTGACCATCAGCGACCCGACTGGAACGGGAGCCACGGCTACGGCCGTGCTCGATAACGGGATCATTTCGGCGATTACCTTAAAGAAACCCGGTTCCGGCTACATTGTCCCGGGCATGCGCAAGTTCGTCGACACGCTGCCTGGCTTGGGACCGAC
>JBDTPH010000266.1:0-4391 GCA_039932795.1 Chloroflexota bacterium
CGGGGCTACTCGACCAGCGGAAATTGACAGAAATATAAAACTGTCAGGTGGCTAGCTTTATGTCAAAGATTTAATTTGAATGCCCGTTCAAGAGTCATGTAGTTGCGCCAACAGATCCGCGATTTGGCGGTCGATCCTTCCCATGGGATACTCGTTCAGGTCTTTCAAGGAAACCCATTTCAAGTTTTCCGTTTTCGGCATGGCATCCAACATGCATGCATAGACATGGACCGAAACTGTAAAATGACTGTATCCATGATGGACGATTCCAAGCGGATCCTTTTTTTGGACTTCCCCCTGTTTACGAAGCCGCAAGTTGTATCCCGTTCTCAAAGCATCAGCCAACGCCTCAAGCGGGTCCCCATTAACAGCCCCTTGCGGGGCAACGCGTCCGTTCGGAAATTCCCACATTCCACCCAGCAAACCCTTCGACGGGCGCCGTGCCAGCAGGACTCTTCCCCGCCTGATCATCAGCCCGGCTACGTGGACGTGGTGCGGCACATTTTTCTTCGGCATTTTCACCGGCCGCTCATTCTGTGTCCCGTTTTGGCGCGCCTTGCAGACCCTCATCAACGGGCAGATCAGGCAGCGCGGATTCTTCGGGATGCAGATGGATGCACCCAGATCCATCAGCGCCTGGTTGTGATCACCGGCCTCTTTTTTGGGTAATTGCTTTTCCACCAGTTCCCACAGGATTTTTTCGCCCCCTGGCGAATCCACCGGTTCCGAGATATCGAATACACGTGCGTAGACGCGCTTGATGTTGCCATCCAGGGCGGGCACACTCATGTCAAAGGCAATGGAAGCAATGGCTCCCAGCGTATAGCGCCCAATGCCGGGCAGCTTGCGCAATTCGTCGAGATCGCGCGGCAGTTCCCCATTGTGTTGACTGACAATGAGCTGCGCGGCTTTGTGCAGGTTACGAGCGCGGCTATAGTAGCCGAGTCCCTCCCAGGCATTGAGCACACTCTGCTCAGAGGCTTCCGCCAGCGCTGTGACCGTGGGAAATAAATGCATCCATTTCTCAAAGTAGGGGATCACCGTCTCCACCCTTGTTTGTTGGAGCATGATCTCCGAGACCCACACCGCATAGGGATCGGGGTGGCCGCGCCAGGGCAGGGTCCGCTTATGGAGGCGGTACCAGTTCAAAAGACGGGAAGAGAGGCGGTTGGGTGTCATATCCAATAAAAATCACGGAGCACGCGTTCGGGATGTCGTGTCTCCGTGAGGATGTCAGTCACAGGCTGGGAGCTGGATCAAATATCTAGAACTGAAATCCACCCCGCGCAGGGATAACTTTACAGGAGTAATTCTTGACATAATCAAACAACTTATCCTGCAACAAGCTCCAATCACTTGAATCGAGAACGCGGCGCGCCTGGGCAGCATCGCCGGCAAGCAGACCCACCTGAATTTGCGGATAGGACCCGTAGATCGTCGCCCACGCTTCGGCGGGTTGCAACCCGAGCCTTTGCACGCCGGGGATGAATTCACCGATGATGAACTCGAAATATTCCTGGTCTCGTTCACCAGCGATGTCCCATGTCATTAACACTTTTACTGCCATTAATCAATCACCTTAATAACCGTCCACAAGTTTACTCGCAACCCGCGGGACGTTCATACTTATTAACTCTTTTGATAATCCAACACGACCACATGGGTCTCGTTCGGGAGGCTGCTGCGCGTCACCTTCAGCGACGGTTGAGAATCAGCCTTCGAGAGTCCCATTTCCTTGATAAATTTGTTCAACGATTCAAGCGAGAGCTTGGAATCGGGCGTGGAATAGTGCATGGGGATGACAAGGCTCGGTTCGATCAGGCTGATAATTTCCGCTGCTTTTGCCGCGTTCAAACCGCCTCCGCCACCGACCGGCACCAACAGCACATTAACCGTACCCAGGGATTCGATCTCCGACTGCGTGGGAGTCTGCTGGAGGTCACCCAGATGGGCCACTGTTATACCATCATAGTCAAAAACATAGATCGTATTGCGTGGGGCCGCTCCGTTATCCATGCTTTTCTTCCTGCCCGAGCCGCCAGCCTCCGATTGAACACCGGTAATGAAGACACCACCGATCTCGAATTCGCCTGGACCATTAATCACGTGTGAGGTGCCTTTGACCGCATCTGTATTGTTGTGACCGGGCGCCTCATGGCTGACTGTCACAATGTCCGACTTAAGCCTAAGTGCATCGTAGCCGATGGATTTGTTGTCGAATGGATCCGTCACCACCGTGGCATAATTGCGCTCGGTGAGACGAAAACAGGAATGTCCGTACCAGGTAATTTCCATAAAAAATGTAGCCTCCGAGAGGCATATTATAACCGTTGTTTTGCGGGCATTCTCGTTTTATTTCAAGCCGATCCTTCCATTCACAAGATCATCCACAAACTGCCAGCGCCTGGTTTTACTGTAATCACCATGCGGGGGGTAAAAATATTTTTTATAGTATGCCCAGTTATCAGCACCAAAGTTTTTGTCTTTCGCCCCATCCTCCAGCAGGTATCGATTGACCCGTGCTGTTGCCCAATTGGAAAGATCGTTTCCCCTTTCCCAGCCAACATACATCGCAACGGATTCGGCAAAATCCTCGATGCGGTTGAAATTCCAGTTCGATCCGCTCGGTTGATCGCCATAAAAATATCCGGCTTGATTGCAGCCCGGTTTCCTGCCGCGCCGGCCCGGTTTATCTTCATCTGAAAAAAATCCTGAATCAGACAAACCGGCTGCTCTTTTCAATATGGAAAGAACAGGGCTGGTATGCCCACCCGTGTACTTCTCGAGCAGGCGGGATAATTTCCAGCCATTATTTGCATCCCAGGCGTGCGCAAATTCGTGAACCACTGTCCACGCGGAAAATGTTGCTTTGGTGGAGAGGCTGACACGGTGCTGGAGCGCTTCGCCGCCGTGAGAGCCAATGTCCGCTTTCTTGACGGCAACACCACCCATGCATTCCCTGAACTTTTCCTGTCCACCGATGCAATTCGCAAAACAATTGATGGCATCGTGGAGTTTATCCAGCTCATCTTTTACCCAGTAGCCCGGTCTCCATGTTCCGGAATCTTCTCCCCAATCAGCGAGTACATCGACGCGGTACTCCGATTGCAGGGTTGCCAGTCTTTCAGATGCATATTGAACGTCAGTTTGATGCATAAGGATTCCTCCTGTCTAAAATTTGAAAAGATTAACGATGAGCCTTAACGCCAACCTGCTGGCACATATCCAATACCGGGCAGGTGGAACAATGCGGAAGGCTGCCTGTGCAAATATGTTTTCCAAATGGCACAAGCAGTCGGTTGATCTCGATCCAGTAACGTTTTGGAAGTTTCACCTCCAGCGCGACCATCGTCTTTTCTGGAGTGGACGCTGCTACATACCCCCAGCGATTGGTCACACGCTGGACGTGAATATCCACGCTGATGAAGGGCTCTTCGCATGCGATACCCAGCACCAGATGTGCACACTTGGGACCGACCCCCGAAAAGGACATCAACACCAGCGGGTCGCAGGGAAGTTCCGCATCGTACTCATCGAGGACGCGTTGTGCCATCTCCTTGATTTGCACAGCTTTGCGATCATGAAACGTGGATTGACCGATCAGAGCGTCGATTTCCCCAGCCGACAGTTGACTCACTTCCTTTGGAGTCCGTGCCCTCTCGAACAAACGCCGGGCCATCACGATCGTCACCTCATCATAGGTGCGGATCGAGATCATGCAGGCAATCAGTTGTTCAAAGGTGGAACTAAATCCGTCTTCCGCCAGTTCAAAGAGCGCGGCTTTTTTATAGGGCATGATCGCTTTACCAATAAGCTTTACAGCACGGTTGATATCAAACGGTTTTTTAGCCATACAGGTAAGACCCTGTGTACGTAGTATACAACTTTCAAAAGACAAATGCGAGTGTTAAAGGTGGGATTTATAATACGGCATCCAGTACCCTGAGGAAGAACCATGTCCAACTCAAAGTTTTTGCCAGACAGTGTTCGTCCCTAAGAATATTGTGTTTTTATCAAAATGACTGGGATAGGTAAAACGTCAGACCCCTACAATAAATCACTGCCATCCTGGCCCAACTCTTCTGCAATCCCCTCAAACTGAGCGAGAGCTGACCTCAAATCTTCTACAATCTCCGCGGCCAAGACATCAGGATTCGGAAGATTGGCGGAATCTTCCAATGATTCATCCCTTAGCCAGAATATATCAAGGTTGACCTTGTCACGGGTGAGGAGTTCTTCGTATGTGAATGCCCGCCAGCGACCCAGCTCCTCGGACGGCGACCAAGTTGAGGTGCGTTCGAAGCGGTTGTCGGCGTGGAAACATTCCACGAACTCATCGAGATCCCCGCGCGCCAGCGGATTCGTCTTGAGCGTAAAGTCCATGTTGGTGC
>JBDTPH010000267.1:0-6109 GCA_039932795.1 Chloroflexota bacterium
CACGTTGGGACGTCCGAGGATGGAGATATAGCCCGAGCGAAAATTATCCATTTGCTTTTTTCCTTTTCAGTTCATCACTGCCAGGCTGTGATGATCTATGCTGCGCCTGCGATCCAAAGCATTCCATGTTACGCAAATACTGCGCCTTCCATCTTCAACAGCCATTCCTTTGTCTTCAACCCCTCGCCACCACCATAGCCGTGCAGTTTGCCGTCCCTGCCAATGACGCGGTGACAGGGGATCACTATCGGCATGGGGTTTGTCGCGTTGGCCCGCCCAACCGCGCGTGATGCATTTGGCCTGCCAATCTCAACCGCGATTTCATGATAGGTGCATGTCTCGCCGTAAGGAATTCGAAATACCACCTGCAGTGCCTCACGCTGAAACGGACGGAAGAGCGACCAGTCAATGGGGATGGTGAATGCAGTTCTTTTGCCATTCAGGTATTCATGTATTTCCCTCGCATAAGGAGCGGTTTTCCTGAAATCGGATTGGATGGGTCGCTTAAGGCGCTGAAGATATGAATCAAAATGAAGCTGGGAGTCCGCCCATTCAACGGTGATCAGGCCAAAGTCTGAGGCCGCGATGCGCAGGTCTCCCAGGCGTGTCTCGTTGAGTTCACCGATATAAATTGGGGAGTCAGATGTTTCCATTTGCATCCTTGTTAGCTACCTTCCATGAGAGGGCAATCGTAGGGCATTCGTAGGTTCTGCGTCAAGCACGTTTGAGTCCAATATGATAAATTAGGGTCAGTAAGGTGATTTCTCTTCTCCTCCTTTCGCAAGAGAGCCGCGGTCGGCGTCCGCGGTTCTCGCAATTTAAAGGGAAGGTATCAGCATTATAATAATCGCGATATCTCTTCCTGTGAGGATGCCATGACAGTACAAATCACAATTGTTGGATTGGGACAGATCGGCTCTTCCATTGGGCTGGCGTTGAAAGCACGCGACCTGGGGGTTCGGATCGTGGGACATGATAAGGATCCACAGGCGGGAAAAGAATCGCAAAGAATTGGCGCAGTGGATGACGTGAAATATAACCTGCCTGCCGCGATACGCGATGCCAGGATCGTGATCCTGGCTTTGCCTTTTGCTGCGATGCGCGAAACGCTCGAGAACATTGCCCGCGATCTGCAGGATGGGACCCTGGTGCTCGACACCGCTCCTTCCAAGACGACAGTTGCCGCGTGGGCAAAGGAACTTTTGCCTCAGGGACGGTTTTATATCGGTCTCACACCGGCTATTAATCCAGAATATGTACACAGCACTGAGTTCGGCGTAAAGGCTGCGCGCTCTGACCTGTTCAGTAAGGGATTGGTCGTGGTGAACGCTCCCAGCGGCACGCCCGGCAATGTATTCAATCTGGCGATGGAACTGGTGGGCCTCTTCGGCGCCATGCCTCTGTTGATGGACACTGCGGAAGCAGATGGCATCTTTGCGGCGATCCATATGCTTCCGCAATTGGCGGCCTCTGCATTGCTCGATACAACCGTGGACAAACCTGGCTGGCACGAGGCACGGAAACTGGCCGGACGCCCCTACGCTTCAGCCACTTCGGGTGTGGCATACCATGATGATGTGCTGTCTTTGCGTGACTCGGTTTTGCAAAATCGCGAGAATGTGGTGCGCTTGCTCAACAACTATATTGGGTCATTGGTAGACCTGCGCGACGAAATCAGTGATAAGGACACTGATGCTCTCTCGGACCGCCTGGAAAATGCCCTTCGTGGACGGATCCGCTGGTTCGATGAACGTCACGCCGCAGACTGGTTAAACAAGGAGGGACAGAAGATCGATGCTCCATCCTTCGGTGACCGCGTAAATCAAATGCTGTTCGGGTCCATGCTTACGGACCGCGCCAAACCGCGCAAGTGACCTGCTATTGTTATATCGTGGAGTGCGCGGACGGGACGTACTATACAGGCTGGGCGATTGATCCCGTGCGCCGCGTCGCTGTTCACAATAAGGGACGCGGCGCACGCTACACACGTATGCGGCTTCCTGTGAAGTTGGTGTATGTGGAGGAAGTACCAGACCGTACTGCTGCCATGAAACGGGAACGCGCCATCAAAAAGATGACGCGTGCACAAAAGGGGAAATTGATTTCGTAGAGGCGAGGTTATCCCGCCCGTATGTGTTAATCGGTAAACAAAGGCAGATGTCCCAACGCGATGATGTTCTCCCATCGGGCGCGGTCGCCTTCGGTGAAGATCGCCGCTTCCGCAACCACGATTGAGCCCGCTTTTTCAAGGATCATTCTCATTCCCTGTAAGGTTGAGCCTGTGCTGATCACATCATCCACAACGACCACCCTTTTGCCTTTCATCATCTCGACATCCTTTTCGTCAAGGATCAGGATCTGATGCTGGCCGGTGGTAATGGATAACGTTTCTGCCTGAAGAGCGGCACCCATATAGGGTTTATACGCCTTCCGCAGCACCACGTACGGTTTTTTTGTCTCAACGGATAACGCATGTGCCAGTGGAATGGACTTTGCTTCTGCGGTGACCAGGATATCATATTGTGTATCTTTGAGTTTTTCACCCAGTTCCCTGGCACAGGCCTGCACCAGTTCCGTATCGCCTAAAATATTCAGGATGGCGATCTTCAAACCGGGCTTGATCTCGAACAGACGCAGGTCACGCTTTAAGCCGGCAATTTCCACAGAATGCACATCGTGTTGAGACATAATTCCTCTTTATCGGTACAAGACAGTTTTGTTTGGCTGAATTCGTCGAGCCGTAGTTTATCATAATTCAATTTATAATTTCCCCCATGAAATTCCTGTGCTGACAATTGACTATCAACCATGCTTCCCGACCTTCAACTGAACGACCACCTGCGCCTGCGGAAACAACATCCATGTGGCTCCTATGAATGGACCGTGGTCCGTCTTGGCGCGGATATTGGCCTGGAATGTAAAGGTTGTGGAAGACGCGTCATGCTCACCCGCCGCGAACTTGCAAAGAGACTCAAAACCAACCTCACACCCCACAAAAAAGATGAACAATCAAACCTCTAAAAAACCACACATTGTCTTTTACTTCTCCGATACCGGCGGTGGACATCGCTCCGCGGCGGAAGCGATCATTGAGGGGATCAATATTGAATATAAAGATAAAGTTACCACCGAGATGGTCGATTTCTTCAAGGATTACGCCCCGATCCCATTTAACCGCGCCGCAGATATGTATCCCTACATGGTCAAAGCGCCGCAGTTATGGAGCGCGAGCTTCCATGCCACGGATGGGCGGACGCAGGCCCGTTTTATTACCACCACCATGTGGCCGATTGCGCGTCACGCGGCAAAAGCGCTTGTGAAAAGTCATCCCGCCGACCTGATCGTGACTGTTCACCCGTTTGCAAATTCATTTGCCCTCAAGGCGCTTGGCGCTCATCGTCCGCCTTTCATCAACGTGGTTACAGACATGGTTACCACGCATGCTCTCTGGTACGACAACCGCGCCGATCTGATTTTGGTCCCCACGGAAACGGCGCGTCAACGCGCACTCAAATATCATATGCCGCCTGAAAAACTACGCGTCGTGGGCCTGCCTGTTGCAGATGATTATTGTCAGCCACTGGTGGAAAAAAGCATACTACGAAAGAAACTTTGCTGGACCGTGGACAAACCTGTCGTGCTGATGGTTGGTGGAGGGGAGGGCATGGGCCCTTTGCTGAAGACGGCCATCGAAATAGACGCTTGCGGCCTGGATGTTGCGCTGGTCATCGTCTGCGGGCGGAACCAGCGTCTGAAAGCGGATCTCGAATTAAGAAAGTGGCAGAACCCAACATTTATTTATGGCTTCATACATGACATGCCGGATTTCATGCGCGCCGCTGATTACATTGTGACAAAAGCCGGGCCCGGGACAGTGGCCGAGGCACTCAACGCGCAACTGCCCATCATCCTGTATTCAAAACTTCCCGGGCAGGAGGATGGCAATGTCACATTCGTGGAAGAGGAGGGGGCAGGTGTCTGGGCTCCCAAACCCAGTGACGTTGTCCGCGCCCTCACGCGCTGGATCTCGCGGCCTGAGGAGCGCAGGAAAGTCATTGAGAATTGCCGCCGCGCCGGAAGACCCGAAGCCGCCCGCACCATTGCCCGTATTATTGGCGAGAAGCTGGGATTGGAAGTTGGGGAAGCAGATACACAGGCAGATCTTTAATGCCTGTCATCCTCCCTACGGTCTTGAATATACCGCCTGAATGGGATGAGGAATCTCGATCCCTTCCTCCTTGAACGCCGATTTCACTTTTAAAAGCACATCATCCTTGGCGTGGACCGGATCGTTTTTCGTTACATCCACCCAGAAGCCGGCGTTCAGTTCCATGGCCGCATCGGTCAGGCTGTTGAATACGATCACCGGCTGCGGGTCGCCCAGGAAGCCTGGAACCGTTGCGATCGCGTCCACGAGAATACGTCGGACAGTGTCCGGCTCGCTGGTGTGAGGCAGGTTGAGGCTTATCTCGACGCGCCGCTCATTGGCACGCGAATAGTTGATGATGGGATTCGCCAGTACTTCCGCGTTCGGCAGGATCACCACGCGTCCATCGGTGGCGCGCAGTTCAGTAGCGCGCAAGTCAATCGCCAGGACAGTGCCGTCGAAGCCTTTTACCCCAATCGATTCGCCCACATGGAACGGTTGTTGAAGCAGAAGGATGATCCCGGACGCAAAGTTCTTCATAATGTCCTGGAGTGCAAAGCCGACGGTAAACCCCAGAATGCCGAGCCCGGCCAGGAAGGCAGTGACATCGAAGAAACGCTGTATTGCGGTAATGGTCCCCGCCACAATCACGGACCACAGCATCAATTGAGCCAGAAGATGTGTGACGCCTGCGGGCGCCTGCCGTTTCGTGAGCACGCGCCGCAGAATGTTGCTCAGGATCCTGGCAAAGTATAGACTTACAAAAAAGATCACCAGCGCGCTAAACAGGTTCGGGATGCCCAAAATAAAATCATCCATAAATTTGTTGAAATATTCCTGCATGATCCGTCTCCTTCTTCCTTCGGTGGCATTCAGCGGTATTTGCAGTGTATCTTAACCGAAAGCGAATCGAGCGTCTACGGGTTTGGAGGAGAATTCCATCGCTGATATAATCTTTTCGATGCCAATCCTGGATGATCATACAATGGATTTTTTCAGCCGCGGTCCCGAACAGACGCGCAGTGTAGGCATTCGTTTGGGTGAAGTGCTGCAGCCAGGTGATGTAATCTGCCTGCAGGGTGATCTCGGCGCGGGGAAAACAACGTTTGTTCAGGGAGTTGCCCAGGGTTGGGGTTCGGAGGATTCGGTTTCCAGCCCAACGTTTATCATTGTCAATGTCTATCGGGGTGCAGAGCAGGCGCATCTTTTCCATATGGACGCGTATCGCCTTGACTCCACGACGGAGGCGGAACAGCTCGACCTCGACTCGATGCTTGCCCAGGGGCCTTTGCTCATCGAGTGGCCTGAGCGCATGGATAGGCTCGTCCCGCGCGAACATCTGTGGTTGAAACTGGAATATATAGATGAAGAAGAGCGCGAAATGAAATTCAAATCGCATGGCAGGCGTTATGATGACCTGCTCGATGTCATCCGCCATGCCACGTATGGAGCGGACTAATGTTGCTGGCTGTAGATACTTCCACTGCGCAGGTGGGGCTGGCGCTGTACGATGGCGCACAGGTCATGGGCGAATATGCCTGGCGGAGCAGTCAGCGGCATACCGTTGAACTTGCCCCTGCTGTTGCAGAGCTTCTGGCACGCTGTGGTCTAACGATGGATGATATCCATGTGTTGGGCGTGGCACTGGGACCCGGTTCGTTTACCAGCCTGCGCGTGGGCCTTTCCCTGGTGAAGGGACTGGCACTGGCCTGTCATCTTCCACTCATTGGCATTCCAACGCTGGATATCCTGGCTGCCGGGCAGCCTGTTTCCAAGCTTCCGCTGTTGACCGCGATCCAGGCTGGGCGCGGCAAACTTGCTGTCGGCTGGTATGAAGGGGTAAAGAACGGCTGGCAGGCGAAAGGCATCGCGCGAGTGGTTCCCGTGGAAGCGTTGATAAATGAGATCAAAACCCCGTCCATTGTCTGTGGCGAGTTTTCGGCTGAAGAACGTCAGCACCTG
>JBDTPH010000268.1:0-12355 GCA_039932795.1 Chloroflexota bacterium
CCAGGGGACATCTCTACTTTGCAGATTAGGGGACATTTCTACTTTGCATTGACAGCGATAGGCGAAGCAATCCTGCGGACAAAACTGCTTTTCTTGCTGCTTTCGCTTCTCACGGCCATCACGGCCTGTTCGCCGCCAGCCCAGATCATTCCCACAGCTACAGCTCTTCCCCCTGCTGCAACACCCACACCCCAGGCGACTCCTACAATTTCATTCTTCCCCACCGCCACAGCGTTGACCTGTCTGACACAGCCGGGCCGCGTGGAGGAAGGCGTACTCGACTCGTTCAAGCCTGCGCAGGAATTCCGTGTGTACCTGCCTGCCTGTTACGATGAAAAAACGGATGAGCGTTACCCCGTCCTGTATCTTCTGCATGGGCAGACCTACAACGACGATCAGTGGATCCGTCTCGGCGCGGTGAGCGTGCTCGACGAGCTCATCCTCTCCGGCGAATCGCAGCCGTTCATCGTTGTCTTCCCGGATGACCGTTACTGGAATCTGGAAGCGGGTCCCGGCTTCGGTGACCGCTTCATCAATCACATCATCCCGCACATAGACAGCACCTATCGCACGATCCCCGACCGCGACTACCGCGCCATTGGGGGCATGTCGCGCGGCGCAGGCTGGTCGCTGCGCCTGGGGCTCACACATTGGGAGCTCTTCGGAACCATTGGGCTGCATTCCCTCGCCGTGCTTCAAAAAGATGCCTCAAAACTACGGCAATGGATCCCTGTCATTCCAGCCTCCTCAGGGCCAACCATCTTCATGGATATTGGAGATAATGACCAGGAATTGATCATGGCGCAGCAGATCGAATCACAGTTCAATGATTACGACATACCCCATGAATGGCATTTATACAGCGGTGCACACACCGAGGACTATTGGGGCGCGCATGTGGAGGAATATATTCGCTGGTATGCCGAACAGTGGAAGTTTCCATAAGTGAGTGCAAACGCTGAAACATCTTCGTTTGGCATAATAAGTTTATAATCCGTCCACTCAGGAGAGTTTAATGAATATTTTTGTCACAGGTGGGGCAGGCTATATCGGTTCGGCAACAGCAGAAGCACTTGTTCAGACGGGACACCAGGTGACCGTATATGATTCACTCGTCACCGGTCATCGCGAGGCAGTTCCCACAGGCGTGAAATTCATTGAGGCTGATCTTTCAGATAGTCACACACTGGCAGAAACCCTGACCAGTCAGAAATTCGAGGCGGTCATGCACTTTGCCGCGTTCATTGAAGCCGGGGAAAGCATGAAGGAACCGGGGCGTTTCTATCACAATAATTTTACGAACTCACTCGCGTTAATGGAAACAGCCGTCCGTGCTGGCGTGAAGCGTTTCGTCCTATCCTCCACGGCTGCGGTGTTCAAATCCAGCGATGAGCCGCTGACGGAAGATTCTCCACTGGGTCCAACCAATGTGTATGGGCATACGAAGCTACTGATCGAGCAGACCCTCGAGTGGTATCGTCAAATTCACGGGTTGCATTTCGCCGCCCTGCGTTACTTCAATGCATGCGGCGCGCTGCCGAACCATGGTGAGGCACACCAGCCCGAGTCGCACCTTATTCCACTTGTGTTGCGCGTTCCATTGGGTGAGAGCGATTCGGCAAACATTTATGGCACAGACTACCCGACGCCCGACGGCACCTGCATCCGCGATTACATCCATATCGCAGACCTGGTCAGCGCGCACCTGCTGGCATTGGATGGACTCAGCGAACGCGACAGCCTGATCTACAACCTTGGAAGTGGGAACGGCTACTCGGTCCGCGAGGTGATCGAGACAGCGCGTCAGGTAACGGGACATCCGATCCCGGTCAACGAGCTTCCGCGTCGCCCCGGTGATTCTGCCCGCCTGGTGGCATCCTCCGAAAAGATAAAGCGTGAACTTGGCTGGAAACCCGAACATGACAACCTTCAGGATATCATTTCCAGTGCGTGGCAATGGCATCAATCACATCCCAAAGGATACGAGGAAGAGTAACCCATGACTTTCACCATTGTCTTCGTCGGCTGGATCTTTTCGCTCTGCCTGCATGAATTTTCCCACGCGCTCGTTGCCTTTTATGGCGGCGATACCACGGTACGTGAAAAGGGGTATCTCACGTTCAACCCTCTTAAATATACGCATCCTGTATTTTCGATCATCCTCCCACTACTATTCCTGCTCATGGGCGGCATTGGCCTTCCGGGCGGCGCGGTCTATATCGAAACGTGGCGCATCCGCAACCGTTACTGGCTGAGTGCCATGTCTCTTGCGGGGCCTGCATCCAACCTGCTGGTGGCGGTCGTACTGGCTGTCATCCTGCGCGTATCAGATGTCACCAACTCGGGCATCTGGCCTGGCATCTCGTTTTTACTGGTGCTGCAACTTTCCGCTGTGCTCTTCAACCTGATCCCGCTGCCACCTTTCGATGGTTACAATGCCATCGAACCGTTCCTCAGCCCGGTCATCCGCACGCAGGTGGACCGCTTTCGCGGCGCAACCATGTGGATTATCCTGCTCGCGTTCTGGTATGTCCCGTTTATTGCCGACCTCTTCTGGGGGACAGTCTTTAGCATCTCCACAACCCTGGGAGTGAATTGGAGCAACGTCATCACCGGGCTGGAACGGTTCCGCTTCTGGGAGTTATAGACTCCTGTGAAAGCCGATCACTTATTCCGTTACATGGAACTCGACTCACATCGAAGACACTTCGTATGTGAGTTTTTTATTTACACCAGCTGAGCGAAGAGATTCTTTACAAATAAGACTATTTTGGTTATAATAATTGTGTAATATTTCACAATAAGGAGGCAGGCATGGAAACCCAAAAAGTGCCCCATGTTGTTATCATCGGAGCGGGCTTCGGCGGGCTGGAAGCTGCGCAAAGACTGGCAAATGCACCCGTGCAGATCACGATCATTGACCGGCATAACTATCACCTGTTCCAGCCTTTGCTATATCAAGTCGCCATTGCGGGTCTGGTCCCATCCCAGATCGCCTACCCTCTGCGCACCATCTTCCGCAAACAGAAGAACGTCAACTTCCAAATGGGCGAAGTATCAGCCATAAGTTTTGATTCGCAATACGTCAAAGCAGATGGTTCGATCATTGCCTATGATCACCTCATCCTGGCTGTCGGCGGGCAGACAAATTTCTTCGGCATGCAGGAGGTCGAACATCACGGTTTCCAGTTAAAGAATGTTGAAAGTGCCGTGGAAACGCGCAATCATCTCCTTTGCATGCTTGAGGAAGCCAGCCGTGAAGTGGATGTGCAGAGGCGCCGCGCGTTACTGACCTTCGTGGTGGTCGGCGGCGGACCCACAGGAGTGGAAACGGCAGGCGCACTGGCTGAACTAATTATTCATGTGATGGCTAAGGATTATCCATACATGGATCTGGCTGATGTGCGTGTTCTCCTACTGGAGGCGGGACAGGATGTGATGGTGGCTTATCCTGACGAACTGCGCAAAGCGACCCACGCCCTCCTGCGAAAAAAAGGAGTGGACATCATGCTGAACGCCAGGCTTGTAGATTACAACGGAAGACAGGTCACGCTTGCAGATGGGGTGCACATCAACACACATACATTGATCTGGACAGCGGGTGTACGTTCTGCTGAAATCAGCGATCGGCTTGGGGTGCAGCAGGCAGCCCAGGGACGGATCCGGGTCGAGCCCACGTTGCAGCTGCCCCACCACCCCGAAGTCTTTGTCATTGGCGATGCGGCATATATGGAAAACGGAAACGGTCAGCCTCTGCCCATGCTTGCGACTGTCGCTCAACAGCAGGCAAAAGCCGCAGCGCGAAACATCCAAAAGATCCTAAAGGGACAGCAGCCCGAGCCGTTCCACTACAAAGATCCCGGCCTGCTTGCCACCATTGGGCGCAATGCTGCTGTCGCGCGCATTTGGGGACTCTCGTTCAGCGGATTTATCGCCTGGGTGATTTGGGTCATCCTGCATATTTTCAGACTGATCGGTTTCCGAAACCGCGTGCTGGTACTGATCAACTGGGCGTGGGATTATTTCTTTTATGAAAATCAGGTCAGGCTGATCACACAGGAATAAGGTTTGGGTATTGTGTCAACACGTACGCGGAGCACAGCCCGAATGAATTCACCAAAACATGCAGGATCACACCGGGCCATACCGAGTTTGACCTGTGATAAAGATAAGCAAGCAGACTGCCGAGAATAAAAGTAGGGATAAGTGACACCGGGTCCAAGTGGGCAACGGCAAAGATCCCGGAACTCAGGAGCATGGCACTGACCCAGCCATACTTCTGCCGGAAGCCCTGGAAGAGGAATCCCCTGAAAAAAATCTCCTCCACCAGTGGAGCAAGGATGGCGCCCACAAAGAAAAACCAGGCAGGCGATTCCAGTGATGCAAACAGTTTTGCGATCTCATCGCCTTGTGTCTCGATGCCAAAAGCCATAAGCAGGAGGTTGTGCAGAAGGATGACCACATAACTGGCAAACAGCAACCCGCAGCCAATGCCCAGTACACTCCATTCAAATTTACCGAAGCCAAGAGACTTCCAGTGGATCCTTCTCCAGGCAAAGATAATAATAACGGGAAGAAGATAGGCGAGCTGGACGATGACCAGCAATCCGCTTTGGACAAGCTGACCGTTTTCGCCCTGCAAGGAGACCAGGACCAGCACCACATCGATCACTGCCAGCATGATGACACCGAGCCAGTTGTCGACTGGCTTCCACGGCACAGAATATGTGCCTGGTCCCGGAACAGACTGCTGAACTTCAGGATTCATTTTCCTCTCCCAATTCACGATATACAAACCATTGACCCTTACGGTCATCCAGACTCTTCATGGCGCGGTCATAATAAATATCAAAGACCTGACCCGTATCCACGCGCACCCGGAAATAAAACCTGCCCACATTTAGAGAGCCGCGGTTCGACGCGACGACTGCGTGCGCCGGTCGCATGTTTCTCGCCATCTTGCCGCGCCGCGCGAAGTCACTCCACAAGGAGAGCAGCTCGGTGACATGATATGTCCTGGCATCCCAGACGAACCCACCCGGGCAATCGGGGCTCTTCTCGCGCACGGGAGGTGTATCGAAGATGGGCTGAATGGGATGATCAAAAAAATGGATGGGCTGAAAGTTATCCAAGAAATTAAACCTTGTAGGGGTCGTCTGCCTGCAAAAAGGCGAGCAGCATTCCGTAACGAGGATGGTTTCTCAACCATTCACGGATTTCCTTCACTTTTTCATAATCCCGCTCACCCAGCTTTTCGAGGTAGATCGATTCCATGTGATTGCGGGTTTCGGCGGCATGGAGATTCTCCTGCCAGGGACGCGTGAAAAATTCATTCAGGTTATCATGCAGGTTGCGGTCGATCAGGGCTTCCCACTCTTTAAACTTGAGCCAGATCCCATTGCAGTTGCGGCAGCGATCAAGATAAAAATCAGTATCGGGGAAGACCTTATAGCGAGCCATGATATGAGTACAGTTCGGGCAAAACTTTAATTCCTTCACGTCCCACGACGGGTCAATTTCGATCGCGCCCTCTTTTTCGGGCAGCCCACTTCCCAGAGTCCGCCGCCAGGTCATATATGCGTTCGACGGAATGAAAATGCCATTGCAATTCGAACATTGATTGGCGGGCAACCCCTCGATCAGGATGATCGGCCCCAATTGATTTTCCTTGCAGACAGGGCATTGCATAACGACCTCCGTTAGGATCAAGCTGATTGCATTATATTGCTCTTTTCAACCCCATAAGGTTCGCATGGCGCCACCCTCCACATCCAGGATCGCCCCCTGAATATGGGCGGCCTGAGGAGATGCCAGAAACGCAACCGCTGAAAGAAAATTAAATGGTTTGCGCGCCCGCAGTGTGAATTTCAATTTCTAATCCCATATGGGCTGGTTACGCCTGAACGCGCGCAACATAAAAAAGTTCACGGCCAGCGCGGTCAGGGTCATCGCAGGAATGATACAGATCGGAAACGCCCAGCGTTCAAAGAAACTGTCGATCTGTGCTGTGTTGGGGTCAAGCGGATCGTAGCGCACATCCACCACTTCACCCACTTTATAGGCTGGCGGGTCAGATGCAGTATCACCCTCAAAAGAATAGGCCTGACCGTTCACATCGAACTCAACAACAGGCGAATATACACAACAGCCACTATCAGCGCTGCTGCTTTCCTCCATGCGCACCACGGTTCCCGTTGTGGTTTCACCTTTGGTCTGCAATTGCCAGCCTGTATACGCAGCGTACACACCCCACAAACAAAAGCCTGCCAGGAACAGGTTCATGAAAACCGTAAGGCAACCGATCCACATACGGTTGGCAACTCCTGCAGCTTTCTCAGCCGTATTGGCTACTTTATCCACCGCTCGTTCATACTTTTCAACGTTCTTATCAAAGTTGGCTATGATGTTACCTCTAGTTAAAGATTTTGCTGATTGTACTATTCTGTTTAACCTTAATTGGTTGACTCTTGGTCATGTCATGCTGAGCGAGGCGAAGCATCTCTACGACTGAAAACCGAGACCCTTCGCTACGCTCACATCGTCCCGATGTCCTTCGGGAGGGTGACAATCTGCTAGGTAATTTATGTTAACCTGAATAGTGAAGCATTTATCCGCGCCGGGCAATCGGTACCAGTTTTGGTTTTGCGATTCGAAGATAGTCACTTAATTTCATCATGATGGAACGGTCCAAACGACCGGCATTGAAAACCACTTCAACGTTCTGCTGGATCAATGGATCAGCCAACAACTGCAACGAGTCGCTGAACGCAAAAGGCGGGATCGCCCCGATGACGCATCCCGTTAATTCCTGCGCCTTCTCGCGTTTCGCAAATGCGACGCTATCCGCATTGAAATAATTTTTAACTCCTTCGAAATGCACGCGGCAATTGCCCGGAATATTTGCCAGGCAATAGATGTTTTCCTTTCTATTGAGTCTCACCTGCAATACCATGGACTTGATGGATTGCTCGATCCTATTACCCCGTATCTGCGCGATTACTTCAGTGCGGCCCTCCGGCTCATGGTCAATGACGCGAAAACTGGCGCCTTCGCTTTCCAGTAGTAGACGTAATTGCTCGTGGATATCGCTCATGTATAGGTGGCAATTATACAGAGAAAACGAAAACGTCGGAATGAACGTGTGCATTCCGACGTTATCGTAGTTAGGAGATTCTCAAGGGCAGGCTCCCATCTTGTCGCCATGCCCAAGATGTGCGGGCACTGCTGAGGATGAAACGCTTATTGTATGTCCTCCCTTTTTATCAGGCTTGTGACAGATCAATACCTTTTCACCGTTAGTAGTATCATTATTACCGTCGTCATCATCCAGGACAGTAATCTTCGTGATCACAACCTGATTATTTTCGGATGCACAGAGGACGACAAGAACCTGCTGCCCTGGCTGGAGATTGGCGATATCCACTCCATCACTATTATCTCCATTTTCGTTTGAGTCATTATTGTTGTCATCAGTATCGGGTTGAGCATCATCCTCTACGGTGACAGTCGTAGGCCAGCCTAAAAACTGGATTTCATTCCCACTCACACTGACAACTGTAGCGCTAACCGTTGTACAACCAGAGGCTGCTGGCAAGCCGTTTTGCGGCGCCACACCGATGACTTCCCATGTTCCATCCTCCAGTGCGAGAACATCCACGCGAACAAGCGTTCCAGGCTGAACATCGCCACTAACCACTGTGTCGCCTGTAACATTGAAAGTTGTTCCATTTACCACCAGCGGATCCGTGGACGCGACCTCGCCAACGATGTTGATGGTCTGACCTGTCTGTTCATCAGCCCGTTCAATGGAATGGGCAAGCCAGGCACCATCCTCCAAAATGCTGCCTCGAACGCGTATCATATCGCCGACCTGCAAATCCTGTGCAATTTGTGTTGCTTCGTTCCTCTGAAGCGGTCTGGCCGCCACCGTCCAGGGTTCAGTGCTATCCAATCTGCCAATCAGATCGAAACTGGATATCGCTGCCAGCTGTTCCAGGCCGCCATTTTGGTTTTTGAATTTTATGATCCCACCGTCCAGCTGCAGGATTCCCTGCTGCACAGCAGATTGTCCCAGCCCGATCGTTGCACAGCCCAGTAGAAAACCCAGAACTCCCAGGTATCCCAGGATCAACATCCAGCACAGACTTGCACTACTCTTTCGATTCATCGTCACCTCCTCGCGCGCTATATGGAAAACGCCCAACTAATCATCGCAGCACACGGATATCCCACGGAAAAACGGTGCTTACGACTTATATCGTGCTTAACGAGGATCGCGCTTTCATGCCACGCTACGCGGGAAGTGTGGAAATGGCAATACCGTTAATTCCGGGCCCAGGGAAAACACAAGGCCAGCCGTATGTTCCACGCCGGCCAGGAAACAGGCGATACTTATGATGGATCTGATCTACTCCTTTGAATCCAACGATTCGAAAAACTCCCGCAATTCCTGCATCGAATGGACAGTGGCGTGTAAATCATCCTTGCGAATTTCGTCCGATCCCGGATTGAACCATACAGCAAACATCCCCAGCGTATTCGGGATCTGGACATCCTTCTCGAAACCATCGCCCACCATCAGCGCCTCAGAAGCGGAGATGCCAAGGTCACTCAAAATGTGACGATAAAATGCCTCCCCTTTAGGCAGGCTCGTATTCTTGAAGCAGTAAATGTGTGAAAAGTATGTGTCGAGTTCGCCGCGCGACAAGGCCTCACGGATCTGGCTTTCGTCTGAGATGGATGCGCTCGTCGCCAGGACAATCCGCCGTCCACTCGAATGAAGATATGCAAGCACATCCGCAATTCCTTCGACAACCTCAACCGTTTCCCACTCGACCATCGGCGTGGTGATCTCGGGATAATCGTGCATGACGGTATCGCCCCAATCGAAAAGGACCGTGGGGTATCGCAGCGAATTTTCTGCCATCAGATCATTATTTCCTGTCTATCTGGAGTGACTGGAGTTCGATCCCCACCACTAGCGCTGTCCGTGCCCATTGGCTGAGAGTTCTTCCTTGCTCCCATTCCTGATATTTCTCAGCCAGCATATAGCGCGCTGTCATTTCCTCCTCTTTCTCTTTCACAATCCGCGCTGTGCCTGTGAACGTGTGTCTTGCAATTGCCACGGTCACGCTCGGGTCTTTGAGCAGATTCTTCACCCAATCTGAGTTATGGCTGCCAGAGAGGAGATAAAGGCTATTGTTTTCAATACCGAACCAGATCTCAATCTCATGCGGGCGTCCACTCAGGCGTCCTTTGGTAGTGAGATAACAGTAATCCTCGTTTGCCAGTTGAGAGAGTAAAGCCGTCAGATCCTCTTTCATTAGCACCTATCAGCAAAGTATAACCTTACAGTTCGCTGCATCATGCAAATCGTATGTCAATTGTCAATTGCGCGATGAAACGAAATTGGGTAAGATATAAGAGCCATGAGACGAATTCTGGCAATATTCCTTCATGACATCCTGATGTCAAAAGGTCAGCACGCCTGACGGGTACCCCTATACCTGTCAGGCTTTTTTATTCTTTTCTCAAGGAGAAAATATGCAAACACCCTGGGAGTATCGTTATGCTCACCGTATGCAAAAGATGGGAAGTTCGGTCATTCGTGAACTGCTCAAATTCACAGAGCAGCCTGATATCATTTCGTTCGCGGGGGGACTGCCTGCGCCCGAGGTTTTTCCACTGCATGAGTTCCGTGAGGCGTGCAATTACGTAATCGATCATTTTGGTCCACAGGCTTTGCAGTACAGCACAACAGAAGGATACCTGCCTCTACGCGAGATGATCGCACGGCACAATGCACGCTACAGCGTGGAAATCTCACCTGACAATATCCTGATCACCTCCGGGTCACAACAGGCGCTGGATTTTATCGGGCGGCTGTTTGTCAACCGCGGCGATTACATCGTCGTTGAGTCACCGACGTATCTGGGCGCATTACAGGCATGGAACTCGTATGGCGCGCAGTACATCCCCGTCCGCACAGATGAGGACGGCATGATCGTGGACGAACTCGAGGCGGCCCTGCGCATCGGGCCGAAGTTCATTTACATTTTGCCGAACTTCCAGAACCCGAGCGGCTCCACCCTCAGTCTGGAACGCCGCAGGAAGCTGGTCGAACTGGCGGATAAATACGGCGTGCCCATCGTCGAGGACGATCCATACGGTCAGCTGCGCTACGAAGGCGACCACATCCCCTCTGTTGCTTCACTGGATAGTCAGTTCCGCGGCCCCAACGGCGGACAGTACAGCGGCAATGTCATTTATCTGAGCACCTTCTCGAAACTGCTTGCACCAGGCTTAAGGCTTGCATGGGTGGTCGCCCCGCCTGAGGTAATTCGCAAACTGGTGATGACGAAGCAGGCCGCGGATCTGCACACAGCCTCCTTCAATCAGTATGTTGCGTATGAAGTGGGCAAAGGCGGTTTCCTGGATGAACATGTCAAGGTGATCCGTGCCACCTATAAGGAACGCCGCGATGTGATGTTCGAAATGATGGAAGAGATGTTCCCCACCGAAGTGACCTGGAGCCGTCCGCACGGCGGCATGTTCCTGTGGGGCACATTGCCCGAAGAAATGGATGCAGCCGATGTCCTCAAGCTCGCGATCGAGAAGAAGGTTGCCTTTGTCCCGGGGGAGGCCTTCCACCCGAAAGGTGGCGGAAAGAACACGATGCGGATCAACTTCTCGTATTCGGATCCCGACACAATCCGCGAAGGAATTACACGACTGGGGACTGCCTTGAAGGAGCTGATCAGGGAAACCGTCTGATAAAAAAGTAGGGATGGGCAGCTGCCCATCCCTACTTTTTTATGCCTCCACATAGTGGACAAAATCTGCCCGTGCAATGCCCTGGTTCATGGCGGTCTGTGCCACGGCGCGCGCCACTTCGAGATGCACCTTCTTATCGAGCGGATTGGGCATCAGCTCACCTGCGGGCGTCATGCGAACAAGCACATCCACCGCAGCCAGCAACATCTCGTTGGTGATGCGCGGTGCATTCGCATCCACTGCGCCGCGTAAAATGCCGGGGAACCCCAGCACGTTGTTAACCGATTTACCGTCCGCGGCGAACGCAGCGCCATGAGCCAGCGCAACATCGGGATCAATCTCGGCATTGGGATTCGATAGCGCAAGGATGATCTGTCCCTTGCGGATCATTTCAGGTTTGATGAGGTTCGGCGCGCCCGTGGTGGCGATGACAATGTCACATTCAGCCATGATCTCTCTCAAGCTGGCTCTCCTGCCGCCATCGCGCGCGAAGCGGTCGACCGCGTCCTCATTCATATCTGTACCCAATACAGGGTTGCCCGTGAGACGCATGACCATCTTCCCGATCGCGTTGCCGGCCGCGCCCAGGCCGATCTGTCCGATCAATGTCTTGTTGATGTCCACGCCGGTGCGATTTGCAGCCACCCTCAGCGCCGCAGTACTGACCACCGCCGTCCCGTGCTGGTCATCATGCATGACTGGAATATCCAGCATGGCTTGTAAACGCTCCTCCACTTCAAAGCAGCGCGGCGCAGAAATATCCTCCAGTTGGATGGCGGCAAAGGTTGGTGAAATGGCTGCCACCGCCTGGACAATTTCATCGACATTTTTAGTATTCAACAGGATCGGCATACCCGAAAGCCCAACCAGTGTTTCCATCAACATGGCTTTGCCTTCCATGACGGGCATGCTTGCCAGTGGACCAATATCGCCCAGGCCCAGAACGGCAGTCCCATCTGTAACAATGGCAACAAAATGACTCACACTTGTATACAGCCGTGCCAGTTCAGGGTCATCCGCGATCTTCAAACAGACTTCGGCCACGCCCGGCGTATACACACGGCGCAGGGTTGCGATCGAATCAATGGGATAACGTGAGCGGATGGCGATCTTCCCTTTTAGATGAAGCGCAAGCACTTCATCACGAATTTCCATGACGCGCGTGCCTTCATTATCGCGCATGGCTTCGATCACCTTATCCATGTGCTCGGCATCGTCTGCATATACGGTAATGTCACGCACCACGGAGCTGGTGGTTTCATTGATCAACTCAATGGTGCCGACACTCGCTCCCATGCTCGAAATTGCCGCCAGCAAACGTGCCAGCGTGCCGGCCTTATTTTCGTTGCGGACACGAATCGTCCGCATGATTCTACGCTCCCATGCCATAGGTTATTCCTTTCAGGTATTTCACTGTCCCGAAGGACACACCTGCACTGCAACAAACGGCCGATTTTGAATTTTGAAATGCTTCAGCAATTCATGGCAAATCATGCAGGTGAAAGTCTTGCCCGCTTAAGTAGGGATGCTTCGCTCCATTAGACTTAGGATATTCAACAGGCTTAGAATATGCTCTCTGCCA